>NZ_JASF01000005.1:0-327686 GCF_000622405.1 Sulfitobacter donghicola DSW-25 = KCTC 12864 = JCM 14565
AGGAAGTGATCGTGTCGTTGCCGCCCAACGCGTCAACTATATCGTCTTCTGGGGCTTCGCCAGCGATCAACGCATCGCTTGCATCAATCCGGTCACCATCAGGGTCGCCCGTATAGTCCAGATCAATAACGTCTGCACCATCATCACCAGAGACGATACCATCCCCATCCGTGATAGGTGTGTTATCTTCAAACACAAGGTTATCAATAGCACCCGAGGTTTGCAGCTGGATTTCAAAGCGAACCGTACCAGGGACAAACAACTGAACAACCGATTGGCCGTTGTCACCGTTTACAGGCACAGTTTGCTCGCTCAACAGCGACCCGTCTTCGCCAAAGAACAACATTGTAGCTGGCTGTTCCAAGTCAAGGAACGTCAGGGATTTGATCGACACCGCGTTGTCAAATTCAAAAGTGAATGTGCCGCCTGCCGCGTTGTCATCCGGATCAGATGAGTCACCGTCTTCGGAAATGATCAACACATTGTCCAGATTATCTGTCGCCAGATCATCATCCCCGCCCGTGGGGTTGTTTGAATCAAAAATCATGGCCTGATCTACACCAGATCCATTTGCAACAGCAGAAACCGTTACACCAATGTCTTCATATTGGTTGGTTACGTTTTCACCAGTGGCGAGATTATTAAAGTCGATAGTTCTGATCATGTTTTTTGCTCCTATGCAGCAACACGCGCGGCGCGGGTCGCGGCCGGATGGGAAGATGTGTAATCTGTGAGGTTACCAAAGGTATGCCGAAGACTGACGGTCGCCCTCGATAGGCCCGTCATATATCGTTTTAAAGCACAACACGTTTTCATGTTCGTCTCCATTCATACTCTTGAACCCCGTGAGGTTCGAAACTGGTCCGAAATCAACACGCACACAGCAGCGCCAGTGATGGAGGGAGAGACAGGCCAAATTATGGCCAAACTAAGAAACATAGAAGATGCTTCAAAGTTCTATGTGCAGCAGTCGCAAACATGCGCCCTACACCTCTCCTGCACCATATAATGCAGTCAATGTGCGGCCGCCCCCGGACCAAATTATCGTCGCCCCCCAGTTGGGCAACTCAATTGATACCTTTTAAAATATGGCGCACAAAGGGAAAAATGTTTGAAAAGTGTCACGAACGGGCCCACGTTGCGTCGCTTTTTTAAGTCAGACAAGCTGCCCTTCCCGCCAAAAGTGAAGACTGTTTCCATTTCCTGAACAGCGTTTATGGGCGTTCGCCCATAAAGACAGGGGGTTTAGGACAGTTCCAACAAAACCCACACAACCAATCCGTGCACCCAGTGTTTCCATCTCCGAAACACCAGCTTGCCCCATTTGACAGGCAGCTCTCCGCCGCCCGTCACATTTGCTTGTTTACAGCTCGGAACCAATCCAATTGAAACGGGGAAATTGGCCAAACTTGACGTAAGGTCCGCCACAATTCAACGAATCAAACGGCTTTACGCTTTCGCAGCTTTGCCTTCGCAATTCACGCTTATTGGATCGCACTGTAAAACAACGGATTTTAGTTAACGGCATCAACCGCGCTCAAACTTCTGTTCCACAGAAACAACCGTAACCACATCTAGGCCTTAAAAAGCCCAAATAGCGTCAAGCGGATTTTTTTAAAAAAAACGGAGACCTGAACACGTCAGGTTGGTACCCAAGGCCGGACTCGAACCGGCACGCCTCGCGGCGGGAGATTTTGAATCTCCTGCGTCTACCATTCCGCCACTTGGGCACTGAGGGGTGATGTAGCCTGAGCTTTCGCGGTGGGCAAGCCCAAATCGAAGCCTTTTTCTCTGCTTTGCCCTTTCGCGCTCCCTTGACCTGAAACGCTTCACGTGGTGTTGACGTTAAAAACACGGAGCAGCCCCCATGATCCAACGCCTATATGACTGGACACTTGGTCTAGCCGATCACCGCCACGCCCTTTGGGTGCTTGCATTTGTGGCCTTTATCGAAAGCTCGGTCTTTCCGATCCCGCCAGATATTATCATGATCCCGATGATCATTGCCCGCCCTAGCCGCGCGTTTTTGATTGCTGGGGTTGCGCTGGTCGCCTCCGTTTTGGGGGGGATGCTGGGCTATGCCATTGGCGCTTTGGCGTTTGAGGCTTTGGGCGAACCGATCCTCAACTCCCTTGGCAAAGCGGATTCGATGGCTGAATTTGCCACACGATTTAACGATCTGGGCTTCTGGGCCGTTCTGGCGGCAGGGATCACCCCCTTCCCTTATAAGGTCATTACGATCATGTCGGGTTGGACCGCGATGCCGCTGGGCACATTTATTGCAACATCTATCCTTGCACGGGGGTTGCGCTTCTTTATCGTTGCGCTGCTGCTGTGGAAATTTGGTGCACCTATTCGTGATTTCATTGAAAAACGCCTTCCCCTTATGTTCACCCTTGCGCTTGCGCTGCTCATCGGGGGCTTTTTCGTGGTGAAATTCCTGTGAAACGTCTGGTTCTTCTGGCTGCAATCGGCTCGGCTGCTGTTTTGCTGGGGGCTTACGCCTTTCAACATATTGGTGGCATGCCCCCGTGCAAACTGTGCCTCTGGCAGCGTTGGCCCCATGCGGCTGCGGCGCTGATTGGCGCCCTGATTGTTCTCACGGGAGAGATACGCCTTGCTTGGCTGGGCGCGATCGCTGCGCTGAGCACGGCAGGCATCGCCGCCTACCACGTCGGAGTCGAGCAAGGCTGGTGGGAAGGGCCAACCAGCTGCACCTCATCGGGTGTGTCCAATGTCAGCGCCGAAGACCTGCTGAACCAGATTCTCGCCGCGCCACTGGTGCGTTGCGATGACATCCCTTGGCAAATGGCAGGGATCAGCATGGCAGGTTGGAACGCGATCCTATCTGTTGGTTTGGCTGTGGTCTGGGTGGCGGCGGCGCGCCGCGGCTAGCCAACCTTTTGTGTGCTTAACAGCAGGCTGGTTTCCGAACTCGCCACACCGTCCAGATTGCGTATCCGCCCCAGCACGATGTCCAGCTCGGCCAAAGTGGAAGTGCCAATTTCGACGATCAAATCCCAACGCCCGTTGGTAGAATGCACCGCTCGCAGCTCGGCCATGGCGGACAGCTGGCGTTTGATACGCTCTGTGCCGCGCCCCTCAATCCCGATCATCATCAACCCGCGCACAGGATCCTGCGCAACATCCGCGCGGGTGATGACAGAAAACCCGACAATATCGCCGCGGTTTTGAAGGCGCGACAACCGTGCCCTTAGGGTTGTACGTGACACCCCTAACCGCGCAGCAAGATCAGACAAAGACGCGCGCGCATCATGGCGCAACGCGCCGATCAGCTGGTGATCCATATCGTCCATTTTTCTATCCAATTTGGTCAAACTGTAAACATTATGGCCAAATTGCATGCTACTAACAATCCATTTTACCAAGTTATAAAGAATAATCTGTAGCGAAAGAGGCTTTTCATGAAACCACATCACTGTATCTTACAAGGCGCCCCACTGGATTGCGGCAAGACACGTCGTGGCTGTATAATGGGCCCAGACGCCTTGCGCACAGCTGGCCTTGCCGAAGCTTTGAGCAGCCTTGGGCACCGTGTCACCGACATCGGTAATATCGCACCTGCCCCTTTCACAGATGCTCCACACCCCAAATTGCACCGCCTGTCGGAAACCATTGCATGGACACATGCACTGGCCGATGCCACCGAGACCGCCTTTGACCAAGGGTTGCCCATCACGATGGGAGGAGATCACGCGCTGGCTGCAGGAACGGTTCTGGGCGCGATGCGTCACGCCGCCCGCCAAGAGCGCCCTTTGTTTGTGCTTTGGCTGGATGCCCATAGCGATTTCCACACATTAGAAAGCACCGATAGCGGCAATTTGCACGGCACGCCTATGGGCTATGTCACAGGGCGCAGCGCCTTTCCGGATTGGCCCGCCCTGCCCGCGCCTCTTCCTTATGAAAACATCGCGATGATCGGCCTGCGCTCCGTTGATCCGGCAGAGCGCGAAGCGCTGCAAGACACCGCAATCACCCGCGTTGATATGCGCGAAATCGATGAAACAGGCATCGCCCGCCCGCTTGGCGCGTTTCTGGATCGTGTGACGGCTGCGAACGGCATGTTGCATGTGTCGCTGGATGTGGATTTCCTCGACCCTGCTGTTGCCCCCGCTGTTGGCACCACTGTTCCCGGGGGTGCAACCGTACGCGAAGGGCATCTGGTCATGGAGATGATCAACGACAGCGGGTTGATGACCTCGCTCGATCTGGTTGAGCTGAACCCGTTTATGGACGAACGCGGCCGCACCGCCGAGCTGTTGGTCGATCTGGCCGCCTCTGCCATGGGGCGCAACGTGTTTGATCGCCCTACCCGCGCCTTCTAACGCTTCCCCCTTCTTTGCCAAAGGCTCGGCGCCTTGCGGGGCTGAGCCTTTCCCGCATTTTCTGAAAGATGAGTATTATGACACAACCCTCCCAAAAAGCCCTTGTTCCTTTTGTCAGCGTCGATCACATGATGCAGCTGATCCACCACATCGGGATCGCGCCCATGCTGCAAGGCATCTGCGACCGGATCGAACAGGATTTCCACCGCTGGCCCCTGTTTGACAAAACACCGCGGGTCGCCTCGCATTCCGATGTTGGCGTGATCGAGCTGATGCCGACTTCGGATGGGGATGTTTACGGATTCAAATACGTCAACGGCCACCCAGATAACACCAAAGACGGGCTGCAGACGGTCACGGCCTTTGGCCTGCTGTCGGATGTGGCCACGGGCTATCCCGTTCTTTTCTCTGAAATGACCATCCTCACGGCACTGCGCACCGCAGCAACATCCGCATTGGCGGCCAAAATTCTGGCACCTAAAGGATCAGAAGTGATGGCCATGATCGGCAATGGCGCACAATCCGAATTCCAAAGCCTAGCCATGCAGGCAATTCTGGGCCTGAAAGAAGTCCGCCTCTATGATGTAGACCCTGCCGCCACCGCCAAATGCGCGCGCAACCTCGAAGGTACTGGCCTGCGGGTGGTCAGCTGCGCAACCGCCGAAGAGGCGATTTTGGGCGCGCAGATCATCACCACCTGCACCGCTGACAAACAATACGCCACTATCCTGACCGACAATATGGTTGGCGCTGGCGTGCACATCAACGCCATTGGCGGTGACTGCCCGGGCAAGACAGAACTGGCCCCAGCGATCCTGCACCGCTCTGAAATCTTTGTGGAATATCCCGAACAAACCCGCATCGAGGGCGAAATCCAGCAACTAGACGATGACCACCCTGTCACCGAACTGTGGGAGGTCATCACAGGCGCGGCACAGGGGCGCAAGGACGACAAACAGATCACCCTGTTTGACAGTGTCGGCTTCGCGATCGAGGATTTCTCGGCGCTGTGCTATGTGCGTGATGCGATCAAGGATACGTCCTTTTTCACGCCGCTGGACATGCTGGCAGACCCTGATGATCCGCGCGATCTATTCGGCATGGTCTCTCGCGCAAAGTGACCTAACGCTGCTGGGTGACATCCACCCCATAAAGCCAGTCAAACGCGCCCAACATCCGCTTGGGCGCGAAACGGCTCCCTAAACGCAGCACCGTATGCGCGGCCAAGCGCAGCGGCCCAGGGCGCAAGTGGTAACGCCACGCATTGCCCTCGGCCGCTTTGATCACACGGGTTACCCGTGGTTTACGCGCCGCCTGATAGGCAGGAAGGGCAGCAACCCCGCCCTTTAGGACGTGATCGGCCAAAACCCATGCATCCTCTAGCGCCATATTTGCGCCCTGCGCCAAAAACGGCAGCGTTGGGTGAGCAGCATCGCCCAGCAGGGCCACGCCCCCCTGCTGCCAGACATCAGCCACAGGGTGACGGTGCAGGCCCCAGAGCGTTGTTTCGGTTACCGCATTGATCATCTCCCCCGCGGCACCTTCAAATTCGGCAAAGGCAGCACGCAGATTGGCAGGATCATCCGTGTGGTTCCATCCCTCATCCGCCCAATCGCTGCGCTCTTCCACCGCGACGAGGTTGACCCTGTCGCCGCCCCGCAACGGGTAGCTCACCAAATGACGTTTGCTTCCCATGGTGACCATGGCCACGTCTGGGTGATCGAAATGGTTTGGCACGGTGGCACGCCATGCAACTTGCCCCGTGAAAAATGCCTCATCCGCGCCGTTCAGCGTTTTGCGTGTAGGTGAATGGATGCCATCGGCCCCTACAATCAGTTCCGCACGGCGGGTGGTCCCGTCACTAAGGGTGAGTTCGGGAATATCGCCACCGCGAACCGATTGCACCTGCACGCCCATCTCGAACGAGACATTCTGCTCGCGCGCGGCGCGTGCCAAAACATCAATCAAATCAGCGCGATGCATAAAGTAGTAGGTTTGATCGCTGGGTAAACGGGTCAGGTCAAGGCGGGCAACGTCGCTGGCATTGTCAAAGGCCCGCATCACAACGGCCTTGCCCTTTACTGCACCGCGATCCGTCAAACGCTTTTCCAGCCCAAGCGCGCGCAACACGGCCAGCCCGTTCGGGCTTATCTGTAACCCCGCGCCAACTTCGCGGATCTCTGGGGCCTGCTCTAGGACGGTAACGGCCACGCCCCCTCGCGCCAGTGCGATCGCCGCCGTCAGACCGCCGATGCCTGCCCCGATTACTATTGCGTTACTCACACCCATCATGACCTCCCCCATAATGAAAAGACGCCACAGCTTGCACTGCGGCGCCCAATATTCTCTCCAAATCACGGCAGGTTATGCCCAACTTGGCCTGTACTGGCGATCAATCGTCGCGGTGTACTTTTTCGCGGCGCTCGTGACGCTCTTGCGCCTCAAGGCTCATCGTTGCGATTGGACGCGCATCCAGACGTTTTAGAGAAATCGGGTCACCCGTGACCGAGCAATAGCCGAATTCATCTTCCTCAATGCGCCGTAACGCAGCGTCAATTTTGCTGACCAATTTGCGCGCACGATCACGTGTACGCAGTTCCAGCGCGCGGTCGGTTTCTTCCGAAGCGCGATCCGTAACATCCGGAATATTGCGCGTTCCATCCTGAAGCGTCTCGATTGTGTCGCGGCTGCCCTCCAGCAGTTCCGCTTTCCAATCCAACAACTTGCGGCGGAAATACTCGACCTGCCTGTCATTCATGAATGGCTCGTCGTCGGTTGGACGATAGTCATCCGGCAAAAAGTTTTCCTGTTTCACTTTGTCTATCCCCTCGGAGGTTTTCGACAATGCCGTGCGGAGTACCCTATCACGACATCTCCCTTGGCGCGGGGTCTATAGGACGGATGAGAGATTGTCACTACACAATCACGCGTTATTATCGCGATCGAACCATGCAAAGTGTATGCACTAGAAAGTTGATAACGATATGAAATTCCAAGGTACCGCTGACTATGTCGCGACCGATGATCTGAAAATTGCGGTGAATGCTGCCGTGCAGCTGGAACGCCCTCTTTTGGTGAAAGGCGAACCCGGCACAGGCAAGACAGAATTGGCCCGTCAGGTTTCTGCGGCTTTGGGCCTGCGGATGATCGAATGGAACATCAAATCGACAACCCGCGCACAGCAGGGCCTGTATGAATATGACGCCGTAAGCCGCCTGCGCGATAGCCAGTTGGGCGACGAGCGCGTGCATGATGTTTCCAACTACATCCGCAAAGGTAAACTATGGGAAGCCTTTGAGGCGGGCGAGAAAGTGGTTCTGCTGATTGATGAGATCGACAAAGCGGATATCGAGTTTCCAAACGACTTGCTGCAAGAGCTCGATAAAATGGAATTCCACGTCTATGAAACGGGCGAAACCATCAAAGCGGCCGTGCGCCCGATTGTGATCATTACTTCGAACAACGAAAAAGAGCTGCCAGACGCGTTCCTGCGCCGCTGCTTCTTCCACTATATCCAGTTTCCCGACATGGAGACGCTGAAAAAGATTGTCGAAGTCCACCACCCTGGGATCAAATCCGAGCTCCTGACCACCGCGTTGACCCAATTCTACGAAATCCGCGACCAGCAGGGTTTGAAAAAGAAACCATCAACCTCCGAGGTCATCGACTGGCTCAAGCTGCTGCTGGCCGAAGACATGGAGGCCAAAGACCTGAAATCCGATGGCGCCTCTGCCCTGCCCAAACTGCATGGCGCCTTGCTCAAGAACGAACAGGACGTGCATCTGTTTGAACGCCTCGCCTTTATGGCGCGCGGCGGACGCTAAGACGTTACCAGCGGCGCAAACCGATCTATCGGGTTCGGGGTGCGCCGCTGAATTTTCGGATTTCGGCCATACCGCTATATCCGCACCCCATAGGTTTTGGCCTATTCTCTCTCCCCTTTTTCAGCTGTTAGCCGCCTTTAAAGGCCAAGGCAGGATTGTCCGCCAAGAACCACGTGCCGCGTGGTTGACGTGAGGGCGCCCTTGGTAAGGCAACCCCTTCTAAACTGTGGCTTTTTCGCATCCTCAGCCCTAGCTGCGCCTCATTCCGTAAAAATTGCCACTATTTTGCCTTAATTGCTCCCTACCGAGGACAGGTTGAGAGGCGAAAAGATCTCCATCGAAGCTCAAAAAGGGCAGGCAGGCAGAGTTATGAGTATCCAGAACGCACAGTTTGTGCGCGTGTTTTTTGCACGCTTTTCAACGACCTACATGAATTCCTCACAAGAGGTGGCGCTGACATGAAATCGCGCGCTGCCCTCATCCTTGCAATGGCGTTAAACGCCTGTACCCCCACCAACGTGAGCGAAGTCTCACGGGCAATGCCCATCGCAAACAGCTCGTTGCCGCCTGTAAAGGTCTTTAGCAACAGCTATCATGCTGGCCCTGTTCGGGCGAACAATGATCTGGCGTTGGACTTTATCGAGCTTTCTTTCAAATTGGAAAGCGGCCGTGAATTACCCGTTTTCACCCGTTTTGAAGGCCCTGTAACCGTCACAGTTGTGGGGCAACAGCCCCCCTCCCTTCAGCACGATCTAACGCGCCTTTTGAACCGCCTTCGCACCGAGGCACGGATCAACATCTCGCAGGTGAATGCCCCACGTGCCAACATCACGATCAACGCCGTGCCGCGTAAAGAGATCCGCAAACTATTGCCGCAGGCCGCATGTTTTGTCGCCCCCAACGTCAGCACGTTGGACGAATACCGCAAAGCGCGCAAAACCAAAAAAGCCAACTGGTCCCTGTTGCGCAAACGAGAGCGACTGGCAATTTTCCTGCCCAATGACGTCAGCCCACAAGAAGTGCGCGATTGTCTGCACGAAGAGGTCGCCCAGTCCCTTGGGCCGCTGAACGATTTGTATCGTCTGCCAGATTCCGTCTTTAACGATGATAACGTCCACACCGTGTTGACCGGTTTCGATATGCTGATGTTGCGGGCCTATTATTCGCCTCAGCTGCATAACGGTATGTCACGCGGACAGGTGGCAGCCACCCTGCCCCACATCCTACGGCAGATTAACCCGCGCGGCGAAGCAGCATCAGCCAACTTCCCAACCCGCACACCAATTCAGTGGAAAAAAGCCATTGAAGGTGCCCTTGGGCCAGCCTCATCGCGCAGTGAACGTTTGGAAGGCGCCTCCGAAGCCTTGCGCATCGCCAAGGCAATGGGTTGGCAGGACCAGCGCCGCGCCTTTGCCCATTACGCCATGGGTCGCGTTCTGCAACGTGATAACCCGAAAGAAGCACAGCGCCACTATTCCGCAGCCAAACAATATTATGCTGCGACGCCGGGCACCAAATTGCATCAGGCCTATGTCGCCACCCAACTTTCGGCCTTTGCCGTAAGTCAGGGCCAAGGCGCCCAAGCGTTGCAATTGATCGCCCCCCATGTGGAAACAGCCCGAGCAAACGAAAATGCCGCCCTGCTTTCGACTTTGTTGCTGCTACGCGCCGAGGCATTGGATCTGGAAAACCGCCCCTCGGAAGCGAAAGCCGTTCGTATGGACAGTTTGGGATGGGCACGGTACGGATTTGGCTCAGATTGGGCTGTGCGGGCCAAGCTGCGTGAGATTTCATCGCTCAACCCGCTCAAAGGATAGCCCGCAAACACAAAGGGCTAGAGTATGATTGTAATCGGGTTGGCGATTTTGGGCGCTATTATCGGCGGGATGACCGCGCGGAAACGTAACGGAAATCGCAAAGATATCGCTCAATACGCAGCTGGCTATGGCATGGCGTTTCTAATTGTGGGTATGTTTCTGACAGTTATCATCGACCGGATTGTCAGCTAATGTTTCTACCCTTCTTTGAACACCTGCGCGCCCATAAAGTTCCCGTTTCCATGCGGGAATTTTTGGCCTTTCTAGATGGCATGTCTGCGGGCCTTGCCACCTATGATGTCGAGGCCTTCTATTACCTTGCGCGGGTGTCCATGGTGAAGGATGAACGCAACATCGATAAATTCGATCAGGCCTTCTCGGCGGCGTTTTCCGGATTGGAAAACATAACGATAGAGCAGGTTCTTGAAGCGGTGGACATCCCTGCCGAGTGGCTGAAAAAGATGTCGGAAAAGCACCTGTCCGAGGAAGAAAAGGCCGAGATCGAAGCCATGGGCGGCTTTGAAAAGCTGATGGAGACGCTCAAAGAGCGCCTGAAAGAACAGGAAAAACGCCATGAGGGCGGTAACAAATGGATCGGCACCGGCGGCACCTCGCCCTTTGGCGCTTATGGCTATAACCCCGAAGGCGTGCGCATTGGCCAAAAGGAAGGTCGCCACGGCCGCGCGGTAAAGGTCTGGGACAAGCGCGAGTTCAAGAACCTCGACGATACAGTCGAACTGGGCACGCGTAACATTAAGGTCGCGCTGAAACGCCTGCGCCGCTGGGCGCGCGACGGCGCAAACGAAGAGCTGGATTTGGGCGGCACCATCCGTTCGACCGCCGAGCAGGGCTATCTTGACGTCAAAACCCGCCCCGAGCGGCGCAATGCGGTTAAGGTGCTGTTATTCTTGGATGTTGGCGGCTCGATGGACCCCCACATTAAGGTGGTGGAAGAGCTGTTCAGCGCCGCACGATCCGAATTCAAGCACATGGAATCCTTCTACTTCCACAACTGCCTCTATGAGGGCGTATGGCGCGACAACCGCCGCCGCTGGGATGCACAGACCCCCACCCATGAAATCCTGCGCACCTATGGCCCCGATTACCGCTGCATCTTTGTCGGCGATGCCTCCATGTCCCCTTATGAGATCGCCTACCCTGGCGGCGCGAATGAACATTGGAACCCCGAAGCCGGCTCTGTCTGGCTGGAGCGCGCCCGCGAGCAGTGGAAATCCAACCTTTGGATCAATCCGATCCCTGAAAAATACTGGTCCTACACCCAGTCAATCACCATGATCCAAGAGATATTCGGCCAAGAGGCCATGGTTCCCATGACGCTGGAAGGCCTGTCGCGCGGGATGAAGACGCTCACGCGCTAGATCCAGCGAGTTTTGCTGGGTTGGCCGAGTTTGTAGCCCGCACCAATCTGGGGCAAAAATTACAAAAGTCCGCTTAGTGGCCATTTTGACAAATGCTGCAAGATGCACCAAAGTCTGGAGACGGCAGCCGTCCAATTAGCATGGTTGGTATTTTGAGATTTAGCAAAAGGTACGTTCCATGAAAGTTGCGACTGTTTTTGGTTTTTTGGTTGCACTTGCGTCAAACGCTGCCTTTGCCGAAGGCATTCGCTGGAAGCCCGAAACTTTATCGCCTGGCGACTACACCAGCATCGACCAAAGCCAAGGCGGCCTTATCCACCACGTTTTTCGAGGGAAAGCGGGCCGTTCGTATGTAATTGAGAGTTTTCGCGGCTCGTCGCCATCGGGAAGTCCCGTATTCACTACCTATTTGGATAAAGACGGAAATCAGGTTCGTTGGGTCAGGCAGGATGGGTTTGAGCTGAAGTTTCGCCCTCACGACTGTACAAGAACTCTTGGACGTTGCCAGTACACGCAAACTGGATCCGATGGGAAAAAGAAACCCGTTTGAGAATTACAGAGGCTACCCGCAAGGGGCTGAAATTCACTGAGTATGGCGCTGACGGAAAGCCGCTGTTTGGTGGTCAAATTGACCTAGATGAACGTGGCAATGCAGGGAACGGCAGCTTAAATGGCAATCAAGGCAAGCAACGGTTTCGTTTGGTCAGAAAAGCTTATCAATAGTCATCATAGAAATTCAACAAGCGAGGCATTTTCCTAGCAAAGCTGACATTGGTCTCCGAAAACTCAACGACCGCTCTGTCCGCAGAGCGGACTAAGCTATTAGTCCCTTGCTCCTGCCCGTATCAACACCATATTAAACCCATGATCAAAACCATCCCCATCCTGCTGGCCGTTCTTTATGGTCTGGCCATGTATCGTTTCTCCGTTTGGCGCACGGGGCGTGAGCTGGACGAAAAATCAACCGTATTGGCCGACCCGGAACTGGTCGAGATGAGCAACAAGATGGCCCATGCGCTGGATTTGGCGCGGATCAAGGTGCATATTTATGAGATCGAGCCCGTGAACGGGCTTGCCGCCCCTGACGGGCGTATCTTCATCACCCGTGGTTTCTATAACAAATTCCGCGCTGGCGAGGTCACCGCCGATGAATTGGCCAGCGTCATCGCCCATGAGCTGGGCCATGTCGCCCTTGGCCACTCGCGCCGCCGCATGATCGATTTTTCCGGCCAGAACGCCATGCGCGCGGCGCTTGGCATGGTGCTTAGCCGTATTATCCCAGGCATTGGGGTGTGGATTGCTAATGGGCTGACATCGCTGCTGGCGGCGAAACTATCGCGCAGTGATGAGTTTGAGGCCGACGCCTATGCGGCCGCGCTATTGACCAAAGCCGGCATCGGCATTGCGCCGCAAATCTCACTGTTTGAAAAGCTGGATGCGCTGACGCAAACTGGTGGTGGGCGCCCGCCCGCGTGGCTATTGACCCACCCCCATACCAAGGATCGCATCGCCGCGCTGGAAAAGATGAAACTAGAATGGGAACGCTAAACCAGCAAGTTACCGACCATTCCTAACCCAAAACATCAATCAGAAACCAGCGCCTTGCCAAGGCGCGGCAGGCGGGCTTTCTTCATCAACGATCGCAGGGTCCAATCCTCCCCCGACAGGCGGCGTGCCTCGGCTAGAACAGCTTCGGCAACGGGTTTCACGGCCTCTGGAGCGGCTTGGAAATGGCCCAGCAGAAAGGCGTCAGGGTCGTTACGGCTCAGCCCTTCTTCGGCCAGAATACCGCGCGGGAAATCCTTGGCGTTCATCGTCACAATGCCGTCTGCATTGCCGTGAACCGCGGCTGCCAAAACGTGGATATCATTTGCATCAGGCAGCCACAGCCGCGCCTCTAACCCCGCGTGACGTGGGACAGACGCCTTGGGAAAGGCTGCTTGCAGCATCGCCACTTCGCCCCGCGCAATCGCTTCGCCCTCTGGGCCCAGCTTGCGTGCGGCCAGTGCCCATTCTTCCAGAATGCGGTCTGACCACAGCGGCGTGTAGGCCCCCGTGCGCGCGACGCCCAGCAACATCTCCCGCATGACGGTGGGATAGATTACACAGGCGTCGAGCAGCATTTTCATGAGGTTACAGGTGGAAGAACAGGGATTTAAGATACCCTGTCTCGGCCAATTGGGGCAGTTGCGGGTGATCTGCGCCCGCAAACCCTGTGTGGATCAGGCTGGGTCGGCGCCCTGCACGGCCAACACCGCGCACAGAGGCGCTGCGGAAGGCCGTCAGATCCGCCGCATGCGAGCATGAGCATAGCCCCAGAATGCCGCCCTCAGCGACCAAAGGCGCCGCAAGCCGCGCGATACGTTCATAGGCACGCAGACCCGCTTCCAAGGCTGGTTTTGCAGGGGCAAAGGCAGGTGGGTCGCAGATGACGACATCAAATTCGGCGCCTTCGGCGCGCAAGGCTGCAAGCACGTCAAATGCGTCCCCCTGACGGGTGCTCACACGGTCAGAAACGCCCATCGCTGCCGCACCTTCTTCGGCCAAGGCAAGCGCTGGTGCCGATCCATCAACGCAGAGCGCAGAAGCCGCGCCGCCTGCCACTGCGGCAAGGCCAAAGCCCCCCACATGGGAAAACACATCCAGCACCCGCGCACCGCGCGACAGTGTCGCAGCAAAAGCGTGGTTGGGGCGCTGGTCATAGAAAATACCTGTCTTTTGGCCCCCTGTGAGGTCCGCCATATAAGTGGCACCGTTCATCAAAACAGGCACAGCCGCATCTGGCGCCTTGCCCGCCAGAACGCCGCTCACATCGTCGAGCCCTTCAAGGCTGCGCGTGCGGCCTGAGGCGTTCTTCAGGACATTTTTAACGCCTGTGACCTCAATCAAAGCAGCGGTCAGCGGCTCGATCAACGCGTCAGACCAAGCGGCGTTGGGCTGGATCACGCAGGTATCGCCAAAGCGGTCGATAATCACACCGGGCAGCACGTCGCCTTCGGCATGGACCAGACGGTAGAAAGGCGCGTCAAACATCCGCTCGCGCAGGGCCAGCGCGCGGCGCAAATGGCCGGCCATCCATGCCTGATCAATCACCGCTTCGGGATCTGCATCCATCATACGGCAAATGATTTTAGAGTTCGGATTGACCGTCACCACCCCCAAAGGCTGGCGCAGGCTGTCCTCCAGCACCGCGATCGCACCAGCGGCAAGCCCCTTGGTGCGGCGGTCTGTGACCAACTCGTTTGCATAAACCCAAGGCGCACCATGACGAATGGCGCGCGCGTTGGCCTTTGGCATAAGGCGTACAACGGGGAGCGGGGCGGATGTGGAAAAGGGCGCTGTCATAGCGCCCTTCCCTAGTCGGTTCCCATGAGAAGGGAAAGCCTAGATTCTGTTGACCAGCTGGTAGAAGCCGAAAGAAGCGTTCTTATAACCTGCGGGTTCGGTCATCTCTTGGCGAATAACTTCGGCCAGATGGCCAGAGATACGGACCTTTTGGGTCAGGCCACGGGCCTCGGCACTGATCGCCTGCTGACCGCCAAAGGCTTCGAGGTCGGTTGTGATCTGGCGCGGCTCTGACAGGAACTCACCTGTGGCGGCATCGCGCAGTACCATTTTGAAAACGATGTGGTGATCGCCGCCCACGGTATAGCGCGCTTTTTCACTCAGCGCGTGGAAACGGACAACTTCGATGTCCAAAAGAACAGGCACCGGACCTTGGAACGTGGACACGCCAGCGGTCATCGCGTCATGAACGATCTTAGACACCTGCGCATGACGGTTGCCAATCGGGTCTTCACGCCAAACGATATCACCGTTCGGGTAATACCGGTTTGCTTCGGAGACTTTCAGCGACGTCGGAACGCTAACGTTCACCTTAGCTACGTTGATCTGGCGCAGGATTGCTGCGGGCAGGATCGTGCGTGGCGCTTGTTTTTGTTCGGAAACGGTGCGGACAGTGCGTCGAACATTTGATTCAGATACAATTGACACATCTGTTTGCGAATAAGTCGCCCTTGGCGGTTGTTGTTCACTAAAAGGCGCATCGCGGCTCACGATATCTGCGCCACCACAAGCACTCAGAGCGGCACCAATACTCAGGGCGCATGCAAGCTTGATCATTTTCATCTCGGTCTCCTCAGGTCAACGGACCTAAAACTGGTTACAAACCCAGTTTTGTCCGCCGATTGAGGCAAGTTTGAGACAAATTCGCGCCAGACTTAGCACAAATTAACGATTTGTTAACTTAACTTGAAGGAACCTAGTCTGGATCAATCAATCCCGTTTACGGCTGCGCCACCCCCCGCGCCGCCGCGGTGTAGCGATTGAATGTAACCCCTCGGCCAGAACTTCGGACATCGGATGTTCTGGATCCTGACCATAGCGCTCTAGCAAACGGCGCATGGCAGGATGGGTTTCCGCCCCCTCTTCAAGGCTCAGCGCCCAATCCAAAAAGATTGACCGGCATTCCGATTTTGAGACCCCTTCAATCCGATAGGCTTCATAGATCAAGCCCTTTGGGTCATCAGATGTGACTTTTTCCATTACGTATCTCCAGTGGAAAATTTTACCAGCGCCATGGAAATAATGCTGTCTGCGACTTCATAAGTCTGTGCCAGTTGCGCCTCTAATGCCTGAACCGTGTCGTTTTCCGCAACCTGTATAACCGAATGGACCAAAAACCGCTGCGTCGCATTTCGCAAAGCGCCAAGGTCTAGCGGCTTGGACGAGAGCAGGCGCGTGGCGGATTGAAGCGACCACAGGCATTCATACGCGTCGTTTAGGCGTTTCTCGTCCTCCTGCGATATCACCCCCGCAGCCTGCGCCGCGGCCAGACCTGCGGGAATATCCCGTGCAACGATCCCCCCGATCAGGGCACCAGCCTGCGCAAATAATTCGATATCTTGCAAACGCCCTGCGCCTATTTTGGCATCCAGCACCCCTTCTGCCGATTTTGCCGCAGCAATCCGCGCGCGCATCTCGGCGGTTTGGGTGCAGACATATTGGACATCGCGTTTCGACCTTACAATGTCTGCGCGCAAGGTTTCCACCGCCTGCCCAAGAACATCCGGCCCCGCGATCACTTCGGCGCGGGTCAGGGCCAGATGCTCCCACAGCCATGCCTCGTTTTTCTGATAGCTGTCGAAACTCTCAAGCGATGTCGCCACCGGCCCTTTGTTCCCTGAAGGGCGCAGACGCAAATCCAGCTCATACAGCCGCCCATGCGCCATGGGGGCGCTCATCGCGGTAATCATCGCCTGTGTCAGCCGCGCGTAATACTGGCGCGCAGCCAAAGGGCGCGGCCCCTCTGATGCTTCTACCCCATCCGCATCATAGATCACAATCATATCCAGATCGGATTGCGCGGTCAGCCGCCCCGCCCCAAGCGAGCCCATCCCGACAATGACCGCCCCCTTTCCCGGAGGTGGGCCATGGCGGCGCGAGATTTCAGCGATGACAACAGGCCACAGGGCCCGCAAAACAGCGCGCGCCAGATCGCTATACTGCTCGGCCGCCTGTGCCCCATCCGTCAGACCGCGCAGATGATGCACCCCGATCCGGAAATGCCATTCGCGCGCCCAGACCCGCGTGCCATCCAACTGGGTTTCATAGTCATCCAGCTCTTTCAGGCGGGTGCCAAGGGCCGCGGCCAACGCCTCTTCACCAGGCCAATCGGCAAAGAAATCACCCCCGATCACCGCATCCAGAACAGAGGCGTTGCGCGACAGATGCGCCGCCAGCATCGGAGAGACCGATACGATATCAATCAACAGATCGGATAATTGCGGATTGGCCTTGAGCAAGGAAAACAGCTGCACACCAGCAGGCAAGCCGCCCAGAAACCCGTCAAAAGCCAATAGCGCCTCATCCGGTTTATCCGCCTGCGCCAAACGGCCCAGCAAATCCGGCTTTAGCTGCTCAAACAATTCTGATCCGCGATCCGACCTGAGCGCCGGATAGTTTGGCCAACGATCCATAACCGCGACGTCAAACTCATGGGCCAGTTCAGGTTCGGCTGTGCCACTGGCTTCGGCAAAGAACCCTTCGGTGATTTCATGGACCGCGCCCAGACGGTCGCGCAGCTCTTGCTCCAGCGCGGATTGATCCATATCCATCATCGCCGCAATCCGCGCCATACCTTCTGGCGATTTGGGCAGCGTATGGGTTTGGGCATCCTGCACCATCTGCAAACGGTGTTCGACCGTGCGGTGGAACGTATAGTGATCTGTCAGCGTTTCTGCGGCGTCTTGGGGCACCCATCCTTTTGCCGCCAGCGTCGCAAGCCCTTCTTTGGTGCCGCGCAGGCGTAACCCCGCGTCGCGCCCGCCCGCAATCAACTGGCGGGTCTGGGTAAAAAATTCGATCTCGCGGATGCCACCACGGCCCAGTTTCATGTTGTGACCAGGCAGGGTGATCTCTCCGCCGAGGCCTTTATGCTCGCGAATGGCGAGGCGCATGTCATGGGCATCCTGAATGGCGGCGAAGTCCAGATGCCTGCGCCAGACAAACGGGCGCAGGGTTTGCAAAAACCCCTCGCCCACGGCGATGTCACCCGCACAGGGGCGCGCCTTGATATAGGCGGCGCGTTCCCACGTGCGCCCAAGGCTTTCGTAATAGCGTTCGGCTGCCAGCAGCCCCACGCAAACGGGGGTGACCGCAGGATCAGGGCGCAGACGCAGATCGGTGCGAAACACATAGCCCTCGGCGGTGATCTCGCTGAGGGTAGAGGCCATCGCGCGTGTGGCTTTGATCAACCCTGCCCGCGCCTCTTGAAAGTCATCGGGATCATAGCGGCTTTCGTCAAAGAGGCAGATCAGATCGATATCGGAAGAATAATTCAACTCGCCCGCGCCCATCTTGCCCATCGCCAGTACGGTCATGCCCCCACCGGTTTCGGCGTCTTCCTCGACCAATCCCGGCAATTTTCCGCGCCGAATCTGAGCGGCAACGGCCACCCGCAACGCCGCCTGTGTGGCCGCATCAGCATAATCCGTCAGCGCGCCCGTGACCTCCTCCAATGACCAAGCCCCGCCAAGATCGGCCAAAGCGCTGAGCAACGCCACCCGCCGCTTACCCTGCCGCAATCCAGAACTTAGCGTATCGGCCTGAAGCACCTCTGGCGCTGTTAACACCCCAGCGAGCGCGGCTTCGGGGTCGTCCAATGCGCCCTCTAGCCACGCGGCCTCTTTCTCGATCAAACTACGTAGATACGGGGCCAAGGCGGCCGTACTGGCCAATAGCGGGCGAATTGCGCGATCAAAACGATCAAGCTGCAAATCATCATCTGCCTCCCCGATCAAACGGGGGCATCGGGTAAGGCGGCTGGAAAGGTTTTTGTTGTTCATAGGGCCAGAATTGCCCGTGTCGGGGGGCGCGTCAATGATCTGTGTCAAAATTCTTTTCCGCCCATCCGACTGAAATAAAAGAATTAAAAAGAAAAATGTAAATATCTTTCACATTCAATCTTGCAATCGCGCCAACCATACCCAAATTGAGTGATGTGAAAGGCATTTACATTCCAGTCCTTTCTCCGGTGAAGCGCCCCAAACCCGGCGGCAGCGCACCGCAAATTTGAGGGGACTATAATGACCACGATGACCGACACCTACCCATCTTCGCGTAACTCTTCGCGCGACAATTTCTTTACCCGCTCAGAAAGCTGGCTGGACGAGCGCGGCAAAGGCGCGTGGATCGCCGCCATGGTTCTTGGGTTTATCTTTTTCTGGCCTGTTGGCCTTGCCCTTCTCGCTTATATGATCTGGAGCAAACGTATGTTTAATTCTTCTTCTCACGCCTGTAACCGCCGCCGCAAAATGCATCGTCATATGGCAATGGGGCGCCCGACAGGCAACGCAGCCTTTGACGCCTACAAGGCCGACACATTGCGCCGCCTAGAGGAAGAGCAAGACAGTTTTGAAAGCTTCCTTGAGCGCCTGCGTGAAGCAAAAGACAAATCCGAATTCGATGCCTTTATGGACGAACGCGCTGCCCGCAACGACGACGAAGCAGCAGCCTAACCTCCCCCCGCTGCTTGACAGCAGCCCCGCGCGCTCCCAAATCTGGGGGCGTGCACCTGTGCCCCACCCTGAAAGAGCCCGATGACACCTGATCCTGATACACAGCCGCAATTTTACGATAGCGTCCCCACCAAACGCCTTTTGGCATGGGGGGCAGATACAATCATTATCCTTGTGCTGACGCTGGTTGTGATCCCCTTTACCGCGTTTATCGGCCTGTTCTTTCTGCCCTTTCTCTTTATCGTTTTGGGCTTTGCCTACCGTGTGGTGACGCTGTCGCGCAGCTCTGCCACATGGGGGATGCAGTTTATGGCGATCGAGATGCGCACCCGTGATGACCAGAAATTCGACCTACCGACAGCCGTGCTTCATACGCTGGGCTATACGGTTTCGATCACCATGCCCCTGCTGCAATTGATCTCGATTGTTCTGATGCTCAGCACGGATCGTCGCCAAGGGCTGACCGATATGGTTTTGGGAACGGTCGCGTTAAACAGGCGCGGCTAACCCCAAGATAGGCAAGGCCAAGCCTCTGTTCACCCTAATTCATTTTAGGCTTTGCCCTTTTCCTTTCAAAGGCTAACCTAACAAAAACCAAGCAGCCCGGACCCCATTTATGCGCCACTCGCTTCCTATTGCACCGCAGTTCTATGTGACTGCACCGCAGCCCTGCCCCTATCTTGAGGGCCGGATGGAAAGAAAGCTGTTTACCGCCTTGCAGGGCGACAACACCGACACCCTGAACAACAGCCTGTCTGCGCAAGGGTTCAGGCGCAGCCAGAATGTGCTTTACCGCCCTTCCTGTGCGGAATGCTCGGCCTGTTTGTCCGCCCGTATTGATGTGTCGAAATTCACGCCCAGCAAAAGCCAACGCCGAACCGTCAAACGCAACACAGGGCTGACGCGCCGTGCGACATCGCCTTGGGCCACCGAAGATCAATACGAGCTGTTTCGCACCTATCTCAGCAGCCGCCACTCAGACGGTGGCATGGCGGATATGGATGTGTTTGAATTTGCCGCAATGATCGAAGAAACGCCGATCCGCACCCGCGTGATCGAATATTGCGACGATGAAACAGGCGAGCTGATCGGCGTGTGCCTCACGGATGTTTTGGGCGATGGGGTGAGCATGGTTTACTCCTTCTACTCTCCTGACCGTCCGCGCGATGGCTTGGGCAATTATATCATCCTTGACCATATCGAAATCGCCCGCAGCGCTGGCCTGCCTTATGTCTATCTGGGCTATTGGGTGCCTGGCAGCCAAAAGATGGATTACAAGGCCAAGTTTTCAGGGCTGGAAGTCTTCATAGGCGGTGCGTGGCAGCCTATGCGCGATCCTGCGGATTTTTCAGCGGATAAACACCCGCTCAACACCGATCCTATCGCGGAACAGGTGGCAAATATCTCGCTTCCCGATCTGACCCCAAAACGCGGCTAACGCCGCTAGGATCACTGGCCTGCGGCGATCATATCGCGGATTTTCACGGCTTTCTCAAAATGATCCAACTGGTGGGTTTTGATCCACCATGTCGCGGCCTCCATCAACAGATCGGGATCATCATTTCGATTGGCAAAGAAGGCATAGAACGACAGGCCAACCCCCTCGCCTTTTTTGGCGATCTTTGCCTCGCAAATGCCAATGGCTTTGTCTCTGAGAGATTGGCGCATCTTCTGTCCTATCACGTATCTTGAAACGCAAAGGGCGCCCCGCAAGGCGCCCTTTGTTAACTTTCTATCATGGCCCTTTTACGGGATCAGATCAGGGATGATCGTCACAATCGCTGGGAAGAACCACAAGATCGCCAAACCCGCCACCTGAATAAGCACAAACGGGATGATACCGCGATAGATGTGCTGGGTCGTCACGCTGGCCGGTGCAACCCCGCGCAGATAGAACAGCGCAAAGCCAAACGGCGGTGTGAGGAAGGAAGTCTGCAAGTTCACCGCGATCATGATGGTGACCCATTTCGGATCGAACGACCCGCCATAGATAACCGGCCCCACAATCGGCACAACGATGTAGATGATCTCGAGGAAGTCCAGAACAAAGCCAAGGACAAAGAGCACCAACATCACGATCAGGAAGACCGTCAGCTCGTTGTCAAAGGATTTCAGGAACTGCTGGATATAATGCTCGCCGCCAAAGCTGATGACCACAAGGTTCAACAACTGAGAGCCGATGAGGATGGTAAACACCATCGACGTCACCTTGGCCGTTTCGCGCACAACAGGTGTCAGAACACCGTTTGTGAACAGGATCCAGCAGCTGAACAACAGGCCGAATACTGCGTAAAGATACGCACCATAAGCCACAAAGAACGCCATCCAGCTTTCAAAGCTCACGTCGTCCTGATTGATCCGCAGATCAAAGTTCACGCCGACAAGGATACAGACGATAATGGCCAAAGCGGACCAGATGATCACCTTTGGTGAGCGATCAAGGTCTTTCAGCTTGCGGTAAGCCGCCAGCATAATCGCACCACCCGCCCCCAGCGCCGCAGCGGGCGTCGGGTTTGTGATCCCACCAAGGATCGAGCCGAGAACAGCAACGATCAGAACCAGCGGTGGGAAAACAACGCGGATCAGCTCGTTACGGGCGCACAGCTTGGTCGCATAGACCACACCATACATTACCGCGATAAACGGCAGCGCCATCAGCACAACCATCATCCCCGAAGATGTGGTTGGCTTGACCAGCAGGATATCTACCAGCACCAACAAGACCACACCAATACCACCGATCAACAGCGGACGTGTATCCGATGACGGCGATACACCGCGCGCGGTTGTCATGAACAGGCTGAGCAGGATCATCATGATCGCAATACCTGTGCCAATCGGCGCAGCGGCTGCAATCTTGGCTTCCTGTGCGGCAGCATATTCTTCGTCAGTCAGCTTTTCACTTGCTGCCAGACCACCAGAGGCCTCAATGGCCGCCTGCTGCTCAACCGCAAGGTCCCAACGCTCTTGACCGTGAAGTTCGATCATCGCGGCCTTACACTGCTCCCCTACACTGGTCCGCAGGGTTGCGTTTTCACCGATGTCGGAAAAGCTGGAGACGCGTGTGTCTTGCGAGCCGACAATGCCAAAGCTGCCCAGAACAATTGTCCCGACGATCAGCAGAACAGGTGCGCCAACAAACCATGTGAAGGCCTCAGAGCGCGTCACAGGCTCGGCGTTGGTGGCCCCCATCGGCACCGCTGGCGCCTTATCAGGGTTCATCAACGCATAGCCAAAGGCATATAGCGCATAAAGCAGCGCAAGCATGATACCCGGCAACAAGGCCGCCTGAAACAACGTACCCACAGAAACAACCGCTGGCTCACCCAGATAGGTCAACGCATCGGTACATCCAAATGACGAGGCACGCGCCTCTTGCGCAGCTGAATAGAGGTCACCGGCAAGGGTGCCGAGCAGAACAATAACAATCGACGGCGGAATGATCTGGCCCAAGGTGCCAGAGGCCGCGATGACGCCTGTTGCGATTTCAGGCGAATAGTTGTTGCGCAGCATCGTCGGCAAAGCCAACAGACCCATGGTCACAACCGTCGCGCCCACAATCCCTGTGGAGGCGGCAAGAAACGCGCCCACAACAACGATGGATACAGCCAAACCACCTGGCAGTGGGCCAAAGACCCGCGCCATGGTTGTCAGCAGATCATTTGCGATCTTGGAACGCTCCAGCGTGATGCCCATCAGGACGAACATCAAAACAGCCAACAGTGTTTCAATGGACTGACCCGCCAGAACACGTTCGTTCATCCGGTTCACAATAAAGGATACGTTACGATCCAGCGCCACTTCCCAACCCGATGGGAACACCGGTTCAGAGATTTGCGGCAAATCAGGGTATCGGAACAGCGATACCGTATCCTCCCTGATGCCCGAATTGATCAGCGCGCGATAGGCATCCGAAGATGTATCAATCGCCTGATGGATCAACAGACCCGCGCTATCCAGAGCGGCAATAATACCGAATGAAATGATACCAGCACCACCGATGGCAAAGGCCACCGGAAAGCCAGACAGAATGCCCCCGAAGAGACACACAAATACGATGATCAGGCCTACTTCGACCCCGTCCAAACCGAAAAACATTAGTGTGTTCCCTCATAGGCTTCTTCGCCCTCGCCAAGGGTATCCTTGTCGAGGTATTTTCCTTCGCTCTCCGGACCTTCGCGCAGCTCGCAATAAGACCGGTAGAACACTGCAATTGCTTGGACCATCACCATGATGCAGAACAGGCAAAGCAGAACTTTGAATATGAAATAGCCGTTGAAACCGCTGGGGGAGAAACCGATGGTTTCTACGTTCCACTTCAGCAGGCGCGACTTGCGCAGCAACAGCTCTAGCTTGTCAGATGCGGATGGGTTCGGCGTGACCAGATGGCGCCACAGGAAGAACCAGCCATACATCCATGTCAGAATGGCAAAAGGCATCATAAAGAAGACCGCGCCCATCATGTCGACAATCTTTTTGGTGCGGAATTTGGCCCCTGCATAGAACAGGTCAACGCGCACGTGGCCGCCCTGAACAAAGGTATATCCAACGCACATACAAACCACCAAAGCATTGAAAAGCTTTAATTCTTCTGCATACCAGCTGATGTCGAACTGAAGCGGAATACCAAAGCCGACAACAATATCGGGCCGTGTGAAAATCCGCTGCATAAAGATAATGATGATCTGTTGCAGCACCATGATCAGACCGGCCCAAGCAAACAGCCGCCCAACCGTGTTGGAGAACCCTTCAAGGCCGCGCACCATGCCCCACATCATCGCCCGCTTACGCATGCCGATGGCGGTGACGATAACAAGGATGGTCGCCAGTACAAAAAACAACTCGACCGAGCCACCATAATAGATGAACCGCATCATGGCTTGGCCGTCAGACCAGTTTAGCCACATCGCTGGATTAATCAGCGCAGCAAAGAAATTATAGAATGCTTCCAGCACGTTACCTGTAACGAACTGGATTAAACCACTCTCTTGGAACTTATCGAGACAGCTGAGCTTTGCACCCTCAGCTGCGCGGAAAAACCCCGAACATACAATATCGTCTGCCATGTGTCCCCTCCCCGGGTCGCGCAATTGGTACCTCTAGGTGTACCAGTTTCCGGTATGCGATTTCCGGATGTTAGATAAAGCCAAGGGCCGCCCGAAAGAGCGGCCCTTGGTTGTGTTCAATCAGCTTACAAGCTGGCGCGTACGCGCTCACGCTGCTCGACGTAGAATGCGTCGGACTTGGACAGCCACTCGGCAGAAGACGTGAGGGATGCTTCGAAGCTGGCGCGTGTTTTCGCGAACAGTTCGTCACCCATGTTTTCGTCCATAACTTCTGCAGAAGCTTTACCAAATGCATCCCATACATCGTCAGAGAACTGCATGGTTTTAACACCCTGCTGCTGAAGACGGGACAATGCAGCACCGTTGTTTGCCAGCGTTTCAGCCAACTGAAGGTGCGTTGTCGCCATTGTGGAGTATTCGATGATCTTCTGGTGCGCTGGGGACAGCTCGTTGAAGACATCAAGGTTCATGTTGCACGACAGAGCGGAACCTGGCTCGTGGAAGCCCGCTGTGTAGTATACTTTTGCAACTTCTTGGAAGCCGGCGCGCTCATCCGCGAATGGGCCAACCCACTCCAGACCGTCCAAAGCACCCGAAGAAAGTGCCTGGTACAATTCGCCACCTGGGATGTTCTGAACAGATGCGCCCAGTTTACCCAGTACTTTGCCGCCCAGACCAGGCATACGGAATTTCAAACCGTTAAAGTCTGCTGCAGAGTTGATTTCGTTGCGGAACCAGCCACCGGACTGCGAACCAGAGTTACCTGCCAAGAAGCACTTGAGGTTGAACACTTCGCCCAGCTCGTTGTGCAGCTCATGGCCGCCACCGTGGTGGTACCAGTTTGTCAGCTCTTGTGCGGTGCCGCCGAATGGAACAGCTGTGTAATACGCAAACGCTGGGTGCTGGTTGATGTAGTAGTAATCAGCCGAGTGGTACATGTCGGCCTGACCGGAGGAAACCGCGTCAAACACTTCCAGCGCGCCAACCAGCTCACCCGGAGCTTTTTTCTCGATGGTCAAGGTGCCGTCAGACATCTCGTTAACCATGTTGTTCATGTAAGTAGCCGCATCATCCAGAACGGCGAAACCGCGTGGCCATGATGTAACCATTGTCAGTGTTTTTTTGCCTTGCGCGTAAACAGGTGCCGCAAGTGTTGTTGCTGCTGCTGCTGTGCCGCCAAGTGCAGATGTCTTCAAAAATGAACGACGATCCATATAGGTATCCTCCCGGAAGTTTTTCGCCCACACGTAACAGAGAATCCGTGCAGGTCGTTTCAAGTGGCCCGAGACTAGCGCCGCTACAGGAATATGAAATACCTACTACTGCGTAGAAACGGGCAAACATCGGAATTTACTGGTGAAAAATTGTGCTTTTGCTCATTTTTACCAGCAAAACACCCCCTCTTGCGGCTTTTCACTTTCTTTTAACTTTTACGATTTGCCTTTGATCACCCGTCCGTTTGCGCGTATCGAATCAATATGAACCGCCTATTCCGTCTGAATATTCCCTATGGTCAAAAGCTGGCCCTCTTGGCCACTTTGCCCTTGGTCATCGCCGTTGCGGCGATTGCATTTGTGGTCGCGGCGCAATCGCGCGCGCTGGCCGAACGTGAGATCAGCGCGCTGGAAACCCAACTGATTGAGGCCAAAAAGGCCGAGCTGCGAAACTATGTCACCCAAGCGCGCAACGGCTTTTATTTCATCTACGGCAACGCCGCGCCCGATGATGGCATCGCAAAAGAACGCGTCGCCCAGATTTTATCGGCCATGATTTACGGCGAAGAAGGGCAGTTTTTCGTTTATGATTATGACGGTACGGCCATTGTTTCCCCCCGTGAAACTGAACGCATCGGGCAGAATTTCAAAGGTGAAACTGACAGCGATGGCGCCCCTGTTGTTGATCGCCTGATCGAAATTGCCCGCGATGGCGCGGGGTATCACACCTATACATGGCCCAAACCTTCCAGCGGTGTGCCTGCGCAAAAGATCGTCTATGTCACCTCCTTTCCCTCTTGGGGATGGGCCGTGGGGACTGGCGTTTATATTGATGATATCCTCGCCTCTGTTGCCTCTTCGCGCGCCGAAGTCGAAGACCGTGTTCAGCGCACTTTCCTCTATATCGGCGCCATTGCGCTGGCGGCTTTGCTGGTGGTGTTTGCCAGCGGCATGGGGTTGAACCTGCGCGAACGCTGGCTGGCCGATGCCAAACTGAAAAAACTGACCCAGCGCGTATTTGATGCCCAAGAAGAAGAGCGCGGCCGCGTGGCGCGTGAACTGCACGATGGCATCAGCCAGATCCTTGTCGGGGTGCGCTATGCGCTGGATAATGCCCGTCGTCGCCTAGACCGCGGTGATCCAGCCGCGGCTGCACCACTGGCCAAGGGGATTTCATCCTTGGCCGAGGCGATTTCCGAAGTGCGCCGCATCAGCCGTGATTTGCGCCCCGGTGTGCTGGATGATCTGGGCCTCGGCCCTGCCCTGCGCACCCTCGCCGAGGATTTCGGCAATCGCACTGGGATAGATGTGAGCTATTCCACCGTGGTGTTCCGTAACCGCTTGGATGTAAATGCCAAAACCGCCCTCTACCGCATCGCCCAAGAGGCGCTCACCAATATCGAACGCCATGCGGACGCAACCCATGTCATCATTGACCTTCGCGGCCACAAAGATGGTGCAACCCTGCGGATCGTCGATAATGGCCGTGGCTTTACACCCGATCAAAACAATCAGGGCCTTGGCCTGCGAAATATGCAGGAACGTATGGATCAATTGGGCGGCCTGTTGTACATCCGACCCGCCCAAGGCAAAGGCCTAGAGATCAAAGCCATCGCGCCCCTTTCTCATATGCTGCCGCCTGCCCAGCAAAAACCGCAGTCAAAACCGCAGTAAAAACCGCAGCAAAGCCCGACACAGGAAAGGACGCAGAATGACCACCCAAACCCTGCGCATCGCCATCGTTGATGACCACCCGATGGTCGCCGAAGGCATCCAAAGCATTCTGGAAAGCTATGATGACGTTGAGGTTGTTGGCACGCTGACAGGCGGGCGCGCGGTTATTGAGCAGCTTGAGACCCTTAACCCCGATGTGATCCTGATGGACCTGAACATGCCAGACCTTGGCGGCCTCTCAGCCACCGAGATCGTTTTGGAACAACGCCCCGGCACGCGCATCGTGATCCTGTCCATGCACGACAGCCCTGAATATATCTCATCTGCTCTGAACCATGGCGCGATGGGCTATCTGCTAAAAGACGTTCCAACGGATGAAATCAAACTGGCGATTGATACGGTCATGCGCGGCGAACGCTATCTATGCACAGGCGCCCAAGGGTCGCTCACCCCAAAAGAGGGCGGCGCGCGCGAAACCCTGACAGGGCGCGAACAGACGATCCTGCTGCAACTGGCCCAAGGTCAATCCAACAAGGAAGTCGCCCTCACGCTGGATATCTCGGTGCGCACGGTTGAAACCCACCGCAAGAATATCAAACGCAAGCTGGGCATCTCCAGCACCGCTGGCCTGACACGCTATGCTTTGGAACATGGTGTATTGCAGGGAACGGGCACCTAACCCGCGACAGGATCCAGCCCTAAAACGATCCGAAAAACCTGCGCGCCGTTTTCAGTGCGTATCCTCGTCTACGTCATCGCCCGCCGCCCATTGGGCGCGCAACAAACCCGCATTCAGTGACATCTTTGAAATGATCTTCTCCACATTTGATGTGGCGTCTCTGGGCCCTTTCAACTGGGCTGAAATCTCAACAGCATTTTTGCTGGAACGGCTTGAGATCCGATTGATCTGCAAAGGTTCCTTCTCCAGACACGCCACCAAGGCCGCGCGAATGTCTTTTTCCACCTCATGTGAACATTCAAACGTCAGGCAAAAGAACTCTTCCGAGGCACCTGCCTTGGCCGATGCGGCCTTGAGGCGCCGCACCAAGGGGCGCAATCCCAGATTAGAGAAGACGATCAATCCCGTCAGGGCAATTGCATACATCAGGTGCCCCGTCCCCGAGATCAGCCCCACAGCCGCTGAACACCAAAGTGTCGCTGCCGTGTTCAACCCCTGAATGGTCAACCCGTCGCGAAAAATAATCCCCGCGCCCAAAAAGCCAATGCCAGACACAACCTGCGCTGCAACACGTGTCGGGTTGATATCTGTCGGGAAAAGAGCTGCAAAAACCACAAACCCCGCCGCGCCGAGGGAAACCAACGCATTGGTCCGCAGCCCCGCCATGCGCCCCCGAAACTGGCGCTCCGATCCAATGATCGCCCCCAGCATCAAAGCTGTGGCCATATTTATCGTTGCAAATAAGAGCGCCAAATTGAAATCGGAAAATAATTGGATCACGTTGATAGCCTCGTAGAAATAATGAGCCAAAGCCTATCAACCCCGCGCAGCTTTGCCGATACACAACCCGCCTTTTAAGGGATAAAAGCGACATTACCCCGTACCGCGCAGCAAAGATTTGCGGGACGTCATCAGGTAAAAACACCATTCACCTTCAGCCAGACGCCCCTGAAATTACTAAAATTTCAAAAATAAACCCGCCAAACGCAATAAAAATACAAAATCACACCCCCAAACGTCACAATAATGTAGATTTGCAGGTTGACGCCCCTGAAATCCGCTCATAATGTCCACCCAAACGCATAAAGGAGCCTTTGGGCATGAACGATCTAGTCGTCATTTTGAAACACACGCGCATGGGCCGGTAACGGTAAGACCATATTCCACCCCATGCGCCCCCGACATACTCGGGGGCTTTTTTATGCCAAGCACAAGATAATATACGTCCTACGGAGCAATACCATGACACGCCAAATGACCGGAGCCAAAATGATCGTCCAAGCCCTGATTGATCAGGGTGTCGATACCGTATTCGGGTATCCTGGCGGCGCTGTCCTGCCGATTTACGACGAGATTTTTCAGCAAAACCACATCAAACACGTTCTGGTGCGCCACGAACAAGGCGCGGTTCACGCCGCCGAAGGCTATGCGCGTTCAACAGGCAAACCCGGTGTTGCGCTGGTAACATCTGGTCCGGGCGCGACAAACGCCGTGACGGGCCTGACGGACGCGTTGATGGATAGTATCCCGATTGTTGTTCTGACGGGTCAGGTGCCGTCGTTTATGATCGGCTCGGATGCCTTCCAAGAGGCCGACACCGTGGGCATCACCCGCCCCTGCACCAAACATAACTGGCTGGTCAAAGAGACGGACAACCTGTCCAGCACCATCCACGAGGCGTTTCACATCGCCACCAGCGGCCGCCCCGGCCCCGTTTTGATCGACATTCCAAAGGATGTGCAGTTTGCCAACGGCAGCTATACGCCCAAAACCACCTCGACCTCGCATTACCAGCCCCAGCTAAAGGGCGACATGGAGGCGATCACCGAATTGGTCGAAGCCTTGGAACAGGCCGAACGCCCCGTATTCTATACAGGTGGCGGCGTGATCAACTCAGGGCCAGCAGCCTCCCAGCTGCTGCGCGAATTGGTTGAGGGCACAGGTTTCCCGATCACCTCGACCCTGATGGGTCTGGGCAGCTATCCCGCCTCTGGTGACAAATGGCTGGGGATGCTGGGCATGCACGGCCTCTACGAGGCCAACATGGCGATGCACGGCTGCGATCTGATGATCAACATCGGCGCCCGTTTTGATGACCGCATCACTGGCGTTGTGGACAAATTCAGCCCCAACTCGAAAAAAGCGCATATCGACATCGACCCCTCCTCGATCAACAAAATCATCCGCGTCGATATCCCGATCATGGGCGACGTTGCCCATGTGCTGGAAGACCTGCTCAAGGTCTGGAAATCACGCGGTCGCAAAACGAACTCTGCCGCCGTTGCCAAATGGTGGAAGCAGATCGACGAGTGGCGCGCGGTGAACTGCCTCAAGTTCGAGCAGAAAGGCGCGGTGATCAAACCCCAACACGCCCTTGCCCGCCTTGAGGCCCTGACCAAAGAGCACGACCGCTATATCACCACCGAAGTCGGCCAGCACCAGATGTGGGCCGCGCAATACCTCAACTTTGAAGACCCAAACCGCTGGATGACCTCTGGGGGCCTTGGCACCATGGGCTATGGTTTCCCGGCCTCCGTTGGCGTGCAAATGGCCCACCCCGAGGCGCTGGTGATCAACGTTGCGGGCGAAGCATCATGGCTGATGAACATGCAAGAGCTGGGCACAGCGATGCAATACGGCCTGCCCGTCAAACAGTTCATCCTCAACAACGAACGCCTCGGCATGGTGCGCCAGTGGCAGGAACTTCTCCACGGAGAGCGCTACTCCTCCAGCTGGTCCGAAAGCCTGCCCGATTTTGTAAAGCTCGCCGAAGCCTTTGGGGCCAAAGGTATCCTCTGCTCCGATCCTGCAGATCTGGACGAGGCGATCATGGAAATGATCAACCACGACGGCCCTGTTCTGTTTGATTGCCTTGTGGAGAAGCACGAAAACTGCTTCCCGATGATCCCGTCGGGCAAGGCGCACAACGAGATGATCATGGGCGATGTGGACACACAAACCGCCATTGATGCAGAAGGTAAGGTGCTGGTTTAAAAGATGAAGAGAGCGATCCTAATCATAATTGGTTTCGCTCTCTGCGTTGCTCTGGTCTTTGGAGTCTCATTTGCCAAACCGTTGGATGCGGCATGGCAGAAAACCTCCGCAGGATGGTCCGCAGAATTAATAGCCCCGTTCGACACGGAATATTGCTTTTGCCCCGCCTATAAAACTGGATGCAGTGATTTCAACACTATCAATCGCAAAGAGCGGATTTGGGGCACTCAACAATACTACATTCCGCTCAACTCACCCAGGTCAGACCCAGAAACAACAAATGTTTTCGGAGAAACCTACAGAACACAAAGACCGATCTACGGTAAACAACACTGCAAGAAGAAAAAACGCGGCGACATTGTAGAGATTAGAATTCTCGACCGCGACAAATCTCTCTGGCTAGAAATCTGGTAAGGACTAAACCCATGTCAGCACTAAACATCAAAAAAGGCGCCACCAGCCATTCCGCCTATAACCTGCGCCCCAACTTCTCGGACGTGGAAGAGCGCCACACCCTCGCCCTGCTGGTCGAAAACGAACCAGGTGTTCTGGCGCGTGTGATCGGCCTTTATGCGGGGCGCGGCTATAACATCGACAGCCTCACAGTGGCCGAAGTGGATCATGAGGGCCATCTCAGCCGCATCACCATCGTCACCCGCGGCACACCGCAGGTGATTGAACAGATCAAGGCCCAGACAGGCCGCATCATCTCCGTGCGCGAGGTCCATGACCTCACCGTGGAAGGCGCCAGCGTTGAACGCGAACTGGCCATGTTCAAAGTAACCGGCACAGGCGACAAACGGGTCGAGGCGCTGCGCCTTGCCGATATCTTCCGCGCCAATGTCGTGGACAGCACACTCTCCAGCTTCGTCTTCGAGATCACTGGCGCGCCGGAAAAGATCGACGCCTTTGCCGATCTGATGCGCCCCTTGGGCCTTGTGGATGTGGCCCGCACGGGCGTGGCCGCCCTTTCGCGCGGCGAATAACCCATTCGGCGGCCCGCTACAGGGCCGCCTTTTTCCTTTTTTCCCACCATGTCGCCAATAAACAAACTGGGTCGCTGATAGCGATGCAGCGCCTTGGCCTGCGTGCAACCCTTGTGGAAACACATAGGAGAGCATCATGGACCGATCAGACCTCAGCACCGTGCGCCGTCCGTTGGAAACTGCAAACGGCCTGCCAAATGCCCACTACATTGACCCATCCGTGTTTGACGAAGAACGTCAGGCCGTTCTGTTTGATAATTGGTCTGGTCTGGGTGTCGGCGCGGATGTGCCTGAAATTGGCGATGCGGTTCCGCTCACCTTCCTTGGGATGCCGCTGCTGATGGTGCGCGATCGTTCTGGCACTGTGCGCGTCTTTCAAAACATCTGCCGCCACCGTGGCATGATCTTGGTCGACGCGCCCCGCAAAATCGAAGGCGCAATCCGCTGCCCCTATCATTCATGGTGCTACAGCACCTCGGGCAAGCTGGTCAGCACGCCCCATGTGGGCGGTCCGGGGCACAATACCCATGACGGCATCGACCGCGCCCTGCTGGGCCTGATCGAAGTGCGCAGCCACATCTGGATGGATGTCATCTGGATCAACGTCTCGGGCACTGCCCTGCCGTTCGAGGACGCAAACGCAGATCTGCTCGCCCGCTGGGCCGAGTTTGACAAACCGCTACACCACGGCGGCGCCGACAGCCGCTTTGAGCTGGCGGTGAACTGCAACTGGAAACTGGCCGTTGAGAATTACTGCGAAAGCTATCACCTGCCGTGGGTCCACCCCGGCCTAAACAGCTATTCCCGTCTGGAAGATCACTATCACATCGAAAACGCGGGCAAATTCTCGGGCCAAGGCACGCTGGTCTATCGCCAGCTCAAAGGTGACAAGGGCAATGTGTTTCCCGATTTTGACGGGTTAAGCGACAAATGGGACACCGCAGCGGAATATATCACCGCCTACCCCAACGTGTTGCTGGGGGTTCACCGCGACCACACATTTGCAATCATCCTTGTCCCTGAAACCACGCAGCGCACGGTGGAACACATCCACCTCTATTACGCCCAGCCCGACACCGATGCTGAGCTGCGCGCGCGCAACACCGAGCAGTGGAAAGAAGTGTTCGAGGAAGACATCTTTGTCATTGAGGGCATGCAGCGTGGCCGCCATGCGGTTGGCTTTGACGGGGGGCGGTTCTCTCCTGCGATGGATGGGCCGACGCATATGTTCCACGACTGGGTTGCAGCACAGCTCGAACGCCACCGCGCGCCGCTCGCCGCGGAATGATCACGCTACACACCCTCATGCTCGAGGCGCATGCCGCCGATGATAAGGGCGCCTTGATCGGCCTCTATACACAGGCCGCTGACCGTGCAGATGACGTGGATGCTGAGTGTTTTTTCCTGACCCACGCCTATGTCTTTGCACTAGAGGCCGCAGACCCGCGCGCACAGGACTTGCGCGCGCGCCTTGTCACCCATGGCCGCGAAGTCGAGGCCTAGCTGTCGCGCAGGGCCGCATAAACATGCCACGACGCATGGCCCAGCCACGGCAACACAATCAACAGCCCCAGAAATCCAGGGATCATCGCGATAAACAAGGTCACCGCGATGAAAATGGCCCATGCCAGCATCACAACGGGGTTTGCTTTGACGATCCCGACACTGGTGATCAACGCGGTGACATAATCCACCTCACGGTCCAGCAACATCGGCAGGCCGATCACACAGATCGCATAAAGCAGCAGCGCAAAGGCCGCCCCCACCGCTGACCCCAGCCCCAGCATCATCAAACCGTCGATACTCAGGAAAACATCCAGCGATGACATGATGTTTGTCATCGGCTTTAGCCCAAGGAACAAGGCAAAGATCATATGCCCCAGAAAGAACCAGAACAGCAGCATAAACATCATCAAGGCACATAGGGGCGGCAACTGGCGGCCCAGCTCGGCCCAGAGCACTTGGGCCACGCGCGCCACGGTCGGCTTTTCCCCCAGCCCCCGCAGGCGCGAGACCTCATAGGTTCCCAAGGCCGCAAAAGGCGCAACCAAAGGAAAGCCGAAAACCCCCAACACCAGCCAAAACGTATGCCCCGCCCAAACGGTGATCCCCACCATGGCCCATCCCGTGATGACGGATAGAACCGCGACGATCAAACCAAAGGCAGGTGCCGCGCGAAAATCCTGCCAGCCCGCTGCCAAAGCCCCGCGCAACAGCGCCGCAGTTGGAACCGCCAGCGCAGGCGCGCCGTGTTCTCTTGTCCCTGAATAGCCCATTGTTCCTCCCTATAGGTTTGGCCGCTCCCGCTCAGGCCATTTCGTCTCTGCGTGCCAGTGCTGCGCAAGCTGCAATAGCGCCCCGTCGCTCCCGCGCGGGCCAATCAATTGTATCCCCGCAGGCAGGCCCTTTGCGCCAAACCCGATGGGGATGTTCACCACCGGCAGGCCAATCAGCCCTGCTGGCACAACCACCTGCATCCAACGGTGGTAGCTATCCATCTGCTGGCCTGCGATGTTTTCTGGGTTCACCAAATTCACATCAAACGGCCATAGCTGCGCGGAGGGCAGCGCCAAAACGTCAAACCTCTCAAACAGTTCAGAGGTTTTTCTGAACCAGTTTGATCGCGTCGCACTGGCGCGCTGCACCGCGCGCGCCGACATGTTCAGCCCCCGCTCGACCTCCCAAATCGCGGCGGGCTTTAGCCCCTTGCGGCGGGTTTCATCCGCGTAATCCATCCCCAACAGGCCCGATACCGCGAACGAGCGTAGATCAATCCACGACTCCCACATCGCGTCAGCATCAAAGGGCGCGGCCACATCCTCAACGTGATGCCCCAAACCCGCCATCTGCTGCAGGGCCGCGCTCGAAATCTCGGTGATCCCCTCTTCATAGGGAAGCGCCCCTCCCCAATCAGCTAACCATCCGATGCGCAGGCCCTGCGGCGTCTCTTCTATCGACGGCAGTGTAGCATCACTTGCGATGGTGAGCGGTTGACGTGGATCAATTCCCGTCATCGTATCCAACAAAGCCGCCAGATCAGCAGGCGTGCGCGCCATCGGGCCAGAGGTGGCCAGCGGGTGCATATACATATCCCCCACAGGATCAGCGGGCACCGTGCCCCATGTTGGGCGCATGCCGTACACGTTGTTCCACCCCGCAGGGTTGCGCAGGCTGCCCATCATGTCAGACCCGTCAGCCACGCTGAGCATGCCCGCCGCCAATGCCGCCGCCGCCCCACCCGAGGAACCACCCGCAGATTTTGACAGATCATAGGGGTTGCAAGTGGCCCCATGCACCGGATTAAACGTATGCGAGCCTAGGCCGAACTCAGGCGTGTTGGTTTTGCCAATCACAATGACACCAGCAGCGCGCAGACGCGCAACAATCAAATCGTCGTCCTTCGCCACCTGCCCTGCAAACAAGGGAGAGCCGCGCGAGGTTGGAAAACCCGCCGCATTCGCCAAATCCTTGATCGCTATGGGCATCCCGTGCAGCCACCCCTTGCGTGGCGTGTTATCCGCCTCGCGCGCCTGTGCAATCAGCTGATCCTCATCCGCCAGACTGACAATGGCGTTCACCTGCGGATTAACATCTGCAATGCGGCTCAATGTGGCTTGCATCAGCTCAACCGCTGAAATCTCGCCCTTTTCCAGCGCGGCAGACTGGGCGCGCGCATCCATATCCAAAATATCCATACGGGCAAGTATTGCAGCGCGACTTCCCCTTGTGCAACGGAATTAGCGCGCATCGCCCTGAAAGCTACACAAAGGCGGCCGCGTGAAACCTTTGCTGTCATGCGTTGCGCCTTCCACCCATTCGGCCGCAAGCCCGACAAACATAATCTCTAAGGGATACCATGCATTTACCGGATCCCCGCTGCCAAGGCCTTTATAAACCTCGGCCCATTGCGGCTGAAAGACGTTGCCGCCCTCTCCACAGGGGACATAGGGCGCATTGGCGCGGATGAAACTGTCAAAGGTCTCTTTCAACACCTCATGGCTGTTGGCCATTTTTGCGGCATTGGGAACCTCTCCGCACGTGCCGCCGAGATATTGAAATGAAACCGGCGTTCGCAGCGGAGATTCTCCGAAAAACTGCCAGCTTCCATCCATCACCCCCGCAGCCATCATTTGAATATAGGCGCGGAATACCTGATCCTCATCCCAGCCTCGCGACAGCTTCAAACTGTCTTCCAACAAATCCCGAGAGATAAAGCACCCTATATCGCCATGTTCCGCATATTCATCCACCGCTGAAATCGCGACAGCAACGTCCGGCTCTTTGGCTGAAATAGGGGTTTCAATGTCAGGAAAGGTGATCGTGCACAGCTTGGGACCAATCACTAGCCAATCACCCTCATCATGGGCTTGCCCCAAAGCGCGGGCAACTTTTGCGCGCAATGGCCGCTCGGCGTCGGGCGCTATGACGCAGCCTGCCGCGCCATAACGATCAAGCGTTCCCAACCACTGGGAAATGCCAACATACCCCAGCACCAATCCCGCTAAGATTATCAGGATGCCGCCAGAGGCGCGGTTCACTCGCCCTGTGCCTCAGCGCGGCTTTTGCCCGATACCGCCAGCGCAAGCGTGGCGCCCATGAGGCCGTCCAGATCGCCGTCCAACACGCCTTTGGTATCCGAGGTTTCATAGCTGGTGCGCAGGTCCTTGACCATTTGATAGGGCTGCAAAACATAGGATCGGATCTGGTTGCCCCAGCCCGCATCGCCCGCGTTTTCATGCACCTCATTCACCAAGGCCGAGCGTTTATCCAGCTCCATCTGGTACAGGCGTGATTTCAACGCTTTCATCGCGATATCGCGGTTCTGGTGCTGAGACTTCTCGGAGGATGTCACAACAATCCCTGTGGGGTGGTGCGTGATCCGTACCGCGGAATCCGTGGTGTTCACGTGCTGCCCCCCCGCGCCAGAGCTTCGGTAGGTATCAATGCGAATGTCGCTGGGGTTCACTTCGATTTCAATGTTGTCATCCACCACCGGATAAACTTTGACCGAGGTAAAAGACGTGTGGCGCTTTGCGGCGCTATCAAACGGCGAAATGCGCACCAGACGGTGCACGCCGCTTTCGGATTTTAGCCAGCCATAAGCGTTGTGACCGCTGATCTTATAGGCGGCGGATTTGATCCCCGCCTCTTCGCCCGCGCTTTCGGACTGAAGCTCGACGGTATAGCCCTTCTTCTCGGCCCAGCGGACATACATCCGCGCCAACATGCTGGCCCAGTCACAGGACTCGGTCCCGCCCGCGCCCGAGTTGATCTCAAGGAAGGTGTCATTGGCATCCGCCTCACCGTCCAACAGGGCTTCCAGCTCTTTCTTGGCTGCGGTCTCTTCCAGCTTGCTTAGGGCGGATTCGGCCTCGGCGACAACCTCGCCGTCTTCTTCCATCTCGCCCAGTTCGATCAGATCGATGTTATCTTGTAGCTCGGTCTTGATGCCCTCATAGGTGGCCATCGCATCCACCAGATTTTGACGGTCCCGCATCAGCTTTTGCGCCGCTTCCGGATCATCCCACAGGGTGGGATCTTCAACCCGCGCGTTGAATTCTTCCAACCGATACGGTGCCGTCTCGACGTTTAACCGCTGAGCCAAAAGCTCCAACGATTTGCCAATTTTATCGACGGTGCTTTGTACTTCTGCGCGCATGTTCTGTCCCGAAATAAAAGAGCGGCCCCCGCGTCTGCGTAGGGCCGCCCATGTGATAGACCAGCACTTGATCCGCTACAAGACGTGCAAACCGGTTTTGCCAGCCCGCCGCCCGTTTGCCTTAGTACAAACCACCCGAGCTAAGCGTGCCAAAGCCCGCCTTTGGACCAACGATCGCCTTCTTACCGGTCGAGGTTGTGACCTCTTTGGCTTTTGAACCGCCGACTTCCTCAACCAGCGGCAGATCAGCCCCCATGGCAAAGCCACCATCAAAGGTCACACCAAAGTTGATGAATTCGCCTTCGCGGAAACACTCGGACACAACATTTTTGCCTTTGGCATTTGCGCCCAATCGCGCGCCGGTAAAGCGGTCGATCTTGATGAATTCACATCCCTCAGGCGCGCTGAACTTGCCGCCGCCGTATTTCTTGACCGCCTTGGACATAAAGCGCTGGAAAACAGGGCCACACATGCCGCCACCTGATGCCCCACGCCCCAAGCTGCGCGGCTGGTCGTACCCGATGTAACACCCCGCAACGATGTTTGAGGTAAAGCCGACAAACCACACATCTTTTGCATCGTTTGTTGTGCCCGTCTTACCCGCTGCTGGCACGCTGAGGTTCACCGTTTTGCGCGCTGTCCCGCGATCCACAACACCCTTCATCATCGACGTCAGCTGATAGGCTGTCACAGGGTCCATCACACGTTCACGGTTAGAAACCACGCGCGGGCGGCGCCCTGCCTCCAAGGTCGGCTGCTTGCAATCGTCGCACACACGCTTGTCGTGCTTGTACACGGTGCGCCCATATCGGTCTTGCACGCGGTCAACCAATGTCGGCTCAACCCGCTCGCCCCCGTTTGCGAACATCGCATAGGCAGCAACCATCTGGTACAAGGTCGTTTCTTGGGACCCCAGTGCGTTCGCCAAAACAGGCGAAAGGTTCTCATATACCCCGAAACGTTCAGCGTAATCACCAACAACGTTCATCCCGACCTCTTGCGCCAAACGAATGGTCATCAGGTTACGCGACTGCTCAATCCCCGTGCGCAGCGGCGTCGGACCGTAATAGCGTTTGGAGGCGTTTTTCGGGCGCCACACGCCTTGGGGTGTGTTGATCTCAATCGGGGCATCCACAACGATGGTCGCTGGGGAATAGCCGCTGTCCAGCGCAGCCGCGAAAACAAACGGCTTAAAGCTGGAACCAGGCTGGCGTTTGGCCTGTGTCGCGCGGTTAAACACCGACGCCTGATAGCTAAAGCCACCCTGCATCGCGATCACACGGCCTGTGTTCACGTCCATCGCGACGAAACCACCCTGCACCTGCGGCACCTGCCGCAAGGTCCAGCGAATGAAAGAACCATCCGCATCCGCCACCATACGGCGCACCAGCACGACCTCGCCAACCTCAACCAATTTGCCCTTCGGGCCCAGCTTGCCATCGGAAAGACGCTTGCGCGCCCACGCCATATCTTTTGGCGGAACCCAGTTGCCGCCCTGCGCATTTTCTACGCTTTCAATCCCCAGACGCGCGCCCTTATCACCGACTTCCAAAACCACAGCGGGGAACCATTGGGTCTCAAGGAAAATATCACGCGGCACACGCAAATTGCTCAGCGCTTCGCGCCATGTCGCCTCGTCTACCAAGGCCTCGGGCGGCAGGGTTTCCCTTGTACCGCGCCAAACACCTTGGCTGCGGTCATATTGCTCTAGCTGGCGGCGCAGCGCATCAGCCGCAATCGGCTGCATCTCATTGTCGATGGTTGCGCGTACCGTCAAACCGCCTGTGAAAAACTCACCCTCGCCAAAGTCTTCGGACAGCTGGCGGCGGATTTCATCCGAGAAATAGTCACGCGGCGGCAGATCCGCCTTAAAGCTTTCAAAATCACCATTCTGAACCGAGCGCAGCGGCTGTTCGCGCTCCTGCATATAGACTGCTTCGGTGATATAGCCGTTTTCGGACATCTCACGCAGAACAAAGTTTCGCCGCGCCAGCAGGCGATCCTTGCGGCGCACAGGGTGGAAATCTGAGGGCGCCTTGGGCAGGCTGGCCAGCATTGCCGCCTCATGCGGGGCAAGTTCGCTCAGCGTTTTGTTGAAATAGGTCTGGCTGGCCGCAGCAACCCCGTATGAGTTCTGCCCCAAGAAGATTTCGTTCATATAAAGCTCAAGGATCTTCTCTTTGTCCAAAGCCTCCTCAACACGCGCGGCCAGAATGATCTCTTTGATCTTCCGCTCGGCGCGGCGGTCCCCCGACAGCAAAAAGTTCTTCATCACCTGCTGGGTGATGGTCGAGGCCCCGCGCACATCTCTCCCGCGTGAGCGCACCGCATCCACCGCAGCCGCGCCAATACCGCGCAAATCATAGCCGTCATGGTCGTAAAAGTTTTTGTCCTCAGCCGAGATAAACGCCTGTTTGATCAGGTCGGGAATCGTATCGGCAGGGGCAAACAGGCGGCGCTCTTTGGCGAATTCATCAATTAGCCGCCCTTGGCCCGAATAAATCCGGCTGATCGTTGGCGGCGTGTATGAAGCCAGAGATTCGTGGCTGGGCAGATCGCGTCCATACATCCAGAAAATCGCCCCAATCGTCAGGGCCACCATGCCAATAGACATTGTTAGGGTGGTAAAAATACCCCCAAAGAAAGATAGGATCATCCGAAACACGCGCGACAGCTCCTTAATTGGCTGCTTGAATTAGCTTTCCCTATACGCGCATCAGCGCCAATGGTCAAAAGGCAAGCACGGGGAATTGTGGCGAAACGCCGCCCAATATCCCAACGCGAAACCCGCACCCCCTACCGCAAGGCGCGCGTGCTATTGGCGGATCAACGCCGCGTTGGCCTCATCCGCGTCCCGCCATGCCAAAACCGATTTTGTGATCCCCTCGGCCATGCCCTGCCGCCAGATAGGATCGCTGAGGTTTGCCAGATCACGATCCGAACTGAGAAACCCGATTTCCACCAACACCGAAGGGATATCTGCCGATTTCAAAACCGAAAAACCCGCCTCGCGCAGCGGACGGCGGTTCATCGGCCCTCCGGCCTCGGCCATCCCTGCGGCCAAATGCTGGGCCAGCGCCAGCGAGCGCGGCGTGGTTTCTAACCGTGCGTAATCTAACAAAATTTCTGCGACCTGATCGTCCGATCCCGTCAAATCCATCCCGATCAACACATCGGATCGGTCATGGCGCGCAACCAACTGCTGGGTCGCCTCATCCGCCGCGCCTTCGGACAACGTGTACACCGTGGCCCCCTTTGCCCCGCCTTGGCGCAGGATGTCCGCATGCAGCGAAATGAACAAATCCGCATGGTGGCTATGGGCCAGCGCCACACGGGTTTGCAGCGCAACAAAAATGTCCTCATCGCGGGTCAGCACCACATTCACCCCCGCCCGACGCAGCGCATCCGCCAAGGTGCGCGCAAAGCTCAGGATGATGTGCTTTTCGCTCACGCCTTCGCGCTCGGCCCCGGGGTCAATGCCGCCATGGCCGGGATCGATAACAACGGTAAACTTTCCGTCATCGGGTACCTTCGGCAGCTGAGCGCGCAGAAAACCACCCGCCCAATTGGGATCGGCAGGCGCGCCAGAGGCCGCGACAAAATCCGCTTCATCCGCGGTCTTGAGCGATATCTGCAACGTGGCGCGCCCTGTATTTGGATCAACGGGCATGCCGATCTCTTTGGGCAGCATCGGTTCGGCCAAATCCGCCACCAAGCGCGACCATCCGGGCTGAAACGCGCCAAAGCGCACCGCGCTCACGCGCCCCTGCTCGGGCAGAATATCCCCCGCCGTCACGCCAGAAAAATCCGCCTCGCGAAAATCAATCACCAGCCGCGCAGGATCGCTGAGCGTAAAGACGCGGAAAGGCACACCTTGGCTCAGCGCGAGGGACAATTCCGTGCGCCCCCACCAGCCATCCGTAATGGAACTGCTGGCCGCATCGACCCGCGCATGGGCCGTAAGCCCCTGAGCCACCGCATGAGATGCGAAGGCCAAGGCACAGATAAGGCTAAGTAAAACTGTTTTCATCACCGCTCCGGCCAAGATGCGTCTGGCTCTTTGGCTGCATCCTATCACTCTGGGTTGTGCAGGGTCCAGCGGTTCAACGCGATTGCATGAATGCCGCCAGCCGCGCCAGCCCTTCGCGAATGTCATCCGTGCTACGCGCATAAGAGAACCGCAGCGTGGTATGGCCACGGATCGGATCAAAATCTAACCCCGGAGTGACGGCAACACCCGCCTTGTCCAAAATCTCGGCCGCCAAGGCGCGGCTGTCATTGGTGATCTCGCTCACGTCAGCATAGACGTAAAACGCGCCGTCTGGTGGCGCGATGCGGTCAAACCCCGCCTTGGGCAGCCCGTCCAGCATCAAGGCGCGGTTGGCACGGTAGACATCCATATTGGCTTGCAACTCATCCTCGCAATCCATCGCGGCAAGGGCTGCCACCTGCGAGGCATGGGGCGCGCAGATGAACATATTTTGCGCGATCCGTTCCACCACGCGTACCTGATCTTCGGGCACAACCATCCAGCCGACGCGCCAGCCTGTCATCGAGAAATATTTGGAAAAGCTATTGATCACATAGGCTTCGTCCGTGATCTCCAGCGCGGTCACCGCCTTTTTCTCATACTCGACCCCGTGATAAATCTCGTCCGAGATGAAAGACGCCCCCGTATCATGGCACGCGTTGATCAGCGCCGACATGGCGGGGCGATCCAGCATCGTGCCTGTCGGGTTGGCAGGTGAGGCCACCATCAAACCTTGCAAATCCATCCCCGCAAAATCGCTTGGCACAGGTTGGAAACGGTTTTCCGCAGCACTGGGCAGATCAACGGGCTGCATACCCAAGGCGCCCAAGATCTGGCGATAGCTCGGGTATCCCGGTGCGCCGATGCCCACACGGTCGCCACTGTCAAACAACGCGGTAAACGCCAAGATAAAGCCGCCAGACGACCCCGAAGTAATCACCACCCGCGCAGGATCCAGATCGACGTTATACCACTCGCCATACATCCGTGCGACACGTTCGCGCAGCGCAGGCAGCCCCAAGGCCACTGTATACCCCAGCGGACCCGCATCCATCGCCGCCGTCAAAGCGCGCGCCGCCCCCTTTGGCGCACCTGTACCGGGCTGGCCGACCTCCATATGGATGATATGACGCCCCGCCGCCTCGGCTGCTGCTGCGGCCTGCATGACGTCCATCACAATAAAGGGATCGACCTCGGATCGGGTTGAATTCCGCATGGTTGCGCTCCTAAACTGGTTTTCATGAGCTTTCACCTGATCCGCCTTGTCCCGTCAATAGCAGCGATGCTTGTCGTGGCGCTTCTTGCCCTCCCCGCTCAGGCAACCAGCCTGTTGCGTGATGCGGATATGGAACATGCGCTGAAACAAATCTCGGCGCCGATCCTGCGGGCGGCAGGGCTGAACCCGAACCGCGTGAAAATTCTGGTGGTGAACGAAGCCACGCTAAACGCCTTTGTGGTCAGCAATGACGCTATCTTTGTCCACTATGGGCTGATCAACAAAATGCAAACGGCAACCATGTTGCAAGGCATCATCGCCCATGAAGCAGCCCATATCGCCAATGGCCATATCGCACGGCGCTTGGGCAACCTGTCGAATGCGCGTACCATTTCGGGCTTGGGCATTGCATTGGCCGCCGCCGCTGCCGCCGCAGGCAATAGCCGCGCAGCAGGCGGCATCGCCCTTGGCACCTCAACATCCGCACAACGCGCCTTTCTCAGCCACACCCGCGCCGAAGAAGCCTCGGCCGACCAATCTGGCGTGCGCTATATGAAGGCCGCAGGCGCCTCCCCGCAGGGCCTGTTCGATGCGCTGAGTATCTTTGCAGGGCAAGAAACGCTCAGCGCGGGCCGCCAAGACCCCTATATGCGTTCTCACCCGCTCAGCCGCGACCGCATGCGCGCTGTTGCAGGTTATGTCGCCAGCTATGGCACCCTCCCCAAAGACGAGACCGCGGAATACTGGTTTGCGCGCCTCAAGGGAAAAATCACCGCCTATACCCGCGCACCCAGCTGGACGCTGCGCCGCCTGAACAAAGAACCCTACCCCGATGTGCGCCTGCTGCGCGAAGCCGTTGCCCTGCATCGCAACTCCAAAACCAAAAAGGCGCTTGCCGCGATAGACAGCGCCATCGCCGCGCGCCCCTATGATGCCTTCCTGCGCGATCAAAAGGGGCAAATCCAGCTAGAGACGCGCAATTTTGCCGCCGCCGCCAATACCTATGCCAGCGCCGTTAAATACGCGCCAAACGATCCGCTGGTGCTCTCGGGCTATGGCCGCGCCCTGCTGGCCGCTGGTCAGGTGAAAAAATCGCTCGGCGTGCTCGAAAAATCGCGCCGTCAGGATTACCGCGATGGCTCGATGCTGCGCGATCTGGCAACCGCCTATGCAAAGACAGGCCAGCAAGGCATGGCCGCCCTCATCACCGCCGAGCGCTTTGCGCTGGGTGGACGGCTGAAAGACGCCGGAATTCACGCGCGACGCGCATCAGGCCTTTTGTCACAGGGCTCTGGCCCTTGGCAGCGCGCCCAAGATGTGTTGATTGCGTCCCAACGCGCTGCAAAACGAAAGTGAAAACAACATGAAACGCCTTCTCGCCACCTCTGCCCTGCTGGGCACCCTTGCCACAGGCACCTTTGCCGCCGACCTCAAAGAAATGAGCGACGAAGAGCGCGCCCTGTTTCGCGCCGAAGTCCGCGCCTATTTGTTTGAGAACCCCGAGGTGATCATGCAGGCCGTCGAAATCCTGCAACAACGCGAGCAGCAGCAACAGGTTCAGGCCGACGTTGATCTGGTGGCCCAAAACGCCGATGCAATCTTTAACGACGGCTATTCATGGGTGGGCGGCAACCCCGAAGGCGATATCGTGCTGGTCGAATTCCTCGACTATCGCTGCGGCTATTGCAAACGCGCCCATGACGAGGTCGCGCAGCTGCTCGAAAGCGATGGCAACATCAAGCTGATCGTGAAAGAGCTGCCAATCTTGGGCGAAGCCTCGGTGCTGGCCTCGCGCTTTGCCGTGGCTGTGAAACAGGTTTCGGGTGATGATAGCTATAAGGCCGTTGCCGATGCGCTGATGACCTTCCAAGGGGACATCTCTATGCCCGCCCTGCGCCGTTTGGGCAGCACCTTTGGGTTGGACATGGCCGCCGTCGAAGAGCGGATGAACGGCGACGAAGTCACAGCCGAAATCGCCGCAACCCGCGCCTTGGCGGGGACTTTGGCGATCAACGGCACGCCCACCTTTATCCTGCAGGACGAATTGCTGCGCGGCTACCTGCCGCTGGATCAGATGCAAGCCCGCGTTGCCGACAAACGCGGCTAAAGAAACGGTGGCGGGGAAATCCCCGCCACCAAAACGACGGCCTAGATCAGCCCGACAAAGCGATCCGGCAATTGATATTGCGTATCATAGGCGGGGCGGTTGAATTCGAAAAATCCCGTGTCCCCTCTGGGTTTGAACGACCGCTGCATGCGTTTGCGCATAAAGCCAAGGTCAAACCCCTCTTCCAGCTTCAGCGCCTCGAACCCTTCAAACATCTCACGGTCTTCGCCGCGCGCCTCTGAAAACCAGTGCCGCCCGATTGACGTGCCTTTGATGTCATCGCCCATCTCGCTGGTCACCGCGTTGCGACGGTCCATTGCGCCTGTGTATTGGCCAAAGTCACAGAACTTTAGGTGAAACATATATAGGTCATCTGGCGTGTGCAGCTTGGGGTATTGCGCAAAATGCCCCCCACGCGAAATCTTGGCCGGAGCAGAGACAACACAGGGTTTGGAATAATGCGGCGCAGGGCGCACATAGCGGCGCGGCCCAATGATATTGTCGGTGATCTCCTCGGGCTCGATATCAATGCGGTGAATAACCTCTAACCCCAGCGGCGTGAGGATACGCTTTTCCGGCGCCTCCTCTAGAAACTGTAGCAGGTTCTTGCCGCTGGCAGGGTCCACCACCACCAGCTCGTCCACATCGCCCACAATCACGTGCTTGTAGTAACGGCGCAAACCACCAACGAGATTATTCAAAAGCCCCCAACGCTTTACGTCAAAGTTCTTATGCGGATCACCTGGAATGCCAATCACATTGCACCCCACGGCCAACTCGGCCACCTCGGCCCCGTAACCATGATTGATCACATAGCAATTCTGGCGGCCGAACATCTCGCCATAGTGTTTCAACCACGCCTTTAGAAAAAACGCGTCATCGCGCACCATTGTGACTGCGGCAACTGTCTGCATGCCTCTTCCTTCTTTTCATTCCCCGCCGAATTTCGCACACTGCGGGTTGCAAGCGCAGTAAGCCGTGAGAGACGTAAAATGACAATGGCCCCAAAGACGATATTGCCCCCAGAACCCGCAGGTTTTGCCGATTTCACACGTGATCTGGCGGCTGACATGGGCAAAACGGGCTGGCATTTTCACAAATCCACCGATGGCCCCTTTGATCGGTTCCAAGTTCTGGGCGAGCGCGGCTGCGGCACCAACGTCATTCGCAAGACGGTTCAGGACGCGCTGAACATCAAACGCACCGAGGCTTTGGGCTGGAAACATGGCGTTCCGAATATGATCGCCCTGCCCCCGACCTTTCTCACCATCTGCGCTGTGCGTGCACCGCAAAAATGGGCGCACTCGCTGTATAAACGCCCGTGGCACGCCGCGCCGCATGTGCAATCGCTGGGCTTTGTCGATTTCCTGCGCTCTCCTTGGGAATCCTACGTGGATAAACTGGGCCATTTCGACGGGGTCGCGCCGCGCCTGCATCCGCTGGGCGAAGAGCTGCAATGGGACCGCCACCCGATCACGGGTGCGCGGTATGAAAACATCTTTGCCATGCGCAACCTCAAACACCGCGCCCTGCTTAGCCTGCCCACCCGAGGCGCATCCGTGGTCTATGTTTCGCTTGATGCGTTCAACGCAGCCCCCGAGGCCTTCCTTGCCGATCTTTCAGCCGCCTTTGACCTGGCCTTCACCGAAAAAGGCTACGCCCCCGTTGCGCGCCGCATGGGCAACCGCTGGACCGCTGCGGTAGAAACACGCGCCCCCGCGCCCGACACATGGGCCGCCGACGATATCACATGGATGAACAGCCAACTCGATTCCGAGATCGAAACCGCCCTAGGCTTTGCGCCCTAACCGCCATCGCCCAAAATCACAAACACCCAAAACGCAAAAAGGCCTCCCGAAGGAGACCTTTTCAATGCAGCAGTGGCGCGGTTGACGGGGCTCGAACCCGCGACCCCCGGCGTGACAGGCCGGTACTCTAACCAGCTGAGCTACAACCGCGCGCTGCGTCTCTTTGGCCTAAACCTCAGAGCGTTCGTGCGGAATAGGCCAACCCCTTTGATGCGTCAAGAGATTAGTTGAGCGCTGGGGCGTTTTCTTTTCTATTTGATGTATCACGCGTCGCCCTTGAGCAGCCAAACCAAAGGCCAAAGACGAGGTATGTCATAGGATTCACACGGCCTTAACGCAGGTTCCGTTAACTCGGCCTATGTTCAAAACCCTGTCTTTGGTCCTGCCCGTCCTTATCCCGTCTTGGAGCTTTTTTCAGTCCATCGAACCCTCTCCGAGGGTCCAATGGGTGCTGCGCGCGTCCAATACCGATAAATCTGCCGATTGGCATGAATTCCACCCCCGCCCAGCAACCGTTGGGGCGCTGCAAATGATGATGCGGCTTTTCTGGAACCCCGACCGCAACGAAGAGCTATTCGTCGTCAGCTGCGCCGAACGCATCCAGCTACAGCCAACCGCCCACAGCATAAACGAAATCCGACGGCGCATTCTGCCCGAAATCGAAAAACGCAGCCTTGCCAATCCTGACACGTATTTCCAATTCAGACTGGTGTTTGTGCATCGCGACCAAAACGATCTGGTCCAAGAGGTTGTGTTCCTCTCGGATCGCTTTGCAACAGTGGACCCACAATCATGATGGCCTTGGACAGCGCGATGCGCTTAACCGAAATCCTTGTCGCGCTGGCCTTTTTGCAGCAATGCGCCGAACATATCTTTGGGTCGCGTGGATCGCGCCTGTTGTTCACCCCGCGCGCGATTCTCAGCCTTTTGTTGCTGGCGGGCAGCCACAGCCAATGGGTATTGTTAGCCCTGTCTGCCCATAGCCTATTGGTTTTGCACCGTTATCAAGGGCCCTATAACGGCGGCAGTGACCGCATGGGGCTGTTGGTTTTGTATTGCCTTAGCCTTGCGCGCTGGATGCCCGACGGCATCGCCACCGAAGCCGCATTCGGCTATCTGGGCCTTCAGGTGGTCCTGTCCTATTTCATCTCTGGTCAGGTCAAAATCGTTAACCCCGAATGGCGTAGCGGGCGCGCCTTGCAAGATGTGTTCAGCTTTTCCGCCTATCCCGTTGCCCAATCCCTGCGCGCCCTCTCTCTGCGCCCTCGCCTGCTGTGGGCGGCTTCATGGGCCGTTATTCTGTTTGAGCTCGCCTTCCCCCTCAGCCTCTTTTCCCCCGTGGCCCTTACCCTTGCCCTGCTCATCGCGGCCAGCTTCCACGTGGCAAATGCCTGCCTGTTCGGACTTAATCGTTTTGTGTGGTTCTGGATCTCGGCCTACCCGTCCATCCTCTGGCTTCAGGGGCGCCTTGTTGCGCAGATATGATCCCCCATTGGCAAAGGCCAAACCAGCCAGCCCCTTTCAAATCACTTCGGCAATATCGGGGTAACCCACCTTTGAAACTGGCTTGTGAATCGTCAGGAGCTTTTCGCGAAAGCTTAAATCCGTAATACGGACCAAAGTCGCAGGCCCTGGGCAGCTGGGATCAGTGCAGATCGTCTCACGCACCGATACAATGCAAGCCGCCCCTTGGCCAAGGCGCTCTCGCACCAATCCTTTCACACGCTGTGTGTGCCACAAGGTTTTTGCCATCCCCATTGGTGCGCGTTCAGTCATCCCGCATCCCTTCCATCAGCTTTCCCCTATCACAAGCCGTCCAAGCCCACCCGACCAAGGCCCATGCCCCGCCTATCGGCGCCCGAACGAGGGCGAGGGTTTCGGTGTGGCATCTGGGGATCTTAGGCCTCTTGCAGGCGCTTATGTTATAACATAACTTAAATGCACATAGGCTTTCCCGTTGTAAAGAGGCGCAAACCAGAATGACATCCGATGACACCCGCATTCCCGTCACCCTGCTCACCGGTTTTTTGGGCGCTGGCAAAACAACGCTGCTGAACCACCTGATCCGCGACCCCGATGCCGGACGCGTTGCCGTCATCATGAACGAATTCGGGGATGTGGGCCTTGACCATGACCTGATCGAAGAGGCCACCGAAGAAACCGTTTTGCTGCAATCAGGGTGCTTGTGCTGTGCCATCCTTGGTGATCTGGCCAAGACGCTGGAAGGGCTGATCGCAAAACGCAAAGCAGGGCAAATCAGCTTTGACCGCGTGGTGATCGAAACCAGCGGCATCGCCGAACCCGCGCCGATTGTTCACACGCTCGCCACCGATTTCGGGATCGCTCAGGCCTTTCGCCTAGACGGCGTGGTCACACTGGCCGATGCGGCGACTGGCATGAAAACGCTGGATCAACAGTTCGAAGCGGTGAACCAAATCGCCATGGCTGACGTGATCATCCTGTCCAAAACCGATCTGGTAGATCCTTTCGACCTCTCCCGCTTTGAAAAGCGCCTTGATGGGATAAACACATCCGCGCGCCGCATCCGCGCAGATCAGGGCTGCGTGCCCATGGGGACGCTGTTTGGCCTCTCCGCGATGCGCACAGGGGTGAGCACCGACGAGCTAGACGATTGGCTAGGCATAGCGCAGGAAACGGTTAAACCTGATCCGCTCGCAGGGCTTTCCGGCTTAGCCCCTGCACCCGCGCCTCCGGCCGCGTTTACCCCCGCCGCTCCCGCCGCCCATGATCATCGGATCAACTCTGCCTCGATCACCGTGGCCGAGCCTATCCCTGCGAATGTTTTTGATTTCTGGCTGGATACGCTGATCGCCCTGCGCGGGCCTAACATCCTGCGGATGAAAGGTATTTTACATGTTGAGGGGCTGGAATACCCGTTCATCTTTCACGGCGTGCAGCACATCTTTGACGCGCCTGTCCCGTTCAAAAGCTGGTCTGGCACAGACACCACCAGCCGCGTCGTTATCATCGCGCGCGACATGGCCAAAGCAGAGCTTGAGGCCAGTCTTGAAATGCTGCTGATGCGCTGCAAGGCTGGAAACCCGTCACAGGAACAATCGGGCGGCATGATGGTCGACACCACCAATTTCCCCTACTGACCCCGCACAGGCGCAGGCCAAACAGCTTTACGCGAACTAACCCTATCCCCGAAGGCTCAGTCCTGATATAGCTACGCGCGGCGAAAACTGGGGTGGCGCAATTTTCCAGCCCAACCTGAAATTTGCCACGGCTTTTGCCGTCACTACCCGTATCGTAAACAGGAGCGTCCCTTGCAGATCACCCAAACCGACATCGAAAAAGCCCTAACCATCTGGGGCAACGGCAAAGTTACCATCTCGAAAGCATTCGAAGAAGGCGGTATCGAAGCAGCCCGCAAGATCGCCTCGGCCAATATCGATAACTACTATGGCTACAACCTTGGGCCTGTTCTGTTCAAACCCACAATGGCCAGCGGCGCCCAGACGTTCCGCCCCACCAAAGAAGGGGCACTGGCCTATTTCTGCGGCCACTCAGAAGAATACCCGCTCGACAATGGGTTTGCGATCATGGGGTGGCGCTCAATGGAAAGCATCACCTCGGCCAGCTTTATTCAGGGCGATGTTGCAATGTGGATGGGCTGGGTCAAGCTGACCGATAAAAATGGCGCCGTGACCACCGTCGACAAAAGCTTTGGATACAAAAAGGACGCCGACGGCAATCTGCGCATCGTCCTCCACCACTCCTCACTGCCCTACCAGCCCTAAGGCGATCACCAAACCGCCCCAAGATCCCTCTTTGATCGCCCGCGCGTGTGTCACAAGGGCTTAAACGCCCTATCGACTATATGATAGAACCACGCGCGGGCACTTGCCCCAATACCACGGCGTTTCTCAATCAGACCATCAGGCCCCCGTCGAGTAATTCCGCCCAAACCAGACAATAAGCGCAACTTGGCTTGATGTTCGGAGTGCGGACAAAACGGCCATTGGCTTCAATCGTGCCAATGGCCGCTTACAGAAAAAGAACCGACCTTCTCAGTCACCATAAATCGATTTGAAGGTGTGCCTGCCCGTCGTTTGTTCTTTCAACTGAATGCCCTTTGGGACCAATTACACCACGAATGCGCGAGCGGAAATTTGAAAAACCATCGGACGTGACAACATCAACGGCTTCATCAAATTGCAGCTCGAGCCGGAACCATCCTGGCCTCATATTCAAAATTGACACTACCTTTGCAGTGAACGGTTTCGATAGATATGTTCTGCTAACCCTTTCACCGACGGCCCAGCCCTTGGGCGGCTCGTTTCCGATGGCGGCAAGCATCGTGTTCCAATCACGGAACCCATGTTGGTGGGCGACCAATTCGAGGGACTTGGCATGTCCAATCTCCGCCCCGTCTTCGGCCATTTTGTAGCGCAAACGTTTTGCTTGAGCCTTGGCTTGCGCTGCTGACGAAAGTAGCATTGTCATGCTTCTGTTCCTCCTTCCATGTGGAATATTCCCCATTTCAACGTGGAATTACGGCCCGCGTTCCACAACACCACAGCGGTAAGGCCCAACAACATCAGTTCCGCAAACGGACCCGCGTACCAGACGCCAATTTCACCAAACCAGACGGGTAAAATGAAGGTCAAGGGGATCGCAAAGGCGTAGGGTTTTGTAAGCCCCAGCAAAGCAGCCTTTCCAGCGGACCCAATCGCTTGAAAATAAGTCGCGACCATCATCAACGGGCCCATCATGAAGAAGACACTGGTCATCACAGGCAAGATACGAGCGACCTCATCAATGACGGCTTGCTCCTCTACAAATGCACTGGCGATTTGAGTCGGCAAGCTCATCACCGCAATCTGGACGATTGTGCAGTAAATAAGCGCGATCCAAAGCGCAAAGCGCAGGCTTGCATCTGACCTTTGCCAGAGCCCGGCGCCATAGTTGTTGCCCGTGATCGTTTGCATAGCGAACGACAGCCCCAAAAGCGGAAGGAAGGCGAACGTGATGACCCGAGTAATGATCCCGTAAGCTGTGATGGTGTCAGCATAACCCGGGCGCCCAACCCATTGCAGGGCTGCGATGATCGCAGCAGACCCGAGGGCTAACCCGATGAAATTAAGGCTCTGTGGTGCGCCTAGTGCGAGGATCTGCCCCCATTTTCCGCGCAGGGAATGGGACAGCAGGGTCGCAAGACGCAGCGATGTATCTCCAAACACACGGAACGCAAAAATGATCGCAAACGCGAGCGCCTGTGCCGCCGCAGTCCCGTAAGCTGACCCAGCGACGCCCATGTCCAGAACCGCGATGAACACGTAATTGAACCCGATGTTTGCAATCGACACCAGCAGACTCATCGCGGCCATAAAACCTACGCGCCCTTCGTTGCGCAGCGTATCAGAATTGACCGACAACACGAACAACAGCGGTGAGAATAACACCGTAATCCGCAGGTAGACGAACCCCATCTGAGCCAAAGTCTCTGACCCACCAGCGGCCAGCAATGCAACTGGCTGCCCCAATAGGATGAACAATACGATCAGAACGATGCCCAACCCAATGGCCAACCCATGTGCGCCCGCAAACGTGTCACGTGCGCTGTTCATGTCGCCAGCGCCAAGGGAACGCGCCAGAAGGCTCGACATGCCGTTCGCCACCAACGTGGAAAGCGCCACAATCAGCATGTAGATCGGAAACATCACCGTGACCGCCGCCAGCGCATCGGGACCAACAAAAATGCCCAGAAATAGCGCATCTGCAACGGACAGGAGCCCGTTCATGCCCATCACAAAAATGATCGGGAGTGCGGTCTTAAAGTAGATGGTGCCAAGTGGTCCATCCGTGAATGTATTGGCGGGGGTATCAGTCATATCCCATATCTCTCTTGCCTGATCGCGCAGTTTGAGATGGGACCCGCATTACCATCCGCGCGATATGCGGAAAGAGGTATATAGAGAATTACGTCGCAGAACTTAACCAAGACAAATGTCAGCGGGAGGCAGGCGTCTACAGCCTACACGTTGGCTAGTCTGAAATTTTTCCGTCGTCAAGCGGTTAGCAAGCGTCCGGTTTGGGGAAAGTTGACCTTCGTCGCGTCGCAGAAAAACGGTAAAGTGGGCTCATTCCTGCCATTCGCCGCCCTTTGCCCGAACGTCCGGTTCCAATTGTCTGGGACAGTTGTTGGTGAAAAGATTGGGTCATCCGACGTTCAAGAAAAATGCTACATTGGGGCATTAGCACCGCGATGCATGAAAGGCGTCGCACGGGCGGGACACGCAGGAAGAGCCGGACCCTATTGGATCGGGCACGCCATCTGGCCCTTTCTCAGGTAACGAACCGAGCCTCCACGACCCAGCCTTGCATCCGCCTGTTCCTCCCACCATCTACGCAAAACAACCTACTCTGCGCTGCCTCACAACCCTTCATCTAATGTTAACCAATGCCACCGCACGCCCTGTTACTGCGTGAATGCCGCAAAATCGGTGTACGCGCGGTGTACGCGCCGTGCACAGGGATCACATCGCGCAAACCCAACGTGCTATGGCGTTAACCCTCAAAAACAGGATTCGCGCAAAACCGATGACACCTGTTGCCAGCGTACGGTATGACATTTCGAAAAAGGAGAAGTGGCGCGGTTGACGGGGCTCGAACCCGCGACCCCCGGCGTGACAGGCCGGTACTCTAACCAGCTGAGCTACAACCGCGCAGTGCTGCCCTTTGGTGGGGGCAATATGTCTCCCGCCCCGAGGGGTGGAATGGTGGGTCGTGAGAGGCTCGAACTCCCGACATCTTCGGTGTAAACGAAGCGCTCTACCAACTGAGCTAACGACCCGATGAAGCGTGATTTAGACTAACACTTCGGGTAGTGCAAGCCTCATTCGAGACGTTTTTGCACAGTATTTTTCAAGGCGAATATTATGCCCTGTCCGCCACCCATTTCTGCCAGCCCATCGCGCCCTACGCCGGTGACAATTGCGCGGATCATACGCGAGGTAATGCCATGGGTAATCAGGACCGAAGGCCCCTTTAGATCGTTCAGAAACGCGGTACATCTTTGCTCTAACGCGATGAACCCCTCGCCGTTCGGGGCCATTTCATACAGCTCTAGCGCGCCATCAGGACCATCCAAAAACCCTTTGCCTTCAGACAGTTCGCTGCGCTTGCGCCCTGCCCAATCGCCCACGCCGATTTCGCGCAGGCGAGCATCTGTATGGATATGGGTAACCTGCCGCGCCAAAGCAATTGCCGCCGTTTCAAAGGCACGCCCCTGCGGGCTGCACAGAATATCAAACCCCGTCAGGTCCACAGTTTCGAGGATTTCCGCCTGCCGCTGCGCCTGCTTTTTCCCCTCAGCCGTGAGCGGAGAATTCAGGCTGCCCTGCATTTTTCCTTGGGCATTCCATTCGGTTTCGCCATGACGAAGAACATAAAGATCGGGATAATTAGTCACAAATCAGCTTTCGGGATTTTTGGTGCCACAAACGCGACTCGCTTGCGGGTGATTCAGGGGGCGCAATGCGCCCTCTGCGATGGTTCCAAGATGTCAGGGATGCCCCAAACCAGAGTGCAACAGATGTTACTCTTCTGCTGCGTCGCCCTCAGGTTTTGGTGCCGCGTTCAGTTGCGAGGTTTTCTGGCGCAGCTTCACAACCAAAGCACGGCCATCAGGCAATTCCTTGCCACGCTGTACTTTCAACTTTCCAAGCGGAGGCAGGTTCATTTCCCGCTGCTCGCCAAAAGCATCCCCCAGCACGGCCAGCATCGCCTCAACGACGGGCTTCACGTCTTTCTTCTTCATGCCGGAACGTTCGACAACCAATTCAAAAAGCTCCTTTTTCCGCAGATCATTGCTCATCACAACGGGTGAAAGCGTATCCACGACCGAAGGTGTCGCTGTGTTGGCGCGAGGTGTGTTGGACGTGTCCACCTCTGTCACTGAATCCACTACAGGTGCCGGCACTTTTGTTTTGCGTTTGCTGGTTTTTGGAACCGCTGTTTTCGAAGATGTTTTTGCTGTCGTCGCCATGTTTTACCGCTCTTTCGCTCAATGCTTTGGGTTTTTCTTTTATTATTATAAGAATCCGGCGGAAAAATCCACCTAAGCTTGACCCCATCAACATTTAGCGTGACAAATGGGTATCAACACTAACTGGGGGATAAAATGAAACCTATCGTTGCACTTCTGGCCTTTGCCGCTCTTACATCAACCGCCACAGCAGGCTCGCTTGCTGATCCGGTTATCGAAGCACCCGTCATCGTGGAAGACGCTTCAAGCTCAAGCAGCGGCACATTGTCAGTTGCACTGCTGGGCCTACTTTTGTCGTTGCCACTGCTGACCGACTAATCAAAGCCCGAATGACATTCAACGGCTTGCCCCACTGCCATGGGGCAAGCCGTTTTTTATGGCACCCCCTACCCTGAAACGAAAAACGCCCCCCAGTTTCCTGAGGGGCGTCATTCAATCATTTTTCAGCGGTTAGTGGGCTGTGGCACCGTCTGCGCCACCAGCCTTGGCCGCAAGCGCGGCTGCTGCCGCTGCTTCTTCTGCCGCTTCGTCCCATTCAATGGGCTCGGGCTGTGATACCAACGCGTGTTCCAACACCTCCGAGACATGGCTCACTGGAATAATGGTCAGCCCCTCTTTTACGTTGTCGGGAATGTCCGGCAGGTCTTTTTCATTTTCCTGCGGGATCAACACCGTTTTGATACCACCGCGCAGCGCAGCCAGCAGTTTTTCCTTGAGGCCGCCAATTGGCATTGCATTCCCGCGCAGCGAAACCTCACCCGTCATGGCGATGTCCTTGCGCACGGGGATCTTGGTCAACACAGAGACAATCGATGTTACCATCGCCAGACCCGCGCTAGGGCCATCCTTGGGCGTTGCACCATCGGGCACGTGCACGTGGATATCGACCGTATCAAACACCGGCGGCTTCACACCGATCTGCGGGCTGATTGAGCGCACATAAGAGCTTGCCGCGTCGATGCTTTCTTTCATCACATCGCCCAGCTTACCCGTTGTTTTCATACGCCCTTTACCCGGCAGGCGCAGCGCCTCGATATGCAACAATTCGCCGCCGACCGATGTATAGGCCAATCCGGTTACAACACCGATCTGGTCATCCTTTTCAGCCAACCCATAGCGGTACTTTTGCACGCCAAGGAAGTCATCAAGGTTGTCGCCCGTCACCGTGATGCTGTCGGCCTCTTTACGCACGATCTTGGTCAGCGCTTTGCGCGTGACTTTTGCGATCTCGCGCTCAAGGTTCCGCACGCCAGCCTCGCGGGTGTAATAGCGGATCATACCAGTCAGGGCGGAATCCTCGATCTCAAACTCCTTGGCCTTCAGGCCGTGGTTTTTGATCTGCTTGTTCACCAAATGCTGCTTGGAAATCTCCAGCTTTTCATCCTCGGTGTACCCCGACAGCGGAATAATCTCCATCCGGTCCAGCAAAGGCCCGGGCATGTTATAGCTGTTAGAGGTGGTCAGGAACATCACGTTGCTGAGGTCATATTCGACCTCAAGATAGTGATCGACAAAGGTGCCGTTCTGCTCTGGATCAAGAACCTCCAACATCGCCGAGGCCGGATCGCCACGGAAATCCTGCCCCATCTTGTCGATTTCATCGAGCAAGATCAGCGGGTTCGTGGTTTTTGCCTTTTTCAGCGCCTGAATGATCTTACCAGGCATAGAGCCGATATAGGTGCGACGGTGGCCGCGGATTTCGGATTCGTCACGCACCCCGCCCAGCGAGATACGGATAAATTCACGACCCGTTGCCTTGGCCACAGATTTCCCAAGCGACGTCTTACCCACACCAGGAGGGCCGACAAGGCACATGATCGGGCCTTTCAGCTTGGACGAACGTTGTTGCACCGCCAGGTACTCCACAATGCGTTCTTTGACTTTTTCCAGACCATAGTGATCCGCATCCAGAACAGCCTCGGCTTTTGCGAGGTCTTTCTTGACGCGTGACTTAACACCCCACGGGATGGACAGCATCCAATCGAGGTAGTTACGCACAACGGTCGCTTCGGCAGACATCGGGCTCATATTTTTGAGCTTCTTGATCTCTGCATCCGCTTTTTCTTTGGCTTCTTTGCTGAGCTTGGTCGCGGCGACCCGCTCTTCCAGTTCGACAACTTCGTTTTTGCCGTCCTCGCCATCGCCCAGCTCGTTCTGAATGGCTTTCATTTGCTCATTCAGGTAATATTCGCGCTGGGTTTTCTCCATCTGGGTTTTGACGCGGGTTTTGATCTTTTTCTCAACCTGCAACACAGACATTTCGCCCTGCATCAGGCCATAGACCTTTTCAAGGCGTTCAGACACGCTGAGCGTTTCCAGCAGGTCCTGTTTTTGATCAACTTCGATCCCAAGGTGCCCTGCAACCAAATCCGCCAGACGCGCAGGATCAGAGGCTTCACCCACAGCGGCAAGCGCCTCTTCGGGGACGTTTTTCTTGACCTTGGCATAGCGCTCAAACTCATCCCCAACGGAACGCAGCAGCGCCTCGGTGGTGTCAGGATCGCCAGCGGTTTCGGTCAGGTATTCGGCACGCGCTTCAAAGAAGCTGTCGTTCTCGAGGTATTCGGTGATTTGCACACGCGCCTGCCCTTCGACCAGCACCTTTACGGTACCATCGGGCAGTTTCAGCAGCTGCAACACATTGGCCAGAACACCCGTCGTGAAAATGCCATCGCTTTCTGGATCATCAACACCTGGGTCCATTTGGCTGGACAATAGAATCTGTTTGTCATCCCCCATGACTTCCTCAAGGGCGCGGACAGATTTGTCGCGACCGACGAAAAGGGGAACAATCATATGTGGGAATACGACGATATCGCGCAATGGAAGTACGGGATAGCTCGCGTTCAGAGGCTCGTGCATGCTCTTTTCCTTATCTTGGCAAAGCGGCACCAGTCCCTCTTTGAGGCAACTTTCGACCGCTTCCTGTATGGATAGGATATTTGGGCACCCTACCCGCCTGTTTCAATGGTGAGCCTGCTTTTTTCGGCCCGTTTGCTATAACATGGCGTGATCGCTAACTATGGGCAACTGCCGAATGGCCTACGTTTGAGAGAAATCTTCAGTGCTTTGGCAGAAAACCGCATTAACGTTACCATTCAGGCAGCAATTTTCCAAATTTGTAACGCAATCCTTGATCGACACCCCAAACGGCGCTATCCTCGCCGAAATAAATCTATCGGGAGGAGATCAACATGGCTGATGCCTTTATCTGCGACGCAGTGCGCACACCTATTGGGCGTTACGGTGGCGGTCTGTCCTCTGTGCGGGCCGATGATCTGGCCGCGGCCCCGCTAGCCGCTCTTATGGCGCGCAATGGCAGTGTCGACTGGACGCAGATTGACGATGTTTTCATGGGCTGCGCGAACCAAGCAGGAGAAGACAACCGCAATGTCGCCCGTATGGCTGCCCTGCTGGCTGGCCTGCCTGTTGATGTACCCGGGATCACGTTGAACCGTCTTTGCGCCTCTGGATTGGATGCGGTCGGCCAAGCCGCCCGCGCCATCCGCGCAGGTGACATGGATCTGGCCATCGCCGGTGGGGTCGAAAGCATGAGCCGCGCACCCTTTGTGATGCCCAAGGCCGAAACCGCCTTTGGCCGCGCCAATGCGGTTTATGACACAACCATCGGCTGGCGTTTCGTCAACAAAAAGATGCAGGGCGAATATGGCGTGGATTCCATGCCCGAAACCGCAGACAATGTTGCGGATGACCACGGCGTCAGCCGCGCCGATCAGGATGCATTTGCGCTTCGCTCGCAACAACGTTGGGCCGCAGCCGATGCCGCTGGCATCTTTGCCGAGGAAATCATTCCTGTCACCATCCCGCAGCGCAAAGGGGATCCAAAGATCGTTGATCGCGACGAACACCCCCGCCCCCAGACCGAAGCAGCCGCATTGGCCAAGCTGCGCGGCATCAACGGGGTTGATAAAACGGTAACCGCTGGGAATGCCTCGGGCGTGAATGACGGCGCGGCGGCGATGTTGATCGCCTCTGAAGCGGCGGCTGCCCAGCACGGGTTGAAACCCATGGCGCGAATTGTTGCCATGTCGGCTGCTGGTGTGGCGCCGCGGGTGATGGGCATTGGCCCGATCCCAGCCGCCCAAAAGGTGCTAGAGCGCGCAGGCCTCACCATCGACCAGATGGATGTAATTGAACTGAACGAAGCTTTCGCCTCGCAAGGGCTTGCCACTCTGCGCGCTTTGGGCGTGGCGGATGACGCGCCGCATGTAAATGCCAACGGGGGCGCGATTGCGATTGGGCACCCGCTGGGCATGTCTGGCTCTCGTCTGGCGTTGACCGCGGCCTACCAGCTTCAGCGCACAGGCGGGCGCTATGCGCTGTGCACCATGTGTGTCGGCGTTGGCCAAGGTGTCGCCCTTATTCTTGAACGCGCCAGCTAGGCGCCCCACCCCACCCGAAGCTTTCTGAAAGGATCTGAGACCATGTATGCACAGATGATCAAATCCACTGGCCAAGGCGTTAAAACCCTTGATGAGATGGACCCGCAAGAACGCGCCTTTCAAGAGCGTATCGACGCGGGCGGCAAGATCGAGCCGAAAGATTGGATGCCCGACGGGTACCGCAAGAACCTGATCCGCCAGATCGGCCAGCACGCGCATTCGGAAATTGTGGGCCAACTGCCCGAGGGCAACTGGATCACCCGCGCCCCGACATTGGAACGCAAGGCGATCCTGCTGGCCAAGGTGCAGGATGAGGCAGGCCACGGCCTGTACCTTTATTGTGCCGCTGAGACGCTGGGCATCACCCGCGACGAGATGTTCGAGGCCCTGAACGCGGGCAAGATGAAATACTCCTCCATCTTCAACTACCCCACACTGACATGGGCCGACATGGGGGCCGTTGGCTGGCTGGTGGATGGCGCGGCCATCATGAACCAAGTCCCGCTTCAGCGCACCTCTTATGGCCCCTACGCGCGCGCTATGGTGCGGATTTGCAAGGAAGAATCCTTTCACCAGCGCCAAGGCTTCGACATCATGATGAAGATGTGTGACGGTTCGGAAGCGCAAAAGAAGATGGCGCAGGATGCGTTGAACCGCTTTTGGTATCCTTCGCTGATGATGTTTGGCCCCTCCGACAAAGACAGCGTGCATTCGGCGCAATCCATGGCGTGGAAGATCAAGATGAACACCAACGACGAGCTGCGCCAAAAGTTCGTGGACCAGACCGTGCCGCAGGCCGAATACCTTGGCCTCAGCGTGCCTGACGATACGCTGGCATGGAACGAGGAAAAAGGCGGCTATGACTTCGCTGAACCCGACTGGAACGAATTCTTTGACGTGCTCAAAGGCAACGGCCCTTGCAACCATGACCGCCTCAGCACCCGCCAAAAGGCGTGGGATGATGGCGCGTGGGTGCGCGATGGCATGCTGGCCCACGCAGAAAAGAAACGCGCCACAAAAATGGCTGCTGAGTAAATGGCCGCCGCGTAACAGCGCCCTTGCAGCGCCCCTAAACGACATCAACCAGACGTGCCGCGCCCCGCGTGCGCACCGGAGGAACCACAATGACCCAACCAAAACGCACGGGCGAATGGCCCCTATTCGAAGTTTTCATCCGTGGTCAGCACGGGCTGAGCCACCGCCACGTCGGCTCGCTTCATGCGCCTGACGCTGAAATGGCGATGAAAAATGCGCGCGATGTGTATACGCGCCGCAATGAGGGGGTCTCGATCTGGGTGGTCGAAGCCGAGGCCATTCATGCCTCAGCGCCCGGTGACAAAGAGGCGCTGTATGATCCGTCAAACGACAAGGTCTACCGCCACCCTACCTTCTTTGATGTGCCAGACGAAGTGGGCCATATGTAATGACCCAAGACGCGCTTTTTCAAACCCTGCTGCGGCTGGGGGATAATACCCTTGTTCTGGGTCACCGCGTTTCGGAATGGTGCGGCAAGGCCCCTGTTCTGGAAGAAGATATCGCCCTTGCGAACACCGCGCTGGATTTCATCGGTCAGACGCAGATGTGGCTGGGCTATGCCGCCGAGGTTGAGGGCAAAGGCCGCAGCGCGGATGATCTCGCTTTTCTGCGCGATGTCTGGGATTTCCGGAATATCCTGATGGTTGAACGCCCCAATCTGGACTTTGGCCATACAATGATGCGCCAATTCCTGTTTGACGCCTATCACCGCGCCCTTTTGGCCGCGCTGAGCACGTCCTCGGATACGCGCATCGCGGAAATCGCCGCGAAATCGGTGAAGGAAGCGACCTATCACCTTGAACGCTCGGCGGAAACGGTCATCGCCCTTGGGGATGGCACCGAGGTAAGCCATGCCAAGATGCAAGAGGCGCTGAACCTGCTTTGGCCCTATGCGGGCGAGATGTTTGAGGCGGATGCCACCGATCAGCTGATGATCGACGCAGGTGTTCTGCCCGATCCAATGCCCCTGCGGGCGGAATGGATGGAGAAGGTTTCTCAGGTCATGGCTGAGGCGACCCTCAGCATCCCAGAGGATGATTTTGCCCATAAAGGCGGCCGCAGTGGCGCGCGCCATACCGAACATCTGGGTCATATGCTGACGCAAATGCAGTGGCTGCAACGCGCCTATCCTGGTGCCAACTGGTGAAACCCGATGTGGCGACAATCTGGGGCTGGCTGGACGAAGTTCCCGACCCTGAAATCCCTGTGATTTCAGTGGTGGATCTGGGCATCATCCGCGATGTCAGCTGGCAGGGCGATACGCTGGAGGTGGCGATCACGCCGACCTATTCAGGCTGCCCTGCCACCAGCATCATCAATCTGGATGTTGAAACGGCGCTGCGCGATCGCGGGCTGACGGATATCCGGCTCAGAACCCAGATATCGCCCCCATGGACCACCGAATGGCTATCCCCCAAAGGCGCGGCCAAGCTGGAGGATTACGGGATCGCCCCGCCCTCTCCCGCTGGTGGTCCCGCGCAATGCCCCCGCTGCAAATCAACCGATCTGCAAAAAGTGAGCCAGTTCGGCTCGACCCCTTGTAAGGCCCATTGGCGCTGTCTGAGCTGCCTAGAGCCTTTCGACTATTTCAAATGTATCTGAGGTAAACATGGCGCGTTTCCAATCCCTGACCGTCACAGACGTTCACAAAACCATCCGCGACGCCGTTGTGGTCAGCCTTGCGGCGCCCGAAGGTGATGATTTTGACTTTATCCAAGGGCAGTATCTGACCTTTCGCCGCGATTTTGATGGCGAAGAGCTGCGCCGCAGCTATTCGATCTGCGCAGGCCTAGACGACAACACGCTACAGGTCGGTATCAAACGGGTTGAGGGCGGCGCTTTTTCCACTTGGGCCAACGAAGAGCTAAAGGTCGGCGACACCCTAGAGGCGATGCCGCCACAGGGACGGTTTTACACCGACCTCAACGCGGATGCGCAAAACCACTATCTGGGCTTTGCGGGTGGGTCGGGGATCACCCCTGTTCTGTCGATCCTGCGATCGGTCCTCACGCGCGAGCCGAACTCGCGCTTTACCCTGGTCTATGCCAACCGCGCGGTGAACACGATCATGTTCCGCGCCGAGCTGGAAGACCTGAAAAACACCTATATGGGCCGTGTGAACATCATTCATGTGCTCGAGGCCGACGCGCAGGACATTGACCTGTTCACAGGTCGCGTGGATGAGGAAAAATGCGCCAAATTGTTCAGCAGCTGGATTGATATCAAATGCGTAGACACCGCGTTCATTTGCGGCCCCGAGCCGATGATGCTGGGCATTGCGGCGGCCTTGCGCAGCCATGGATTAAGCGACGAGCAGATCAAATTTGAACTTTTCGCCGCGTCCCAGCAGGGGCGCGCCAAACAGCGCAAGGTTTCGGCAACCGATGCCGCCGCCCATGCCACAACAGAGGCCTCGGTTAAAATGGATGGCGCTGTGCGCAGCTTTACCATGCCGCGCGATCAAAGCCTGCTGGATGCCGCGCTGGATAACGCCGTAGACGCGCCCTTTGCCTGCAAAGCGGGGGTGTGTTCGACCTGTCGTGCGCGCGTAACCGAAGGCGAGGTCGAGATGCTGACCAACCATGCGCTGGAAGATTACGAAGTGGCCGCTGGTTTTGTGCTGACGTGCCAATGTTACCCGCTCACCGACACGGTGAAATTTGACTATGACCAGTAAAGGCCAGCCCATGATGATGATCCCTTCTTTTGCCGCAGGCCAATGGGTTGCCCCCGACAGCGGCGCGCGCCCGATCGCCTCAGCCGTTACGGGCGAAGTGATCGCCCAAGCGGGCAATAACGCTCTCGATGTGGCTGGCATGCATGCCTATGCGCGCGATGTCGGTGGCCCTGCCCTGCGCGCGCTGACGTTTCATGATCGCGCAAGGATGCTCAAGGCGCTGGCGCTGCATCTGACTGAGCACAAACAAAAGCTATATGACCTGTCGTTTGAAACAGGCGCCACCCAAGCTGACCACGCCTTTGATATCGACGGCGGCATCGGCACGATGTTTGTCTTTGCCTCCAAAGGGCGGCGCGAAATGCCTGATGCGCAGATATATCTGGACGGCGAGCTAGAGCAGCTGGGCCGCACTGGCACCTTCCAAGGGCAGCATGTTTGTGTTCCTTTGCAAGGGGTTGGCATCCATATCAACGCCTATAACTTCCCCGTTTGGGGCATGTTAGAGAAATTCGCGCCGACTTTCCTTGCTGGGGTGCCCAGCATTGTGAAACCCGCCACCTCGACCTGCTATGTGACGCATCTATGTGTGCAGCTGATGCTGGACAGTGGCATCCTGCCCGAAGGGTCATTGCAGCTGATTTCAGGCGGTGTTGGTGATCTGTTGCTGCACACAGACGCGCAAGACGTGGTGAGCTTTACCGGCTCGGCCCAAACCGCGCTGAGCCTGCGCTCCACCCCGCATCTGCTGGAAAACTCGGTTCGGTTTGTCGCTGAGCAGGATAGTTTGAACGCTTCCGTTCTGGGGCGCGATGCCGCCCCTGGCACGCCCGAATTTGATCTGTTCGTAAAAGAAGTCCACCGCGAGATGACGACAAAAGCGGGCCAGAAATGTACCGCCATTCGCCGCATTATGGCCCCAGCCGCCCATGTGGAAGCGGTGATCGAGGCGCTGAGCGCCCGTTTGGGTAAAACCGTCATCGGCGATCCGCGTGACCCCGCCACGCGCATGGGCGCTTTGGTCAGCCGCAGCCAACGCGCGGATGTGTTGGAAAAGGTGGCCCTGCTGGGCACACAATCCGAGCGGGTGTTTGGCGATCCCGAAGGGTTCACTGTCAACGGTGCGGACAAAGAAAAAGGCGCCTTCCTGCCGCCCATGTTGTTCCACTGTGCCGATCCAGATCGCGCCACGCACCTGCATGACACCGAAGCCTTTGGCCCTGTGAGCACCATCATGCCCTACCGCGATGCGGATCACGCTGTTCAGTTGCTGAATCGCGGGATGGGATCGCTGGTGGCCTCGGTCATCACGCGCGACGGGGATTTTGCCCGCCAGATGGTGATGGGCTCTGCTGCGTGGCATGGGCGTCTTTATTTCAACAATGCGGATTCCATGGCCGAAGCCACAGGCCACGGCGCGCCGATGCCCCATATGGTTCACGGCGGTCCGGGCCGTGCGGGCGGCGGCGAAGAGCTGGGCGGTGTGCGCGGTGTGATGCATTATATGCAACGCACAGCCGTGCAAGGCAGCCCTGATATCCTCACCGCGATTGGTCGGCAATGGGTTCCTGGTGCCAGCGAAAACACAGGCGGCGCGCATCCATTCACCAAGACATTCCACGAGGTCCAACTGGGCGATACGCTTTATACGCCTTCGCGCAAGGTGACGCTACAAGACATTGAAACCTTTGCGCATTTCACAGGCGATACCTTCTATGGCCACATGGACGAAGACGCAGCTGCGGCCAACCCGTTCTTCCCGGGTCGTGTGGCACACGGCTACCTTCTGCTTAGCTTTGCGGCGGGTCTGTTTGTGCAGCCCGATCCTGGCCCTGTGCTGGCAAACACGGGCCTTGCGAACCTGAACTTCATGAAACCTGTCTCGCCCGATGACGAGATCAAGGTCCGCCTGACGGTCAAGAAAAAGACCCCCCGCACCGAGGAATACGGGCAGGTGCGTTGGCATGTAACCGTGACCAATCAGGATGACGAGATCGTCGCGGAATACGAATTGTTGACGATGAACGCATACGCGTAGACATAGATAGGGCCGCCCCCGTTTGGCGGCCCTAACCATTTGGGGAAACCTATGTCATCCGACCTGACCACGCTACAAAACGATCATCTAATCCTTGCCGTCGCCTCGATGGGGGCCGAGATGCAATATCTGCGCACTGCCGCGGGGGATGAACTGCTGTGGCACGGGGATGGAGCATTTTGGACAGGCCGTGCGCCTGTTTTATTCCCGATTGTTGGCCGCGCGGTGGATGACCAAATTGCCGTGGGTGATCATAGCAGCGCCCTGCCCCAGCACGGGTTTGCGCGGCGTAATCTGTTTGAGCTGGTCGAGCAGTCTGACACGATGTGCCACCATGTCCTAACCGATACGCCCGAAACCCACGCCGCCTATCCCTTTGCCTTTTCCCTCAGCCTGACCCATAGGATCGAGGGCGCAACCCTGCATGTCGAGGCCCGTGTTACCAATAATGACGCCCAGCCAATGCCCTTTGGGTTCGGCTTTCACCCCGCGTTTTGCTGGCCCCTGCCGAATGCCGATGGGCACCCCCACCACGTGACCCTTGCTTCAGGGGGCGCGCCTGATCTGCGCGCTATTGATGAGGGGCTGCTGCGGCCAGAGCCCCTTGCCGGTCCGTTTGTCGACGGTGACCTCGAAATCGCTGAACATCTTTTTGACGATGGCGCGTTGGTCTTTCCCAATGGCACCGATAGCCTGCGCTATGGCCCAAAATCGGGCACCGCGCTGGCGTTTACGTTTCATAACCTGCCCGATCTGGCCCTCTGGCGCCCCACAGGCGCGCCCTTTTTGTGTATCGAGCCATGGCACGGCACGGCGTCTTATGTGGGGGATGGGCCGCAGATTGGCGCGCGCCCCAACAGCATCACCTTGCCATCACATCAGAGCGTGGCATTTGGCTATTCGGTCACGGTTGAGGGTTAGGGTATTTCACGCCGCAAATGCGCGCAGCTATTGCGGGATGAAGGCGAGCCAGCCAGCCGCCCCCGCGATCCCCAAAAACCCCACGAATGCGCCCAAGGCGATCACCCAATGCAGGGCCGTCTTGGCCCGCTTTCCTTCTTTTGGAAACCAGCTGAATTTACGCAACCAGCCAAGGACGATGTCCATAACCATAAAAACAAAAAGGACATGGCGGAAGAACAGGTAGAAAAACAGGATCGCTAGAACAATACTTACAGCGGGGTTCGTGGGGACAATCTCCCAGCTGTTGCCATTAGCTGTTATGTTGCTTTCCATTTGCTCTGGTTCCCTTGCCTAGGGTTTATCTTTCGTAAAATTTGATCAACCGCCGCTACAGCGGATCAATATCACCCTGCGCACGGTTGGCGTGGAAATCGCGTTGCCATGCCTCGAACGTGCCCGCTGTGATCGCGTCGCGCATGCCCGCCATCAGGTCCTGATAGTAATGCAGGTTATGCCACGTCAGCAACATCGACGAAATCATCTCTTGGCTGCGGAAAACATGGTGCAGATAGGCGCGGGAATAGTTTTGGCAGGCGGGACAGCCGCAATCTTCGTCCAGCGGGCGCGGATCATCCATGTGACGTGCGTTTTTGATGTTCAGCACGCCTTTGCGGGTGAATACCTGCCCTGTGCGGCCTGAACGCGACGGCAAAACGCAGTCCATCATATCAATGCCGCGCGCTACGGCGCCAACGATGTCATCGGGCTTGCCCACGCCCATCAGATAGCGCGGTTTATCTTGCGGCAGTTGTTCAGGTGCGTAATCAAGGCAGCCAAACATCGCCTCTTGCCCCTCACCCACGGCCAGACCGCCAATGGCATAGCCGCCAAATCCGATATCGCGCAGCGCATCTGCCGATTGCTGGCGCAGGTCTTCCTCTAGGCCACCTTGCTGAATCCCAAACAGCGCATGGCCTGGCCGATCACCAAAGGCATCTTTCGAGCGTTTCGCCCACCGCATGGACAGCTCCATACTGCTGGCGATGCGATCGCGATCCGCGGGCAATGCGGGGCATTCGTCAAAACACATGACAATGTCACTGCCGAGCAGCTTTTGGATCTCCATCGAGCGTTCTGGCGTGATTTCGTGTTTGGAGCCGTCGATATGGCTTTTGAAGGTCACGCCGCGTTCGGTCAGCTTGCGCAAAGATGCCAGCGACATCACCTGAAACCCACCCGAATCCGTCAGGATCGGGCGATCCCAATTCATGAACTTGTGCAGCCCCCCCAGACGGTCGACGCGTTCAGCTGTGGGGCGCAGCATCAAATGATAGGTATTGCCCAGCAGGATATCGGCACCCGTCTGGCGCACGCTTTCGGGCATCATCGCCTTTACTGTCGCCGCTGTGCCCACGGGCATAAAGGCGGGTGTGCGGATTTCGCCGCGCGGCGTGTTGATCACGCCTGTGCGCGCGCGCCCGTCTGTTGCGTTGATCTGATAGGAAATCTCGGTCATTTCGGGCTCCTTACACGGCTGTTGGGCGTGGCCTAACGCAGGTTGGCCCATCTTGCAATCGGGCGCTCTAATCCCCACATATAAAGGAGTTATTTTTATCGGAGGAATAGAACATTGGACATTGAAGAGCTTTTGACAGGATTACTACAACAGAATTTGGGCTGGGTGTTACTGGCCGTATTATTGGTTGTTGTGGTGCTAAAGGCGGTCAAGATCGTCCCCCAGTCAGAGCAACATGTGGTTGAGCGGTTTGGCCGCCTGCGCTCGGTCCTTGGGCCTGGCATCAACTTGATCGTTCCCTTTTTTGACAAGGTCGCGCATCAAATCTCGATCCTAGAGCGTCAATTGCCCATCGCCTCCCAAGACGCGATTACCCGTGACAACGTGTTGGTGCAGGTGGATACATCCGTATTCTACCGCATCATCGAACCGGAAAAGACGGTTTATCGTATCCGCAATGTAGATAGCGCCATTGCAACAACTGTTGCAGGGATTGTGCGTGCTGAAATCGGTAAAATGGACTTGGACGAAGTGCAGGCCAACCGTGCGGCCCTGATCACCACCATCAAAGCCTTTGTCGAGGATGCTGTTGATAACTGGGGGATCGAGGTCACCCGTGCTGAAATTCTGGATGTGAACCTAGATGCAGCCACCCGCGCTGCGATGATGCAGCAGCTCAACGCCGAGCGCGCGCGCCGCGCCCAAGTGACCGAGGCCGAAGGCTCGAAACGGGCGGTTGAGCTGGCCGCTGATGCCGAGCTTTACGCCTCGGAGCAGACCGCAAAAGCGCGCCGTGTGTTGGCCGATGCCGAAGCCTACGCCACCCAGATTGTCGCGGTTGCGATCAATGAAAACGGCCTAGAGGCCGCGCAATACCAGATCGCGCTGAAACAGGTCGAAGCCTTGGGCACGATGAGCAGCGGCTCTGGCAGCCAAACCATCGTTGTTCCCTCAGAGGCGCTGGCGGCCTTTGGCGATGCGTTTAAACTGCTTAAGGGGCGCGGCTAATGGGTAGTCTGCTAACCGTCTGGTGGGTCTGGCTTTGTGCTGCTTTGGCATTGGCTGTGGTTGAGGTCATCGCCCCTGCGTCGATCTTTTTGGGGTTTGCTTTGGGCGCCTTGGGCATGGTTGTGGTGGTCGCCGTCAGTGGCATCACGAACACTTCGGCGCTATTGGCCCTCTTTGCTGGTCTGTCTTTGGCGGCGTGGATCGCGCTGAAAATCGCGTTCAAAAACCAGTCCAGCGGCGCCCGTGTGGTGACCAAAGACATTAACGAAAACTAAGCCTTTGGTGCCTTTGCCCTTCCCCTCCCTTTTAGGTTGAGGGGGAGGTTCCCTTCTTTTCCCCCTTAACAGCTGCGCGCCCGCTGCGTCAGAATGTAGCAGCGGAGATTGTTCCGCCGTAAATTGTGAACATTTCAGGGAGAAAATTCATGCGTAAATATATTGCGGAAGCCATCGGGACATTCGTGCTCGTCTTTTTTGGTGTCGGTTCTGCCGTGCTGGCAGGCGGCGGTATGGGGCTGGAAAGCCCGATCAACATTACAGGCATTTCGCTGGCCTTTGGTATTTCGGTTGTGGCGATGGCCTATTCCATCGGTCAGATTTCTGGTGCCCATCTAAACCCTGCGGTGTCCATGGGCGCATTGGTGGCGGGCCGCATCAACATGGCTGATTTCATCGGCTATGCGCTGTTCCAAACACTTGGCGCGATTATTGCGGCTGGCGTGATCTATACGCTCGCGACAAACTCGGCGGGGGGCTATGATGTAGCTGCCAACGGCATGGGCCAGAACGGTTGGGGCGCTGGCTATGGTGGTGAATTCTTTATGATTTCTGCCTTCCTCTTTGAGGTCATCGCAACAGCGGTCTTTCTGGTTGTGATCCTTGGTGTGACATCAGGCAACGGCAGCCCGATGATGGCTGGTTTGGTGATCGGCCTGACGCTGACCATGATCCACCTTGTGGGCATCACCATCACGGGGACTTCCGTGAACCCTGCGCGCTCTGTTGGTCCTGCCCTGTTTGTGGGCGGTACGGCACTGGCGCAGCTTTGGGTATTCATCGTTGCACCGCTGATTGGTGGCGCGATTGGTGGCTTGCTGCACCGCGCCCGCATCACCGGCTCTGACGACTAACACACGAACCGCTCTTTCGCGCGTTACCGTGCGAGAGAGCTTTTTGCAGCGACAGGCGTTTGTTTGTGCTGCCCCTATGGACCTTGCCCCACCCAATCCATATATAATTGGTCAAGATTATGGACGAGGCCCAGATGACAGATTCCACTCCCCCTCTCGAAGGTACACCGCTGATTGCGCCGTCCAGCACGGACCACCCGCTGTTCGATCAGGTGGTTGAAGCCTGCCGTTCGGTCTATGACCCCGAGATCCCCGTGAATATTTACGAGCTGGGCCTGATCTATACCATTGACATAAATGCCGAAAACGAAGTGGCGATCAAAATGTCCCTCACCGCGCCGGGGTGCCCTGTTGCGGGTGAAATGCCGGGGTGGATTGCTGATGCGATTGAACCACTGCCTGGTGTCAAGCAAGTCGATGTTGAGCTGGTTTGGGAGCCGCCTTGGGGTATGGAGATGATGTCGGACGAGGCGCGCCTCGAACTGGGCTTTATGTAGCTTCCTACATTTTTTGTGTTATGCGGGCCGCTCTGGAAACAGGGCGGCCCGTTTGCATTGTTGCTCTGGCGGGGTTGGCCTGTCAGACTGTTAATCAAGAACAAGATGCAGCAAGAGGCGATCATGCAGAATTCCGCGGTTTTCACCGGAGACATCGTGCGCTCGACCCAGATGGGTCGTGAGGCGTTGCAAGACGTGTTCGCGGCGTTAGAGGGCGCGGCCAAGGCGATTGCGCAATGGTCGGGCAGTGAAACCGCCTTTGAACGCTTTCGCGGGGATGGCTGGCAGATGGCCCTGCCCGAAACCTATGCGCTGCGCGGCGCGCTGGTTGTCCGTGCTGCCGTGCGCAGCACGGGCAAAGGCCATGACACCCGCATCGGGATCGGATTGGGCGCGGCGGATTTCTCAAATGGCAATCTGGCCAGCGGCGAAGGCGATGCCTTTCTAAGCTCAGGTCGCGCGCTGGACGGGATCGGACGTGGGCCACGCATGGCCGCGCCCGATGCGCCTGCGCTGTTGCAGATCGCCCTGCCCCTTGCGGATCGCATCGCCCAAGGTTGGACCCCGAAACAAGCGCAAGTCGCCTTTGCGCTGCTGGCACCAGATGCCCCAACCCAAGAGGCGCTGGCCCTTACGTTAGAGCGCAGCCGCCAGATGACCCAAAAGCAGGCCGATGCCGCAGGCGTTTCTGCGCTGCTGGACAGTTGCACCCTGTATGAAACGCCCCAAAAGCAACCAAATTAAGTTGCAATCAATGAAAGCAACCCTTTTCATATGACTCTACCCATCATGCCCCTTCTCACCATCGAGCTGCTGATCGCGCTGGTCTGTGCGCATCTGCTGGCCGATTTTGTGTTTCAAACGACAAATATGGTGATCAACAAACACCGCCCCGTGTTTATGCTGATGCATGGAATACATGTGTTTGCCCTGACGGCGCTGCTGTCGGGTGGTGCGATGGTGCTAAGCCTTGGCATTGCGCTGACACATGTTGCCATCGACACGGTCAAGGTGCGCTTTGCCCCTGATGACCTGCGCAGCTATCTGGTGGATCAGGCCGCGCATCTGGTTGTGCTGCTGCTTGCCGTGATGTGGCTGCCCGACGCGCTGTTAGAGCCTTGGTGGCCGCCCCTTAGCACCGATATGATACAGGTCGCGCTGGTCACCAGCGGGCTGATTACAGCGACCATGGCGGGGGGCCCTGCGGTTGGGCACCTGATGGCGCGCTACAAATTTGCCGCCCAGCCTGACGGGTTGGAATATGCGGGCCGCATCATCGGGTTGATGGAACGGGGGCTTATCTTTTTGATGGTGATGATCGGCGAGCCCTCTGGCATCGGCTTCCTGATCGCCGCAAAATCCATTTTGCGTTTTGACACCGTTTCACGCGACCAAAAGATGAGCGAATATGTCATCATCGGCACGCTTGCCTCATTCGGTTGGGCGCTGGCGGCCAGCTTTGCCACCATGGCCACACTGGCTGCGCTGGGCTACTAACCTCTTGAGATCATCCCCCCCTCGCCCTATCTAGGGGTAAAGGAGCACAAAACATGTTCGGTATTCCAGGCAAACAAGCGGTCAGTATGACCGATAAAGCAGCAGCGCAAATCATCAAACTGATGACCGCCAAAGGCCATGCAGGCCTGCGTATTGGCGTGAAAAAAGGCGGCTGCGCGGGTATGGAATATACCATGGAATATGTGGACGAGGCCGATCCCAATGACGAAGTCGTCACACAAGACGGCGCCTGCGTGATGATCGCGCCCATGGCGCAGATGTTTTTGTTTGGCACTGAAATCGACTATGAAACCTCGCTGCTGGAAAGCGGGTTCAAGTTTAACAACCCTAATGTCTCCGAGGCATGCGGGTGCGGTGAATCCATCAAATTTGACGACTCTCTCTTTGCAAAATGAGCCTTGGCGAAGCGGATATGTCCTTCGCCCGCGAGCTGCTCTCTGACATCCCCGATCTAACCACCCGCCGCATGTTCGGCGGCATGGGGCTCTATTCCGAAGGGGTGATATTTGCCCTAATGATGTCGGATGGGCGGCTGATGCTCAAAGCGGCCAAAGGCCCGTTTGCCGATCGTATGGCCGCGCTTGGCGGTGAGGAATGGACCTATACCCGCAAAAGCGGCACGCAATCTGCCATGCCCTATTGGACCCTGCCAGACGCCTATCTGGATGACCCAGAAGAGGCCTGCGCCCTTGCGCGCGAAGCCTTGGACGCGCTGCGCTAGACCAGCACCTCGGCCAGCAACTGATCGCGGAAGGTTTTCATAAAGGCCACCCGCTGCGCCGCCATGTCGCGGGCTGTGGCGGTGTTGAGAGTCTCGGCCACGCGCAGCAGCTTGACCTCGAAATGATCCAGCGCATAGGCGCGGTCATCTAGGGCGCGGCTGTCACCCATGGGATCGCCACCATGAAACAGCGCGCCGCCCATCTGGCCAGACACATTGAAACAGCGCGCAATGCCCAAGGCGCCCAAAGCCTCTAGGCGATCCGCGTCTTGCACCACCTGCGCCTCGATTGTGCGCGGGGTGACACCTGCGGAAAAGCTATGGGCCTCAATGGCATGGGCGGCCATGCTCACGCGGTTTGGCGTCATGCCTTGGGCGTTTAGAAACTGCGTTGCATGGGCGGCAGACAGGGCTGCGGCCTGCGCACGCTGGGGGCTGTCTTTGGGGGGATTGATGATGTCGTGCAGGAAACAGGCCGCCTCGATCACCTCCAGATCGCCGCCCTCAGCTGCTGCGATCTTTTGCGCCAAGGCCCAGACGCGGCGCAAATGCCAGACATCATGCGCCCCATCTGTCTGCGTGCCCCATACGCGCAGCACTTCGGCCTCGTAATGCGCGCTCATTTCTTGTTCAGGTGCACATAGGTTTCCTCATACCGCGCCGCGAGGTGCTCCCCCGCCAGCACAACCTGATCCGTGCCCATGGGGCCAACGTTTGTATCATGTGAGGGGTTAAAGAACAGCGGCACTGAGATGCGTTCATTCAGCCCGCCAACAACGCGGTGGGGCGTTGCGCGCACACGGCCATCGGTCCAGACCTCCATCATCTCGCCAAAGTTGATCACAAAGGTTCCCGGCTCGGCGCTGATCGGGATCCAGCCGCCCCCACGTTTGCGCACCTCTAACCCCGGAGAGCCATCGGTGGCCAGCAAGGTCAGGCAACCATAGTCGGTGTGGGTTGCGATGCCGAAATCCTTTGCCCCTGCCCAATCAGGGCGTGAGGGGTAATAGTTGCCACGCAGCAAAGCCATCGGGGTCTCGAACCCTTCATCAAACGCATCACGGGGCGCACCGATAGATTGCGCCACGCCGCGCAGCACCGACATGGCAACGCCGCGTGCCTCGTTGTAATAGCTGCTGATGATAGATTTGAACGCGGGTGGGTTTTGCGGCCAGACGTTGGGCGCATAAACCGACATCTCGCGCAGCGGATTATCCGCAGGCAGGCTCACCCCGCTGTCAAAATATTGTTTGTAATCGGGATTTGCATCCGGATCGACCTGTTCAGACCCCGCAGCGCCCCAGCCACGGTTCGACCCCGTGTTGGCCATGTTATAGGCTTGCTTTTCCGCCTCAGGGAGTTTGAAAAAGCTGCGATAGCATTCGATCACCTCTTTTACACGCGCGCCGCTAAGGGCTGTGTTGTGAACCGTGGCAAAGCCAACACCGGTTGCAGCATCGTGCATCGCCTCAACCGCAGCGGGGTCACTTGCGCGAAGCGCTTGCAAATCAATAGACGGGATCATCGCCTTCTCCTTACTTATTTGCGCTCTCCTACCCTTTGCAGCCTCCCGCGCCAACCCAATCGTTGAAAACCCCTGTGTTGCAGTGGTAGAGACAGGAAACAAACAAGGGGCGATAGATGCGACGCAAACTGGCAGCAGGCAATTGGAAGATGAACGGAACCGCAGCAAGCCTTGCGGAACTGGAGGCGCTAAAGGCTCTGATGCCCGAGAATGCACCGGATGTGTTGATCTGCCCGCCTGCCCCTTTGCTGTTTCGTGCAAATGAGGCCGCGCGCGCAACCGGCATCCAGATCGGCGCCCAAGATTGCCATGCACAAAACAGCGGTGCGTTTACGGGCGATATCTCGGCCGCGATGATTGCCGACACGGGGGCCTCGCACGTGATTGTCGGCCACTCGGAACGGCGCGAAGCCTATGAAGAGCATGACAGCGATGTGCGCAAGAAAGCCAAAGCCGCATGGGCGGCGGGCCTCACGGCGGTGATTTGCATCGGCGAAAGCGCGGATAACCACAGTGCGAACAACACGCTGGATATTATTGCGGGGCAGCTGGCGGGCTCTCTTCCTGATGGGATGACGGCCACCAACACGGTGATCGCCTATGAACCGATCTGGGCCATTGGTACGGGCAAAGTGCCCACGCTGGAGCAGATTGTGGAGGTGCATGATTTCATCCGCGGCAAGATCATCAGCCGCTTTGGTGCTGAAATCGGCGATATGATCCCGCTGCTTTATGGCGGCTCGGTCAAACCCGACAATGCGGCTATGATTTTCAAAGCGGAAAATGTGGATGGTGCATTGGTTGGTGGCGCGTCTTTGAAGGCTGCGGATTTTGCGCCGATCATTTCGGCCTTGGCTGACAGCTAACACCGCGATCCAAACGTTTAGGCACAAAAAAGGGGCGCCAGCGATAATCGCGGGCGCCCCTTTTGTCATTTCAGTCACCCTATTTGGTGATGATCTCAGGCCCCATCATCATCGTGGGTAGCCACGTTGATAGGAATGGGATGTAGGTCACCATAATCAGGAAGACAAAGAGGACCGCAAGGAATGGCAGCGCTGCGCGCACAACATTCATCATTGGCATATTCGCCACGCCCGAGGTCACAAACAGGTTGAGCCCAACTGGCGGCGTGATCATCCCGATCTCCATGTTCACCACCATGATGATACCAAGGTGGATCGGATCAATCCCCAGCTCGATTGCGATGGGGAACACCAGTGGTGCCACGATCACCAACAGGCCTGAGGGCTCCATAAACTGGCCACCGATCAGCAGGATCACGTTAACGATGACCAAGAACATCACAGGGCCAAAGCCCGCGTTCAGCATCGCCGCCGAAATCTGCTGTGGGATTTGCTCATCCGTTAGAACGTGCTTGAGGATCAGCGCGTTGGCGATGATGAACATCAAGGTCACCGTCAGCTTGCCCGCTTCAAACAGCGTGTCGCGTGTATCGCGGTGGAAAAACACCGTCAGCAACGCCTTTGGCTTTTCCCATAGCGCAAGGTTACGCCCTTCGCCCTTTACATGCAGCGGCCCCATATCGCGGTAAACGAAAGAGGAGATCAGGAAGGCATAGACCGCCGCCACCGCCGCCGCTTCTGTCGGGGTAAAGATACCGCCATAGATGCCGCCCAAGATGATCACGATCAAGAACAGGCCCCAGCCCGCCTCAAAACCAGCTGAGCGCACTTCGCCCCAGCCGCGCCATTCGCCCTTGGGCAGGTTACGCACGCGGGCGATGATGTAGATCGTCAGCATCAACATAAAGCCAGCCAGCAAACCCGGAATAACACCCGCAAGGAACATCCGCCCCACCGATACATCCGTAGCAGAGGCGTAAACCACCATCACGATGCTGGGCGGGATCAAGATGCCCAACGTACCAGCCACGGCGATCACACCTGCGGCGAAGTCCTTGGTATAGCCGACTTCGCGCATGCCCACGATCACGATGGAACCAATGGCCACCACCGTTGCAGGGGAAGACCCTGAAAGGGCTGCGAACAACATGCAGGCAAACACGCCCGCAATCGCCAGACCACCGGGCAAATGCCCCACCAGCGCGATGGAAAAGCGGATGATCCGCCGCGCCACGCCGCCCGTAGACATAAAGCTGGAAGCAAGGATGAAGAACGGGATCGCCAGCAGCGTATAGTGCCCCGCCATCGCCTGAAAGAAGGTCTGAGCAATCGACGCCATAGACGTATCTGACAGCGCCAGCAGGAACAAAATGGAGGATAGGCCCAAAGAGATGGCGATCGGCACACCGATCAACATCAGGCCTACGACCATGGCAAAAAGAATAATGACTTCCATGGGATCAGCTCTCCGCGTTCATATGTTTGACTTCATCGACCATGTCTTCGACTTCATGGCTCACGATCAGCGCGTGTTGACGCCCTTGGGCAACTTTAATCACCGCCTGAACAAACCGCAGCAGCAACAGCGCCGCCCCAAAGGGTAGCATCGCATAGGGGATGAAGCGGGGCAGTTTTTCGTATTCCTCACCCTCATTCATGATCGGCTCGATAAAGCGCAGCCATTCTGGGATCGGGATGTCGATGACTTCGTACCACGCCTGATCGCGGCTGTTTTCAAACCCCGTCGGGAACCAACGCCCGCTGGTGGCATCAAGCCCTGCAAAAGGCGCCCAGTAATCCCACGCGCCCTTTAGCAACAGGCCCGCATAGGCGACACAAATCAGACCAACGACAAAGGCCAAAACCTTGCGCGGCCCTTCGCCAAACAGGTTTACAACGGCATCCACCCCAAGGTGGGCGGTCACTTTGACGGCGTAGGACATGCCAAACAGCACCAACCACGCAAACAGAAAGGTGACCATCTCAAGGCCCCAAATCAGGCCCGTGTTGAACCCATAGCGTAACACCACGTTGATAAAGGTGATGAGTGTCATCAACCCGAGGATCAGCGCAATCGCCGTCTCCTCAATTTCGCTTACGATGCGCGCAAGCCCGCTTTGATCAGACGAATGGCCCGACATAGCAAGCACCCCCTGCCTCATTGAATTTCAGAAAATAGGAAAGCGGCCAGCCCGTGTTCAGGCTGGCCGCAAATGACGCTTAGTGCTTGGCGTTGATCGCCTGCGCTGCGTCTACGTTTTCTTGGCCAACGTCGCCGATGAACTGTTCCCAAACGGGTTTCATCGTCGCAACCCATGCCTCGCGCTGTGCTGCGTCCAGTTCACGAACAACACCGCCAGCATCCAGAATGGCTTGCTTGGCGTCTGCGTTCACTTGTGTGGACTCAGAGTTGCGCGCGGCAGTTACTTCGCCAACGATTGTCATCAGCTGCTCACGCACGTCCGCTGGCAGGGAGTCGACCCAATCGGTGGAGGTCACCAGAAGATAGTCGATGATGCCGTGGTTGGTTTCGGTCACACCGTCCTGAACTTCGAAGAACTTTTTGCCATAGATGTTGGACCATGTGTTCTCTTGGCCATCAACAACGCCAGTCTGCAACGCGCCGTATACTTCAGAAAATGCCATTGGCTGGGGTGAGCCACCCATCGCCGCCATCTGTGCCTTCAGAACGTCCGAGTTCTGCACGCGGAACTTGAGGCCAGCTGCGTCTGTTGGCAGGTTCAAAGGCTTGTTTGCAGACATCTGCTTCATGCCGTTGTGCCAGAAGGCAAGGCCCAGCAGGCCGCGGCGTGTCATGGATTCTTTCATCGCCTGACCTGTTTCAGAGTTCTGGAACTCGTCTACTGCGTCGATGTTTTTGAACATGAACGGCAAGTCAAAGATGCGGAACTGCTTGGTGAACTGTTCGAATTTGGACAGCGAAGGGGCCGCCATTTGAACATCGCCCTGCAGCAAAGCTTCGAGAACCTGATCATCGTTGTACAGCGTGGAGTTCGGGAAAACTTCCATGCAGGCTTTGCCGTTCATCTCGTCGTTGACGCGCTGTTCCAGCAAAGAGGCCGCGATGCCTTTTGGGTGCTTGTCAGTGTTGGTGACGTGGCTCAGCTTGATAACGATTTCACCATCGTCACAGGCCGCAGAAACGGCGCCAGCAGAAACGGACAGGGCCAGAACGGCCGCAGTGATAAATTTCATGGTATCTCCTCCCAGGAGTTCAAAGTCAGACGGCTTGCGCCGCGGTGGCGGTACTATTGGGCGAAGAACCGCACACCACAAGAAGTTGTGAGGAATTGTTTCATTTTGCGTTATTATTCAGCGCCTTGCTGCAAATATCAGCACTGTGCAAATGCAGCATTTTAGCGCGATCGTGCGAATTCCCGCACCCGCAGCCGCAGCATTGTGCGGAAATCCGCACACCCCCAAGGGCGACTCAGCCGCGGTAATCCTCGGGTTTGATCCCGTAGCGTGTGCATTTATCGTAAAAAGTCTTGCGCGGCAGCTTGAGCGCGCGCGCAGCATCGCTGGCCTGCCCCTGCGCCCCTTTCAAGGCCCCTTCGATCAAGGATTGTTCGATCTGGGCAAGCTGTGCAACCAGCCCTACGCCCTCGTCGACCTCTGGCGCGTCTGAAACGCCCATGACAAATCGCATGGCCTCGGTCATCAGCGCACGGGCATTGCCGGGCCATTCGCGTGCCATCAAGGCGGCGGTGATCTGCGGGGTGATTTCCGGCGCTGGCTGGCCGCTTTGCTCGGCGGCTTGGGCGACATAGCGGCGAAACAGGACCGGAATATCCTTTGGCCGCTCGCTGAGCGCGGGAATGCGAACAGGCATCACAGCTAGGCGGTAATATAGATCACCGTGAAAGCGCCCCTCGTCCAATTCTATGGCCAAATCACGTGTGCTACCGGCGATCAAACGGGTCGCGGGCGCCTCTTCCAATATCTCGAACAAGGCCAGCTGGCTTTGCGCTGGAAGCATATTGATTTCGTCGATAAACAGGCTGCCCCCGTCGCCATCGCGAAATGCGGCCGCCAGCGTATCGGCGTCCAGATCATGGGCTGCACGTTTCAAAAACGGACGTTTTGAGCGGGTCGAGCTGAGGTGGATGACCTCGGCGATCTTGGATATCCCTGTTCCTTGGGCCCCGTTGATCAAAACTTCGCCGCCTGCTTGCGCAACCCGCCGCACCTGCCCGCGCAGCGCTTGGGCCAGATCGGATTCCCCAAAGATCATGCGCGCAGCGGGGTCTCCGCTTTCGATCAATTGACGCAATTCCCGATTTTCCAGAACCAAGGCGCGGTTTTTCAAAGCCCGCTCAACAACGGCCAGCAAATCTTTGGCAGCGCAGGGTTTTTCCAGAAAATCAAAGGCGCCATCGCCCATCGCCTTTACGGCCATGGGAATATCGCCTTCCCCCGTCAACAAAATGACAGGCAGGTCGGGATCAATGGCATGGGTATGGGCCAGCAAATGGAAACCGTCCCGCCCCGGCATGCGGATGTCGGAAATAATCACCCCTTCAAAATCACGGGTGATATGATCTGCGGCCACCACAAAGGATCCAGCGGCAATACAGCCGATATCGGCCAGCTCTAGCGTCTGTGACAAAGCTTCGCGGACGGCGGCATCATCATCTACCAACAAGACACGGCGGCTCATGCTGCACGGTCCTGTTTCATCGGCAGCAACATCACCGTAAAGCACGCCCCTTGCGCTGTATTATGCACCCTGATCTCTCCTCCGACGCTTTGCACAATGGCATAGCTGATCGACAGGCCCAGCCCAATACCTTTGGCGGCGCCAACTTCTTTGGTTGAATAAAAGGGGTCAAATACCTGTTCAGGGGCCTCTATGCCGTGGCCTGTATCGGTGATTGTCACGGTAACGGCGTCAGCCTGAGCGATCTTGATCTCTAATCGGCGCTCCTGCACATCCTGCATCGCGTCCAAAGCGTTGGTGACGAGGTTCACAAAAACCTGACCAAGGCGGACCTCGCCCCCCTGCACCCAGATCGGGGCCTGTGGGGCCTCAAACTCCAGCGTCACAGCCATGGTCGCGCGCCGCGCCTGTGTCAGCTCAAGAGCCGAGCCCAGCACCCGCCCCAGATCAACCTGCACCTGCTGCACGGTTTCCTGTTTGGAAAACGCCCGCAGGTTTTTGATGATCCGCCCCATGCGATCGGCCATATCCGAGATACGGGACAGGTTTTCAGCTGCGCGTTCGGGTTTGTCGCGCTCGATGAATTTCACCCCGTTTTCAGCAAAGGATTGCACCGCCATCAGCGGCTGGTTCAGCTCATGGCTGATCCCCGCGCTAAGCTGCCCCAACGCGCTCAGCTTGCTGGCTTGGACCAGATCATCCTGTGCTTGGGCCAAGGCCAGTTGTGCCTCGGATCTCTCTGCGGCCTCGCGGCGCAATTCGTTGTTGATGTCGCGCAAGGCCTGTGTGCGCGCCTTTACCCGTGCCTCTAGCTGGGCATTGGCCAATGCCAGCGTGCGCCGCCTTTCTGTCGCCAGAAACAAGAGCGCACCAAACGCAAGGCACAGCGCCGCAACCGCAGCGGCCTGTGATGCCGCCAGCCGCCTCACAGGCGCCACATCCAGCAGCACTTCGCCTGTCATGCCGATGACGGGCAAATCTTGGGTGAGGTGCAGCGCGTCTTGGGGCAGATAGGGCCCCCCTCGCAAACGCCAGATTTCATGGCCTGCGATACGGGATTCTTCGAAATCCATCTGCTGGGCAAGCTGCACAAGATCATCGCGATCAGGCCGTTGCCACAGAACCAGCTCGGATCGGTTGGAAACCTGAACGCGGCCTTGCCCATCGGTGAAAAATACCGGTGGCGTATCACCGCGCCATGCGTAATCAACTGACGCCAGATCAGTAGAGACAACAAGCGCCCCCATCGTTTCGCCAGAGGCCGCAAAAACCGGCGCTGCGTAAAAGTAGCTACGCCCAGAGCCCGCGCCATAGCCGCGCCCTAACGCGCCGTTCAAAGCGCGGCGCACAAAGGCCCCTGCCCCCGTTATGCCAGCGCCATTTCCTGCGGCAGCCAGCACGCGCCCTGAACGGTCAACCACCATCACATCCAACGCCGCCGCCTTATCCGCAGCGCTTTGCAACAGATCATTATCCGAGGGACCGGCGCCGTTCTGGGCCAACACATTTAGCACCTGCGGGTGGTCCGCCATGATAACGGCAAGGTCGCGGTAGCGCTGTAATTGCCCCACCAAACGGTCACTCGCCAATGCCAGATCCGCAGTGCCGCGCGCCGCCAGCTGTGCCATGCCACGATGCACCGCATAGCGCCACACCCCCGTAGACAGAGCGGCGACACAGATCAAGAAAACAACAATGCTGAGACCACGACGGCCATTTCCAAGTTTCATGGCAACAATTTACGCGAGCTACCTTGCATTGGCCAGCACATCTGCGCCTTGATGCCGCTATGATTCACTTGCACCAATCCCCGCATGATCCCGCGTTTATCCAAAACCCTTATCCGTTTTATGACCGCGCGCGCAGCCTTGGCCCGATTACCTATTGGGAGGATTACGCCATGCCTTGTGCCTTTGATGCGGCAACGGTGAATGCGCTGCTGCGGGATCGCCGTTTGGGCCGCGCAGCGCCTGCGGATCAACGGCGCAAGGTGCCCGATCACCTCGTGCCCTTTCAAGCGATCGAGCAACACTCGATGCTGGAACTCGAACCACCAACCCACACCCGCCTGCGCGGATTGGTGTTACGGGCGTTCACCTCGCGGCGGATCAAATCGTTAGAACCCGATATACATGCTGTCACTGACGAGCTTTTGGCGGCGCTCCCCCATGATTGCGCCTTTGACCTGATCCCCGCCTTTTGCACGCAGCTGCCTGTGCGCATCATTGCCCGCCTTTTGGGGGTGCCAGAGGGAATGGCCCCTGACCTGCTGAACTGGTCCAACGATATGGTCGCCATGTATCAGGCAGGCCGTACGCGGGAAATCGAGGATGCTGCGGCAGCCGCTGCGACCGAGTTTTCCGAATTCCTGACCAAATACATCGACGCGCGCCGCAACAAGCCTGCCGATGATCTCATCACCCAACTGATCGCCGCTGAGGAAGATGGCGAAAAGCTGAGCACAGACGAGCTGATCGGCACATGTGTTCTGCTGCTAAACGCAGGGCACGAGGCGACCGTGCATAGTTTGGGCAATGCGGTGAAATGCCTGCTGGAAAACGCAACCCCCTCCGAGGCGTTAACCCCCAGCGCCATTGCAGGCACCTGCGAAGAGCTGTTCCGCTATACCCCGCCCCTGCACATGTTTGACCGCTATGTTTACGAGGATGTTGAAATCGCGGGCGAAACGCTGCCGGCGGGCAGCCGTGTGGGGCTGGTTCTTGGGGCGGCTGGGCGTGATCCTGCGGTCTATGCTGACGCGGCGACATTTCGCTATGATCGCAACGGCAAACCCCATGCCGCCTTTGGCGGCGGGTTACATTTTTGCGTCGGCGCGCCGCTTGCGCGGATGGAGATGCAGATCGCCCTGCCTGCGTTTTTTGCCCGTTTTCCAACCCTCGCCTTGGCCGAGGAGCCCGTGTTTTCCGACAGCTACCATTTTCACAAACTCGACCGCCTGATGGTCAGCGGCTTGGGCTAAAGCGGTAGCATCGTGGTTGATTTGATCTGCTCCATCGACAGCAACGCCGTTACGTTGTGCACGCGCACTTCGGCGATCAGCGCCTGATAAAAGCGATCATAGGCGCGGGCGTTTTCCACACGCACCTTTAGGATATAGTCGATGTCCCCCGCCAAGCGATGCGCCTCTTGCACCTCGGGGCGATCCTGAAGCGCCTTGAGAAAGCGCCCCTGCCAATCGGCTTCGTGTTCGGAGGTGCGGATCAGAACAAAGAAACACGCCTCAAACCCCAGCGCCTCGGCATCCAGCACCACAGTCTGCTGACCGATCACCCCAGCCTCGCGCATTTTGCGAATCCGGTTCCAGACGGGCGTCTTGGAACTGCCCACTTCGCGGGCAATATCGTCCAATGAGCGGCTGGCGTCCTGCTGCAGTGCAGCCAAAATTTTCCGATCTGTATCGTCTATTCGAACGTTCATTCTGCTTCTCCGGTCCTTTTGGTCTGGATGTTCTCTTTTGCACTCTAGATAGAACATATGTCCTTATCTAGCCACCTATATGGCGAAATAATAGGAAAATATCCTATATTACCCCTAACAACACAGAGGAAACCGCCCCGATGGACCACTTCCCGATCTTTCTGAGCACAAAAGACGCACATATCATTGTCTCCGGAGGCCAAGATGCCGCCGTGGCAAAGCTGCGTCTGTTGATGAAATCCTCTGCGCGCATCTCGGTTTTTGCAGCAGATCCCGCACCAGAGATCGAACGCTGGCATCGCGAAGGTAAACTTTCCCTTCATGCCCGCGCTCTGGCGGAGGGTGACACAGCACAGGCCGCATTGTTCTACGGCGCCAATGAGGATGCGGTTGAAGATGCCCGTACCGCTGCATTGGCCCATAAAGATGGCGTTCTGGTAAACATCGTTGATAACCTGCAAGACAGCCAGTTTATCACCCCCGCCATTGTTGATCGTGACCCCGTCACAATCGCCATTGGCACCGAAGGAGCCGCCCCTGTTCTGGCCCGCGCGATTAAGGCTGATCTGGAAGAGCGCCTTCCCCAATCGCTGGGCACGCTGGCGCGTATCGGCAAAACCTTTCGCGCCGCAGCAGAAGCGCTGCCGTTTGGCCGTGCGCGCCGTGATTTCTGGCGCGGCTATTATTTTGACGCTGGCCCAAAGGCGATTGCCGAGGGGCATGCGCAGGTACAACCCGCGCTTGAAAAACTATTGGACAATCATTTGAACAAAACCGCCCGCAGCGGTCACATCGCTTTTGTCGGGGGTGGCCCAGGTGACCCCGAGCTGCTGACGCTCAAGGCGCGCCGCGCTTTGGACGAGGCCGATGTGGTGATTTACGACCGCCTGATCAGTCCAGAAATTCTGGAACTGGCCCGCCGCGAAGCCACCATGATTGACGTGGGCAAAGAAGGCTTTGGCGAACATACGCCGCAGGAATACATCAACGCATTGCTGGTCAAACATGCCAAAGCTGGTGCGCAGGTTGTGCGCCTGAAATCTGGCGATGCAACTGTTTTCGGGCGTTTGGACGAAGAAATAGACGCGGTCGATGCCCATGGCATCGGCTGGCATATCGTTCCCGGGATCACCTCGGCCTCGGCTGCGGTTGCAGCGATCGGGCAAAGCCTGACCAAACGCGGGCGCAATGCTTCTGTTCGGTTCCTGACGGGGCACGACATGAAAGGCTTTGCCGATCATGATTGGTCTGCCCTTGCCCGCGCGGGCGAGGTTGCCGCGATCTATATGGGCAAAAAATCGGCACGGTTTGTGCAGGGTCGCCTGTTGATGCATGGCGCGGACCGTCAGACCCCGATCACAATCATCGAAAACGCCTCGCGCGCGGATCAGCGGGTGATTGAAACCACGCTAGACGCCCTGCCCGCGACGCTTCATGCCGCTGCCCTCACGGGTCCGGCGCTCACCTTTCTTGGCCTCGCCCCTCGTGCGGCTGTGGCTCTTGCTCCTACCTTTCAGATTGAGGAATTCGCCTGATGGCAAAAGCATTCAAACCTTCCGTTATTACGGCCAATGACCTTCTTGAAGGAGATGTGGTGTATCTGAGCGGCGCGGACTGGGTCCGTGCCTTGAGCGATGCCGAAGTTATCGCCGACGAAGCAGAGGCCAACGACCGCCTGACAAAAGCGTCAGCGCGTGCCGCCGAGGTTGTCGGCGTCTACCTGACCCCTGTCGCCACCGAAGACGGCACCATCCAGACCACCCATTTTCGCGAAGAATTCCGCGCAACCGGACCTTCCAACTATGCCCATGGCAAACAGGAGCGCGCATAATGTACAGCTATACAGACTTTGACGCCAATTTTCTGGCCGAACGCAACGCCCAGTTCCGCTCTCAGGTGGAGCGCCGCATTGATGGCAGCCTGACCGAGGATGAGTTCAAGCCTTTTCGCCTGATGAATGGTCTATACCTTCAGCTGCATGCTTATATGCTGCGGGTTGCGATCCCCTATGGCACGTTGAACGGCGCGCAAATGCATAGGCTGGCGGATATTGCTGACAAATGGGACAAGGGCTATGGCCATTTCACCACCCGTCAGAACATCCAGTACAACTGGCCCAAGCTGCGCGATGTGCCTGACATGCTGGATGCTTTGGGTGAGGTGAACATGCACGCGATCCAGACCTCGGGGAACACCATCCGCAACGTGACGGCAGACCATTTCGCTGGCGCCGCCGCGGATGAGATCGCCGATCCCCGCCCTGTGGCCGAGCTGATCCGCCAGTGGTCCACCGACCACCCCGAATTCCAAGCCCTGCCGCGCAAGTTCAAGGTTGCAGTCTCTGGCGCGCCCCATGACCGCGCTGTGCTGAAAGCCCATGACATTGGCATCCAGATCGTCGAACGTGACGGTGTGCTGGGCTATGAAGTGATCGTCGGTGGGGGCCTTGGCCGCACCCCGATGATCGGCAAAACCCTGTATGATTTCGTCTCTGGCGAAGATCTGCTGCCAACCTTGGAAGCCATTGTATCGGTTTATAACCTGTTGGGGCGCCGCGATAATAAATATAAGGCGCGGATCAAGATCACCGTGCATGAAAACGGCATCGAAGACATTCGCGCCCGCGTTGATGCGCGCTATGCGCTGATCCGCCCGCTGTTTACCGGCGTTGACCAGCAGATGCTGGCGCGGATCGAAGATGACTTTGCCCTGCCAAAGTTTAACACCAAATCAATCGCCCCGTTTGAGAGCGCCTATACCAATGATCCGGTGTTCCGTTCATGGGCAGATACCAACCTCGCCGCGCACCGCGAAGAGGGTTATGCAATTGTGTCCATCTCGCTCAAGGCGCATGGCGCAACACCGGGGGATGCCACATCTGAACAGATGCGTGTCATGGCAGAGCTGGCCAAAGAATACGGTCACGATGAGCTGCGCATCAGCCATGAGCAGAACGTCATCCTGCCCCATGTTCACCGCGCCGACCTGCCTGCCGTTCACGCCGCCCTAAAGGCCGTTGGTTTGGGCACCGCTAATATCGGGTTGATTTCGGATATCATCGCCTGCCCTGGTATGGATTATTGCGCCTTGGCCACGGCGCGTTCGATCCCGATTGCACAGGAAATCGCCACGCGGTTTGACGAGCTGAAGCTGGAACATGAGGTGGGGCCGCTCAAGGTCAAAATCTCGGGCTGCATCAACGCTTGTGGTCACCACCACGTGGGTCACATCGGCATTCTGGGCCTAGATCGTGCTGGCGTGGAAAACTACCAGATCACGCTGGGCGGTGATGGATCGGAAGATGCCAGCATCGGCGAACGTGCAGGCCCCGGCTTTTCCGCGGAGGAGATCATTCCGGCCATCGAGCGTTTGGTGCTGGGTTATCTGGATCTGCGCTCTGACCCGTCCGAGACCTTTTTGCAAACATACCGCCGCCTCGGCCTCGCGCCGTTCAAAGCAGTCCTTTATCCAGAGGTTAAGGTAAATGCCGCGTAACCTGCCCCCCCAAGCCCGCGTTGAAATGCTCAACGCGGCGCTAAAGCACCACTCGGCGCCAGATATCCTGAAAACCGCGTTTGACGTGGTGCCCAATCTGGCGCTGGTCTCTAGCTTTGGCGCTGAAAGTGTTGCGTTGCTATATCTCGCCTCGCGCGTCAATCCAGATGTGCAGGTGATCTTTATTGATACGATGTTGCTGTTTCCAGAAACTTTGCAGTATCAAAAAGAGGTCGCCAAGACCTTGGGATTGCGCCGCGTGCAGGTTTTGCGTGCCAATACGGCTTTGGAAGACCCTGACAACACGCTGCTTCAACGCAACACCGATGCCTGCTGTGATTTGCGCAAAACCCGTGTGCTGGATAAGGCCCTGTCGGGCTATGACGGCTGGATCACAGGCCGGAAACGGTTCCAATCGGGCGAGCGATCTTCACTGGTTCCGTTTGAGACCGAAGAAGGCACAGGCCGGATCAAGGTGAATCCGCTGGCCCATTGGACCCGCGAAGATGTGCTGCAATATATCGAAGAAAACAACCTGCCGCGCCATCCGCTGGTGGCCAAAGGTTATCCTTCGATCGGCTGTGCGCCTTGCACATCGCCGGTTGCAGAGGGTGAAGATATTCGCGCCGGACGCTGGCGCGGCGAAGACAAAGATGAATGTGGCATCCATTTTGTGAATGGTAAAATGGTTCGCGTAGGAGCACCAACATGACGATTATTGTAACTGATAACGGCTTTGCCTCAGACGATTGGGACAAGGGTTTTAGCGCCTCTGGAGCCGCAAATGATTGCACCGCTCTTGACCTGCCCTCAGACATCCACCCCGAAAAGGTTGAGCTGTCGTCGCAGATTGAAATGATCCGGATTGATTTCCCCTCTTCGGCGGATGGCCGCGGTTTCACGATCGCACGGGCTTTGCGCCTGCGCGGCTATACGGGGCGCCTGCGCGCGCGCGGTCAGGTGCTAGCGGATCAATACGCGATGGCCCGCCGTTCAGGATTTGACGAAGTCGAAATCGACGAGGCACTTGCCGCCCGCCAGCCCGTGGATCAGTGGCAGTTTCGCGCCGATTGGAAGGCACATGACTATCAGGCCCGCTTGCGCGGCTAAAGCGCACATTGCGCATCCTCCATCCCTAGTTTTATAGAAGGACTGCGGAGCCTCGCGCTCTGCGGATAAATCATGACAGAGCAATCTCCCGTGACTACACAAACAGCAAAAGCCGTCCCCACCCTGCCTGATGCACAGACCGTTACCAAGGTAACCCACTGGACAGACAGATTGTTTTCATTCCGCGTGACGCGCCCTGCCTCGTTGCGGTTCCGCTCGGGCGAGTTTGTGATGATTGGCCTGATGGGTGAACCCCACCCTGAGACAGGCAAGCAAAAGCCGCTGCTGCGCGCCTATTCCATTGCCTCACCTTCGTGGGACGAAGAGCTGGAATTTTACTCGATCAAGGTTCAAGACGGCCCGCTGACCTCGCGCTTGCAACACATCAAAGAAGGTGACGAGATCATCTTGCGCCCCAAACCTGTGGGCACACTGGTGCATGACGCCTTGTTGCCGGGCAAACGCATCTGGTTCTTCTCGACGGGTACGGGATTTGCCCCTTTCGCCAGCCTTCTGCGCGATCCTGAGACCTATGAAAAATTCGACGAGGTCATCATCACCCACACCTGCCGCGATGTTGCCGAGCTGGAATATTCGCGCAAGCTGATCGAAGATTTGCAAAGTGACGAGTTGATGCAGGAACTCATCGGCGCCGAGCATCTCGCCAAAATCCGCTATTACCCCACCACCACCCGCGAAGAGAGCCCCAAAATGGGCCGCATCACGACCTTGCTGTCGGATGGCACGGTTTTCCGCGATCTCGGGATTGATGGTATTTCGGTAGATACGGACCGCGCGATGGTTTGTGGCTCGATGGGGTTGAACGTGGACATCAAGGAAATCCTCGAAGGGTTTGGTCTGGAAGAAGGCGCGAATTCCGACCCTAAACACTATGTGGTCGAGAAAGCCTTTGTAGGCTAACGCCGCGCGGAACATTTTCGTCCAAAGCATTCGGGGCGGCAGTGAATTGACATTCGCTGCCGCCCCATGCGTGATCAGGGTATGACATATCTAAAATCACACTGGCAGTTACTGGCCCTGATCGCGGCGGTCTTTGCGCTTTGGCAGACGCCCGTTGTTGTGCCGCTGAAAATCCTTGTCGTTTTCTTTCACGAGCTATCTCACGCCATGGCGGCATGGCTCACCGGTGGATCGGTCGAGCAGATATCGCTCTCGCCCCAACAAGGCGGGTTTGCGATCACCCGAGGGGGCAATCGCTTTGCCATCCTAACGGCGGGGTATCTGGGGTCGCTTCTCATCGGGGCGGGGTTGCTCATGCTTGCCCTGCGCAGCGCGTTGGACCGTGGGGTTACCGCGCTTCTCGGGGCGGTGATGCTATTGGTGACGGCGCTTTATATCCGCGATCTGTTTGCTGCATTGTTTTGCATCGCAACGGGGCTGATCCTGTTGGGCGCGGCGCGGTTTTTGGGGCATGCGGCCAATGACATGATTCTGCGGGTTATCGGGCTGAGCAGCCTGATCTATGTGCCCTATGACATTTTCGATGATACCATCGCGCGGTCCAGCCTGCCTTCTGATGCGCATATGCTGGCCCATGAGTTTGGCGGCGCAACAGTAATGTGGGGCGGGCTGTGGCTGGTGCTGAGCGCGGTTGTGATCCTCTGGAGCTTTCGCAAGATCTTAGGCCAATCCAGCAACCTCACCTTTCCCAACCGCCCATAAAAAAAGCCGCCCCCATGCTGGGAGCGGCTTTCGCTAGGCTATGCCTATTGGCTTACAAGCCAAGTGCTTCGCGGACTTTATCCAGCGCTGTTTGCAGCAATTCTGGGTTGTCCTTGGCGGCTTCCAGACCTTTGGTCAGTACAGTTTTTTGTACTGCGCCCAATTCGGAACCATCCAGCATTTCAGTCACTTTATCGAGGTTGAAACCGTCAACGGTCAGCAGCTCGGACATGATGCTGCCTGCGCCTTCGGTTGCAACGTCTGTCGCTGTTTCTGTCACGGCGTCAGTTGCGGCTTCGGCTGCTTCTGTCGCTGTATCTGTTGCGGCTTCAACAGCTTCTGCTGCTGTGTCTGTCGCTGCTTCAACAGCTTCTGCTGCTGTGTCTGTCGCTGCTTCGGCGGCTTCAGTTGCAACGTCTGTTGCGGCTTCTGTTGTCGCGGCTGCTGCGTCTGTTGCTGCATCCGCTGCGGCAGCTGCTGTGTCTGTTGCTGCGTCAACGGCGTCAGATGCTGCTTCTGTTGCGGCTTCGGCTGTGTCGGCGACTGCATCAGCTGCGGCTGCTGCTGTGTCTGTCGCGGCGTCCGCTGCTGCGGCTGCTGTGTCTGTCGCTGCGTCAACGGCGTCAGATGCGGCTTCTGTTGCGGCTTCTGTTGCGGCTTCGGCTGTGTCAGCTACTGCGTCCGCTGCGGCAGCGGCTGTGTCTGTTGCTGCGTCAACGGCATCGGATGCGGCTTCTGTTGCGGCTTCGGCTGTGTCGGCTACTGCATCAGCTGCGGCGGCTGCTGTGTCTGTTGCTGCTTCAACGGCGTCAGATGCTGCTTCTGTTGCAGCTTCGGCTGTGTCAGCTACGGCATCCGCTGCGGCGGCTGCTGTGTCTGTCGCTGCTTCAACGGCGTCAGATGCTGCTTCTGTTGCAGCTTCGGCTGTGTCGGCTACTGCGTCCGCTGCGGCAGCTGCTGTGTCTGTCGCTGCTTCAACGGCGTCAGATGCTGCTTCTGTTGCGGCATCAACCGCACCTTCGGCTGTGTCTGCAACCGCATCAACGGCGTTACCTGCTGCGGATGTTGCTGTTTCAGTAACATCTGCTGCGATTTCCTGAACGCTGCGCCCAGAGTAAAGCGCATAACCGCCCACACCGATAATAGCTGCAACAACAATCCAAACCAGATTCTTCATAAGTACTTCCCCTTTTTTCGCGGTACCGCATGGCAGAAGGCCACCGCACCGGTCATTGGCGCTCAAATGCCCCCCAAAACCAGCATGTTCAAGGGGAAAACATGCAGTTATTGAGCAAGCTTGCATGATTTTCGCCTTGAAGGACGGCCCATGGCTGTTTACCTTGCGAAACTGGTAATTCAACCATCAAAGGACAACCACCATCGCTCGTAGACCCCATAACGCACCGCCGCAACGTGACACCGGCCCGCGCGTCAATGAAAACATCCGTTCCAATGAAATCCGCCTGATCGGCGCCGATGGCGAAAACGTGGGTGTTGTCACCCCTGCCCGCGCTATGGATATGGCCGATGAAGCAGGACTTGATCTTGTAGAAATCTCGCCGAACGCGAATCCCCCTGTTTGTAAGATCATGGATTTCGGCAAGTTCAAATATGAGACGCAAAAACGCGAAGCCGAAGCGCGCAAAAAGCAAAAGATCATCGAGATCAAAGAGGTCAAGTTCCGCCCGAACACTGACACCAATGATTACGACGTGAAAATGCGCAACGTCTATAAGTTCCTCGAGAACGGCGACAAGGTAAAGATCACCCTACGTTTCCGTGGCCGTGAAATGGCGCACCAGAACTTGGGTCGTGAGCTGCTGGAACGTGTTGCAGAAGACACCAAAGAGCACGGCAAGGTCGAAAACTTTCCAAAGATGGAAGGCCGCCAGATGGTCATGCTGATCGGACCGCTTCCGAGCAAGTAAACCAACGGCACCCGCCAGAGATTTGAAACGCCCCGCGCCCCATCGGCCGGGGCGTTTTTTGTTTGAGGGGTGCCGCCCCTTCGGGCCAGCCCTTCACCTTCAACAAGCGCGCTAATCCATGTTAGAAACCGTGATGACATTTAGAAAAGCAGATACAACAGATGCCTCCAGCCTTGCGGCCCTCTCGATCGAGGTTTGGGTCGGCACCTATCTAAAGGAAGGCGTTAGCCCGCACTTTGCGGATTTCGTTTTAGACGCATTCACCCCATCAAAGATTGCCGCCCTGATTGCTGATCCGAAAGAATTCATTCTGGTCTCTGACAATGAAACGGGCATTGATGGTTACATTCGGCTGACATCAAACAGCGCCGCGCCTGTCTCTGGTTGCTCTGACTTGGAAATATCCACCTTTTACATCCAGCCACGCCATCACGGCAAAGGAATCGGTACGCGGCTGCTGGAGGCGGCGTTTGAATATGCGGCGCAGCTGGGTGTCAGCTCTGTCTGGCTCGCGACGAATGCAGAAAACGCGCCAGCCATTGCATTTTACCTGTCCAAAGGTTTTGAACAGCTGGGCGAGACCCAGTTCACCATCGATGGCAACTCATATCTGAATAATGTCTATTCTCGGAAGCTGCGGTAAGGCAGCGTCCTTTTGCCCGTGCTGGCGCTGCACCGCGTGTCCTTTACATAAAAATAGCCGCGTTGTTACACGCGGCTATCTTTGGAAAAACGTATATTTCTTAGCCAGTTATGGCCGCAACTGCGCGCTTTGTCATAACGCCAACCAGATGCGCGCGATAGGTGCCCGAACCGTGCAAATCGCTGATCATCTCTGATCCATCTGCTTTCAGATCCGCCACAGCATCGGCGCTAAAGTTACTGCTAAGGGCGGCTTCGGCTTCGCTCCAACGGAACACCCCGTTTTCCGAGGCGCCAGTGACCGCGACGCGAACGCCGTCAGCGAATTTGGCGACAAACACAGCAACCAGCGGGAAACGCGATGCGGGTTGCAGGTGCTTTTCGTAATGTGCCGCCTCTGGGATGGGAAAGTTCACCCCTGTGACGATTTCGCCTTCTTCCAATGCGGTTTCGAACATACCTTGGAAATAGTCGTCGGCTGCGATTTCGCGGGTATTGGTGACAACCGTTGCACCTGAGGCCAGAACCCCAGCGGGATAACAGGCGGACGGGTCGTTATTGGCTACAGAGCCACCGATTGTGCCGCGATTGCGCACGGCGGGGTCACCGATCCGCGCCGCCAGCGAGGCCAATGCGGGATAGCTGGCCGCAGCTTCGGCAGCCACAGTGGCGTGTGTTGTCGCGCCGCCAACCTTTAGCGTTGCACCATCCTTTGAGACGCCCTTCATCTCGTCGATCCCATGCAAGGACACCAAAACCGATGGTGCCGCCAGCCGCGCCTTGAGCGTCGGGATCAGCGTTTGGCCGCCGCTTAGCGGTTGCGCTTCGTCTTGTGACAGCGCGCTGACAGCTTCTGCGACAGTGCTGGGTGTTTCGACATCAAAATTATACATCTTGTCTTCCTTTCAGGTGCTGGGCGAACCACGGCACCCTTTCTATATCTCAGAATACATCCGATACCCTTTGGCGGATACCGGACTTTGTCAATCTCAGCTGTTCATCGCTTCCCATACGCGGGACGGCGTAACAGGCATGTCGATATGGCCGATGTCTTTGCCACCTGAGCGCATCGCGTCCAGTACAGCGTTCACAACAGCCGGAGGAGAGCCGATCGCCCCTGCCTCGCCACAGCCCTTTACCCCCAGCGGGTTATGGGTACAGGGGGTTTGGCAGGAATGATCCACCGCATAGAACGGCAAATCAGACGCACGCGGCATGGCGTAATCCATATAGCTTGCGCTCAGCAACTGGCCATCGCTGTCATAGGCGCAGTTTTCCAGCAATGCCTGACCGATCCCTTGGGCAAGGCCTCCATGAACCTGCCCTGTCACGATCATCGGGTTCACCACATTGCCAAAATCATCCGCCGCCGAGAAGCGTTCAATCGTGACCTGACCCGTTTCCGGATCCAGTTCCACCTCGCAGGCATAGGCCCCTGAGGGATAGGTAAAGTTGGCAGGATCGTAAAAGGCCGTTTCCTCCAAACCCGGTTCGATGTCTTCGAGCGGATAGTTATGCGGCACATAGGCGGCCAGTGTCACATCCCCCCAAGCAACGGATTTATCCGTGCCTGCAACGGTAAACGCCCCGTCTTTCAGCTCAACATCCGCTTCTGATGCTTCCAAAAGGTGGCTGGCGATTTTGGTTGCCTTGGCGATGATTTTCTCGGTGGCGCGCACCATGGCCGATCCCCCAACCGCAAGCGAGCGCGACCCGTAAGTGCCCATGCCCATTGGCGTATTGGCGGTGTCGCCATGCACGATCTCGACCATTTCTTCGGGGATGCCAACCATTTCCGCAACCACCTGCGCAAAGGATGTTTCATGCCCCTGCCCGTGGCTGTGGCTGCCTGTCATCACAACCAGACCACCTGTGGCATTCACCCGCACGGTGCAGCTCTCAAACAGCCCAGCGCGCGCGCCGAGTTGCCCAACAAGGTTGGAAGGAGCGATGCCGCAGGCCTCGATATAGCAGTTCACGCCAAAGCCGCGCAGTTTGCCTGCCGCCTCGGACGCCGCGCGACGCACCTCAAAGCCTGCGATGTCGGCCATCTCTTCGAGCTTGTCCATCGTCGCCACGTAATCGCCCGTGTCATATTCCACGGCGACTGGCGTGGCATACGGGAATTCAGTGACAAAGTTCTGGCGGCGCAGCTTGATCGGGTCAACCTTCAGCTCATGCGCGGCTTTATCCACCAAACGCTCTAGCTGATATGTCGCCTCGGGGCGCCCAGCGCCGCGATAGGCGTCTACGGGTACGGTATTGGTAAACACCGCCTTGACGTTCACATAGATCAGCGGGGTTTTATAGTTCCCTGCCATCAGCGTGCCATGCAGCCATGTGGGCACCGAAGGCGCAAAGGTGCTAAGGTAGGCGCCCATATTGGCATAGGTATCTGTGCGCAGCGCGGTAAAGTTGTTGTCTTTGTCCAGCGCCAGCTGAATTTTGGTTACATGGTCGCGCCCATGGGCATCCGACATAAACGCCTCGGAGCGCGAAGAGGTCCATTTCACCGCACGGTTACAGGCTTTGGCGGCGAAGGTGACAAAGGCTTCTTCCTGATAGTGGAAGATTTTCGTGCCAAAACCACCACCTACATCTGGCGCCACAACGCGCAGCTTGTGCTCTGGAATGCCCAAAACAAATGCGCCCATCAGCAAGCGGATCACATGGGGGTTCTGGGAGGTGGTGTATAGCGTATGATCCCCTGTACCGCGGGCATAATCCCCCACAGCCACACGAGGCTCCATCGGGTTGGCGACAAGGCGGTTGTTCACCAGCTCTAGGGTGGTGACATGTGCGGCCTCTTCAAAGGCTTGATCCACCGCGCCTTTGTTTTCCTCAACAAAGCCCCAGTCATAGCACAGGTTCGACGTCAGATCGTCGTGCACCTTTACGCTATCAGCCTTTACCGCGTCTTTCATATCAACAACGGCGGGGAGTTCGGAAATATCGACCTCAATCGCTTCGGCGGCGTCGCGGGCCTCTTCCAGAGTTTCAGCAACGACAGCTGCGATGGGTTCGCCCACATGGCGCACCTTACCTTCGGCCAGCACAGGGTGGCGGGGTTCTTGCATCGGTTCGCCGTGTTTATCCGTCACCTGCCAACCGCAGGGGACCGAGCCGACCTCAGCAAAATCAGCACCTGTAAAGATCCTGACCACACCGGGCATGCCCTCAGCCGCTGAGGTATCCACGCTGTTCAGCGTGCCATGGGCAATATCCGAGCGCAGGAAATACACATGCGCCTGCCCGTTTACGTTGATGTCGTCTGTATAGTTGCCTTCTCCGGTCAAAAACCGGACGTCTTCGCGCCGTTTGCTGCTGGCGCCGATACCACTATCCTTTGGCATTTCAATTCCTCCCTAAGGCGGCACACACAGTGGCGTGCCTCTTTTATCTATGAATTTGAACACAACCGCCCTGTTGGCAAACGGATGTGGCTTTTTCTGATGCCCTTTGGTGCGGGCATAAGGTGGAATGAGCATTCTCCGAAGTTGGCGCGGCCTGTGATCTCTCCCTTCACATTCCGCCTATCGGGCCATTCCTGTTGGGCTGGTCCCCTTGCGGTTATTCTGCCGCGATCGAGCTTACATCCTGACCAGAGGCCGCCATGATCGCCTTAACGATGTTATGGTACCCCGTGCAGCGGCAGATGTTGCCGTCTAGGTAGTGGCGCACGTCTTCTTCGGTGGGCTTTGGGTTGTCTTTCAACAATGCCGCCGCTGACATCACCATCCCCGGTGTGCAAAAGCCGCATTGCAGGCCGTGGTGATCCTGAAACGCTTGTTGGATGGTGTTCAGCGTCCCATCCGCAGCCGCCTGCCCTTCAATGGTGGCAACCTCGGCGCCGTCGGCCTCTACCGCCAGCATGGTGCAGGATTTCACCGCAACGCCGTCCACATGCACAACGCAAGCGCCACATTGGCTGGTATCACAGCCTACATGCGTGCCTGTCATCCCTAGGTCTTCGCGCAAAAACTGAACCAACAGCGTGCGCCCCTCTACATCACCGGACGCGGCTTTGCCGTTCACGGTCATTTTCACTTGTGCCATTCATTTCCTCCCAAAAAATCAATTTCTCTATCATTGAGGGTGAGTTAAGCATGGCAAATGCAGGTTGAGAACAAAAAAGTTTTCTTGACGAGGCCCAAACGGACCCGAATCCGTTTCCTATCGGCGGGCCATCCTTGGCTGTGGCCGTGTCGGGATTTCCTTCAAAAGCCCGCCAACCCCCATGCCCGCAATATCAGCGGATGAAACGTTAACCCCACAAATCACCCGCGACAGCACCCAATCCGCCCCATTCAGCGCAGGTGAGCGCGCACATCCCGGCAAGCCGATAACAGATTGTTTACCAACCGCCCCCAGAAACAAGAGATTCCCCGGGTCAACGGGCATACCGAACCTGATGATTTCCCCCCCAGCGTCAACAACCGCCGAAGATGCCACATCATCAATGTCCGACGTTGCCGATCCAGTCAGGATTAACACAAGCGAGGTCTCGGCCGCTTGGACGGCTTTGGCCAATGCCTCTTTCTCATGGGGAACCTTTGGCACTGCGGCCAGTTCTACGCCCAGCGCGTTCAGGCGCCCCTCTATGGCGTCGCGGCCCTTGTCGCTGGCCCCTCCGGATATCTCAGTGATGATCAGGGTTGCAGCGCGGTGTTTAGGCGTTGCGATGCCAATCGCGCCCCTTGCCGCTTGGATCGCCTTGTTCAGGTTCTCCTCGGGCACCGCATAAGAGATGATCTTGATCGTGGCGACCATATCCCCTGCCCTTAGTTGGTGATGGGGGGGCACTGTGGCGACGGTAATCATGGGGTCTATGGCATTCACGCGGTGCAGCGCCTCGACATCCAGCATTGCAACGCCCGCGTGATCCGCGATCAGGTTTACCCGTCCGGTAAAGGCGGTACTGCGGCTCAACCCCTCTTGCCCCACCAGCAGCGCATCTGCCAACGCATCTGCCGCTTCATCCTCTCCACGGTCTGTGGCCTCTAGGCTGGCAACGGTCACCGCTGTTAGGCCTGCCGCCCTGAGGGCTGCAATATCATCGCTGTCCAAAACGCGGCCCTTGCGCAGGCGCCCCCCCGCCACAGCCACGGAATGGGCCAGCACATGGCCCAACGCATGAGTAAGAGGGCGCGATCCGAACTTCATAGCGTGCGCAGGGCTTCGATCATCTGAGCCAGAATAGAAACCGCGATCTCGGCAGGGCCAGAGGCCCCGATATCCAGCCCCACAGGCCCCCGTATGCGCCCAATGGCATGGGGATCAAACCCTGCGGCGTTCAGCCGCTCAACCCGCCCTGCATGGGTGCGTTTAGAGCCCAGCGCCCCAATGTAATACGCATCGGAATTCAGGCCGACAAGAAGCGCAGGATCATCCAGTTTTGGATCATGGGTCAGCAGGACAAGAGCCGTGCGCGCATCCAGCCCCAAATCGTTCAGCGCCGCATCGGGCCAATCATTAATCACCCGCGCCTCAGGAAAGCGCGCGGCCGAGCCAAAAGCTTCGCGCGGGTCGATCACAACAGGGTCAAACCCCGCAATCTGCGCCATCGGGACCAAAGCCTGCGCGATGTGAACGGCGCCAACAACGCACAAGCGCAAAGGCGGGTTATGGATGGCAACAAAGGTCTTTTCGTCTTCCAATATGCCCGAGCGGTCCTTGCGAAACCGCTCTTCATGGCCATGCGTAACCAGACTATGGGCCGTGCCATCCAAGGCGACGCTATAGGCAATCGGTTTACGGGCTTGGCGCGCCGCGACGAGCTGCTCTAGCAGTGCCAGCGGCATACCGCCCTCTCCGATGGGTTCAACCAGCACTCGGATGGTGCCGCCACAGGCCAGCCCAACGGCAAAGGCATCGCCATCGCTGACACCGTATTCCAGCAATTTGGTTTCATTGTCTTCTAGGGCTTCCAATGCTTCAACAACGACCGCCCCCTCAACACATCCACCCGAAACCGAGCCCTCCATCTCGGCGGCATCAGAGACAACCATCTGCGCCCCCACGCGGCGCGGCGCAGAGCCCCATGTTTCGACCACAGTGGCAATTGCGGCTTTTTTGCCCCCCGAAATCCAGGCCAAGGCCTGTTCGGGTGCTCCTGATATGTTTGTCATCTTCAAAAGCCTTTTTGGAAATTTCTGTGGCATGGCGTAACAAAAGAGCCCCCACCGTCTGACAATCCGCTGTTCTGTGCAAGGTGGGATTGTGTTCCCTTGCGTGCAAGCCCCTGCACTATTACATCTAGAAAAACACAGCCCCAATCCAAAAGGAAGCCCGCCCATGCCCATGCAAGCCAGTGAGATCGAAGACCTTCTGCGGATCAGTTTTCCCGATGCGCAGATTGTGGTCGAAGGCAACGATGGCGTGCATATGGCTGCTATGGTTGTCGACGAAAGCTTTCGCGGCAAAAACCGCGTTCAGCAACAGCGCGCCGTATACGCAGCCCTAAAGGGCAAGATGGACGGATCAAACGGGGATCTGCACGCGCTGGCCCTAACAACCAAAGTGCCGGAGTAACCGCCCCGTGTGGCTTTGGCTTTTGGGGGTGGTCGTCTTGGCCGTGGTTGTGATCAGCGCCGCGCAATACCGCGCTGCCAATCGCAGCTATGTGCCCCTTAGCCAACGCCAACCCGAGCGGCGGCGCGAAGCGGCGCAAAAAACGCCCCTTGGTTACGAAGCGCTGGACATGAGCGGTGTACACCGCGCCCAACGCATGAACCAAGGGTTAGAGCGCTCTACCATTCTATCGCCCCGCCTATTCGGGAAAAAAGGCTCGGAGCTAGACGATATCATCGACCCCGAGGGGCTTTCCCTACCGGATAATGAAACCTATAGCGCGCGCTATCACGCCGCGTTTCACAAAGACACGAACAAGGACAAAGACAAATGAGCGATGCAAACCAAGCCATCAAAGACACCATCACAGGGAATGACGTGGTTCTTTTCATGAAGGGCACAAAAGAAATGCCGCAATGCGGTTTTTCCTCACGCGTGGCGGGCGTGTTGAACTATATGGCCATCGATTATGCTGATGTGAACGTTCTGGCCGATGAAACCCTGCGTCAGGGGATCAAGGATTTCTCTGATTGGCCCACCATCCCCCAGCTTTACGTTAAGGGTGAGTTTATCGGCGGCTGCGATATCATCACCGAGATGACCCTGTCAGGTGAGCTGGATACATTGTTCGCCGAGAACGGCGTAACCTTTGATAAAGAAGCTGCTGATAAGATACGCGAAGCCAACGGCTAAGCCTTGGGTTAAAATGCCCTCCAAAAGTGAGAAAGCGCAGCTTGGGATCAAGATGCGCTTTCTTCATTTTAAGTGAACTTTATCGGGGGGCTGATTAGCCGCCGACCTTTTCGTCGACCTCAGCCGCAAGCGATTCTGCGCGGGCTGCAATTTCGGCCAATGTGTCGGTAACCGATTGCGGCACAACGGGCACTTCGATGCGCTCTGGCTCGACCACCACATTGCGCAGCCCTTCCAGCTCGGCCTCACGTTCGGCCAGCTCGGCGCGCACTTCGACGATCTTATCCTCAACGCTTGCGGTTTTATCCGCCAGCATCAGCCCCGCCATCAACAACATCCGCGCCTCGGGCATACGCCCTACCGCATCGGCCAGCACTTGGGCTTCGTCGTCCAGCATTTTGGCGGCTGAGTGCAGATAGCTTTCCTCGCCCTCCTGACAGGCCACATCAAAATGGCGACCGCCAATCGAAATCTTTACCTCTGGCATTATGCGTCCTCCTGAGGGGTCTTATTGTCCGAGGCAGCATCTACCAACGGCTGAAGGCTGGACAGGATCACCGAAGCTTCGGCGACATCGGCAGCGCGGGCAGCGCGCAGGGCTTCCAGCTCGGCCAGCATTGCCTTGTTGATCAGATGGGGTTCCCCCACGCCTTCGGCGTTGGCTTCGCGCAGGGCCGAGCAGGCATCATTCAGCTGTGCATTGGCGCGGCGGACACGTTGCAGTTCGATATCCAGCTGCGCCATACGCGCCTGTCCTTCGTCAACCTGCGCGCGCAGGGCGGCCAGCTCGGTTTCGGATTTGGTGCGCAGGCTGCGCACACGTTCTTGCAATTGTGCGTTGGCGGTTCGTTCGTCCTCTAGCAGACGCAGCGTTTCCTCATCAGGGCCAGCAGATGCAGCCCCCAGTTTATCCAGCCCGAACGCGACCTGATCTATTGCTGCGGTAATCCGCCGCTGTAGCTCTTCTATATCGCTCATATGCCCCTCTTGGTTACTCAACCGCGTACCGACCCTTGCATGGTGCGAATCGGTTCGCGCACAATATTGGAGTAATCCTACCTAAACTGGGGATAAATTGCTGCCCCCCTTTCAGAACAGCGGCTTGGCCCCAAAACTTCATGCCCCACGTGAACAAACGCCCTGTTTCCTATGCTTGATCTTTTGCGCTGCCCTGATATGCAGCGCCAAACCGCTCTTATTAACACTGCCCCTCTTATACAGGAGTCACCGCGCGTGGATCTCAAAGCTCTTCAAACCGCCCACCCCGAACATTGGTCCAAGGCGGCCGCCATCCGCGCCCTGACGCTGGACGCGGTTGCCGAGGCGAACTCGGGCCACTCTGGCATGCCGATTGGCATGGCCGATGTTGCGACCGTATTGTTCGAAAACCACCTAAAATTCGACGCGGCTGATCCAAACTGGCCTGACCGTGACCGTTTCATCCTGTCCGCTGGCCACGGCTCGATGCTCATCTATTCTCTGCTGCACCTTGTTGGCGATGCGCAGTTCCCGATCGAAGAGATCCGCAACTTCCGCCAGATGGGCGCACGCACGGCGGGCCACCCCGAGAACTTCCTAGCCGATGCGATCGAAACCACCACGGGTCCACTGGGCCAAGGTATTGCGAACTCGGTCGGGTTTGCCATGGCCGAAGAAATCCAGCGCGCCACCTATGGCGCCAAAGTGGTAGATCACAACACATATGTCATCGCGGGTGACGGCTGCCTGATGGAAGGTGTGAGCCAAGAGGCGATCACCCTTGCGGGTCGTCACAAGCTGAGCAAGCTGATCGTGATGTGGGACAATAACAACATCACCATCGACGGGCCAGTGACCCTGTCCGATACCTCTGATCAGGTTGCGCGTTTCCGTGCCGCAGGTTGGGACGTTCAGGAAATCGACGGCCATAACCCTGTTGAGATCGACGCAGCCCTAACAGCGGCGCGCAAGACCGACACGCCAAGCATGATCGCCTGCAAAACCCACATCGCGTTGGGTCACGCAGCACAAGACACCTCCAAAGGCCACGGTGCGTTGACCGACCCTGCACAAATGGTTGCCGCCAAAGAAGCATGGGGCTGGACAGCAGCGCCATTCGACATCCCTGCCGACATCAAATCCGCATGGGAAGCCATTGGCAGCCGCGGCGCAGACGCCCGCCGCGCGTGGGAAGAACGTTTTGACAAGATGCCCCGCTCCAAGCGCGAGACATTCAACCGCGCCCTAGCTGGCGAAGCGCCAAAGAAACTCAGCGCGACGATCAAAGCCTTCAAAAAGCAAACATCCGAAAACGCGCCAAAACTGGCGACACGGGCGTCGTCTGAAAAAGTGTTGGAAGTGATCAACCCGATCATGCCTGAAACTGTAGGCGGCTCCGCTGACCTTACCGGTTCCAACAACACCAAAACGTCAGACATGGGCGTCTTTGATCTGGATAGCCGCGATGGCCGCTATGTCTACTGGGGCATCCGTGAGCACGGCATGGCCTCGGCGATGAACGGCATGGCGCTGCACGGTGGTGTGCGCCCCTACTCTGGTACATTCATGTGCTTTACCGATTATGCGCGCCCTGCGATGCGCCTGTCGGCCCTGATGCAAATGCCTGTTGTCTACGTGATGACACACGACAGCATCGGTTTGGGCGAAGACGGCCCAACGCACCAGCCTGTTGAGCACCTAGCCATGAGCCGCGCGACACCAAACACATTGGTATTCCGCCCAGCGGACACGGTAGAGACCGCCGAGGCATGGGAAGTGGCCCTGACACAGGAAGCCACCCCTTCTGTTCTATCTCTGACACGTCAGGGCCTGCCAACTGTGCGGACCGAGCATAAGACAAAGAACCTGACCGCGCAGGGTGCCTACACATTGGCAGAAGCCGAAGGCAAACGTCAGGTTATTCTGATCGCTACGGGCTCCGAAGTTGAGATCGCGCTGAAAGCCCGTGATCTGCTACAGGCCGAAGGCATCGGCACCCGCGTTGTGTCCATGCCGTGTATGGAACTGTTTGCACAGCAAGACGAAGCCTATCGCAAGCGCGTCCTTCCAGGTGGCGCGGTACGTGTTGGCATTGAGGCTGGCATGCGCCAAGGCTGGGATCAGTGGCTGCTGGGCGAGCGCGGCAAATGGGGCAAAGCGGACTTTGTCGGAATGGAGCGTTTCGGCGCCTCTGCCCCTGCTGGTGAGCTGTTCGAAAAATTCGGCATCACGGCCCAGAACGTTGCAGAAAAGGCAAAAGCCCTCCTGTAAGGTATCCCAAATCACATTTTCACGGCGGCGCTTTCTAAAAGGCGCCGCCGTTTTTGTTTCAGCCGACGAAACAGATTGATGCCCTATTGCGCCTTATTCGTACCAATTCTGCCACATTTCCGGCGATGTTCAGCCACAACAGGCTTCTAAACAGAGGGGGTCTTGATCGAAATTAATTCTCGCTTAACGATTAGGGCACAACCTGTAATAAGAAACAAATAAGCGAGGGAGACATAAGATGGCCTATATCCTGACAGCGATTATGACCGGCGGCGTTGCTGCTCTTCTTTCATTGTTTACGGGTGGCAGCTTTGGTGAAATTCTTTGGAACTATGTTTTGTTCGGCCATTTAGGCATGGCAGCGCTGGCCACTGCAGCTGTGATGAGCGCGGCAATGAACAATTCGAAACAAAGCTGAACACGGCATTCGTAACCGCGGTGATCGCCCCATCTAGGGCAGATCACCAGATGCTTTCGGGCTAAAACTTACGATTTCTTTGAAAACACGCGCCGCCAGATTGGCGTCACGACCTTCTCTCCCACAGGGATGAGCATCAGGCCCAGAACGAGGCCAAGAACCCCATCAATCGTCGCTTTTACAAGCCATTCGGTGAATCCCGCCCATGCGGCAGGTACGGCGTGCCCTAAATCATAAGCCACATCGTGGATCAGATGCGCAGGGGCGCCGACACCGACTTCTTCGAGCCCGTGCACGATGATTGACCCGCCAACCCACAACATCGCGGCGGTACCCACAACTGTGAGCAGCTTTAGAAACCCTGGCATCCCTTTGACCAGCCCACGGCCCATGGCGCGCACACCCGAAAGGCGGCTTTTGTTGGCCATGGCCAAGCCGATGTCGTCCATTTTAACGATCAAGGCCACCGATCCGTAAACCGCAACCGTAATCATCACGGCAACAGCGGCCAGCGTTGCCGCCTCCATCCAGAAACTGCTGGGCGGAATGGCGGCAAGGGTGATCGTCATGATTTCGGCTGACAGGATAAAATCGGTCTTGATCGCGCCCTGCGCCTTTTCTTCTTCCAGCGCGGCAGGATCGGATATGGTGTCTTCCTTGCCCGCGTGATCTTCGTGGCCGTGGCTCCACCCCATGACATGGGCGACCTTTTCGGCGCCTTCAAAACACAGGTAAGCCCCGCCGAGCATCAACAGCGGTGCAATGGCCCATGGCGCGAAGGCTGACAAAGCCAGCCCAGCAGGAAGTAGAAAAAGCAGCTTGTTGCGCAGGCTCCCTTTGGTGATCCGCCAGATCACAGGCAACTCGCGGTCCGCCTCAAACCCCTGAACGTATTTTGGCGTAACGGCAGCATCATCAATCACGGCCCCTGCCGCCTTGGCCGAAGCCTTGGTCGCCTGCCCAATCACATCATCCACCGAGGATGCCGCAACTTTGGCAATTGCTGCGACATCATCCAAAAGGGCGATCAGTCCACTCATCATTTCTCTCCGTCATTTCCACCCGATCTGCTAAACCATCAGGCGAGATTTTCCAATACGTCCAAACCGTTACCGCTAACTCAAAACTTTAACGCTAACATCGGGCAAGCGGATGGTTTTGGCTCTGGCCCCTCTGGGGTTTCGCCGTTTATAGCGTGCCCAACAAGATCACACAAAGGAGCCTATCATGACCATCAAAGTCGGGATCAACGGTTTTGGCCGCATCGGCCGCTGCACCCTTTCACACATCGCGCGCTCTGCACGCGAAGATATCGAAGTGATCAAGCTGAACGCGACAGGCCCCATCGAAACAGCCGCCCACATGCTGCGCTACGATTCTGTTCACGGGCGTTTCCCGAATGAAGTTTCCGTAGACGAAAACTATTTGAACCTCGGCCAGAACGACATCGAAGTCATGTCGACCTATAACATGGAAGAGCTGGACTGGTCCGGTTGTGACGTGGTTCTGGAATGTACTGGCAAATTCAACGACGGTAACAAGGCCCGCACCCACATCGAACAGGGCGCGAAAAAGGTTCTTTTGTCTGCGCCAGGTAAAAACGTTGATCGTACTGTTGTATTTGGGGTGAACGACCACGAATTGCTGGCCTCCGAGACGATGATCTCGAATGGTTCATGCACGACGAACTGCCTCGCGCCGCTTGCCAAGGTGATGCACGAAGCCGTTGGCATCGAAAGCGGTCTGATGACGACCATCCACAGCTATACAGGTGACCAGCCAACGCTGGACCGCCGCCACAGCGACCTCTATCGCGCACGCGCGGCAGCGATGGCAATCATCCCGACATCGACAGGTGCTGCAAAAGCACTGGGCGAAGTCATGCCAAGCCTGAAAGGCCGCTTGGACGGAACAGCGATGCGTGTTCCGACGCCAAACGTCAGCGCCGTTGACCTGACCTTTACCGCTTCGCGCGATGTGACCGTAGAAGAGATCAACCTCGCTGCGAAAACCGCTGCTGAAGGGGCAATGTCACGGGTATTTGCCTATGATCCTGCGCCAAAAGTGTCGATCGACTTTAACCAGACCGAGCACAGCTCGATCTTTGCGCCCGATCAGACCATCGTTGTGGCAGGCCGCACGGTGCGGGTTCTGGCATGGTATGATAACGAATGGGCCTTCTCTGTTCGTATGGCCGATTTGGCCACTGTCATGGGCCAATTGGGCTAAGGCTTGTTGCCAGCTGTTGCCTGCCCTAGAAAGGGCGGGCAATGATAAAGGGTGCAGCATGACAAACCGGATCGCTTTAGTTCTTGGACTAATTATCGTCTGCGCCCTCGTCTTGGACTATGTCTATTTCGGAACCGAACACATTGTGTTCCTTGGCAAAAAACTGGCCGAGCTGATCGAATGGCTCGCCTTTTGGCGCTAACCCCTTTTCACAGCTAAATCTTAACGCCTGTAACTTCTGCATGGTTGCTGTTGACAGCTGTGCTTTGCGCCGTATGTTTGCGCAAACATTCCTTATTACAGGTGAAATATGACCATCAAGATCGGAATCAACGGGTTTGGCCGCATTGGCCGCAACGTGCTACGCGCATTGATCGAGGATGGCCGCGAGGATATCCAAGTCGTTGCTATCAACGATCTTAGCCCCCCCGCCACCAGCGCCCATTTGTTTGAGTTCGACAGCGTGCACGGGCGCTTTGCTGGCGATGTAAAATTTGCCGATGGCATGATGGATGTGGGCCGTGGCCCCATTCGCGTCACAGCCGAGCGTGAGCCGGAAAAACTGCCTTGGGGTGATGTTGATATCGCTTTGGAGTGCACAGGCTTTTTCAACACGGATGAAAGCGCTGCGCGCCACCTGAAAAACGGCTCGGACAAGGTGCTGATTTCGGCACCTGGTAAGGGCAAGATGAAAACCATCGTTTATGGCGTGAACCACGGTGATCTGACCAGCGGAGACACCATCGTTTCCAACGCATCCTGCACAACAAACTGCCTTGCGCCGCTGGCAAATGCGCTGCACGCCGCCTTTGGTGTGAAACGCGGTCATATGACGACGATCCACAGCTATACAGGCGATCAGGCCTTGCATGATGGCGCCCACAAGGACCTATACCGCGCGCGCGCGGGGGCTGTTTCCATGGTGCCAACGACAACAGGCGCGGCAAAAGCCATCGCCCTTGTCCTGCCCGAGCTAGAGGGGCGAATCGACGGCACCGCGATCCGCGTCCCTACCCCGAATGTTTCTTGCGTAGATCTGGTTGTTGAACTGAACAAAGACGCCACAGCCGAAGAGGTGAACGCAGCGATCGTGGCAGCCTCTGAGGGGATGGAAGGCGTGATGGGAACAACCACCCGCCCCTTGGTCTCGATTGATTTCAACCACGACCCGCATAGCTCGGTTGTGGCGCTGGATCAAACCAGCGTGCAACAGGGCAACCTTGTGCGCGTCATGTCATGGTATGACAATGAATGGGGTTTCTCCAACCGAATGCTGGACACCGCCGCCGCAATGGCGCGGGCCTGATCACCCCTTTTTAAAGCGGGCGATCAGCTCGGTATTGACGCGGGGCGTGACGAATTTGCTCACGTCCCCGTCTAGGCGGGCGATCTCTTTCACCAGTTTGCTCGCAATTGCCTGATGCTGGGCATCGGCCATCAGGAAAACGGTTTCGATCTCGGCGTCTAGTTGGCGGTTCATGCCAACCATCTGATATTCATACTCAAAATCCGCAACAGCCCGCAGGCCCCGCACGATCAAACCTGCGCCAACATCGCGCGCACAGTTGATCAACAGGTTCTCGAACGGATGCGCGACGATCTCGATGCCGGTCTCAACCGCCAGTGCCGCACATTCTTCTTCGATCAACGCCACGCGTTCTTCCAAGGAAAAAAGCGGCCCCTTATCGCGGTTGATTGCAACGCCAATGACCAGCTTATCCACCAGCGACGCCGCGCGGCGAATAATATCTATATGCCCCAAAGTAATGGGATCGAAAGTGCCAGGATATAGGCCAACGCGCATATGCGGCGCTCCTTGGTATGAGTATTAACGAACGCTAAGCAAACAGAAGCCGCCAGCAGATGCAAGCGATGCCCTAGTGGCCTCGGATCATGCCTTCGAGGGCATCTTTTTCCATGGCCAGCTCCATCAAGCGCGCCTTAACAACGTCACCCAATGAAATGAGGCCAACCAGTTTGCCGTCTTCGAGAACAGGCATGTGGCGGAAACGGCCTTCGGTCATCTTTTCCAGCACCGCGTCTGCGCGCATATCACGCGTGCAGGTCACCAGCTTTTTGGTCATGATGCTGCTGACCGTTTCGGTCAGACAGATTGCGCCGGCTTTGCCCAGCTGGCGCACGATATCGCGCTCCGATGTAATCCCCTCAGGCGTTTCACCGTCACGCGAGATGATCAGCGTACCGATGCGGCGCTCGGATAACATCTGGGCGGCTTGTGCGATTGTGGTGGATGGTAAGGTCGTGACGATACTATCGTCTGCCTTGGACTTTAGGATTTGTGATACCAACATTGTTCATCCTCCCATGCGCAGCTGTTGTGTTCCCTCATGGTTGACGTCCAAGGCGCCGCTGTCAAGGGCGCTCATGCTCTGTGCTTAATGCTTCGAGGCGGGCAACCTCGGCCTTGAGCCCCGCTGCCATCAAATCTGCAAACCGCGCTAATCGCTGGTTTTTTGCATCATCCACATGGCGGATCAGGTAAAATGCGCGGGTCAGGCTGACCTCTTCTGTGAGGATACGCCGCACCCCTGGCGCAAATGGCAGGCTAAAGTCATGCACCACGCCGACACCCGCACTTTGACGTAGCATATTCAACTGAACGGAAACAGAATTTGACGCCAAGGCGACCCGCCCTGCCCCCAGATCCGCGAGATAATCCAATTCTCGGTCAAAGATCATATCAGGAATATAGCCCACCATGGGATGCGATTTTAAGGTTTCCAGATCAGGGATCGGGCCATGGGCGTTGAGGTATTCCTCAGAAGCGGCAAGGTGCAAACGGTACTCGGACACTTGTCGCACCACCAACCGCCCAGCGGTGGGGGCGCTGACCCCGATGGCCATGTCCGCTTCGCGCCGCGTAAGGTTAAACACACGCGGCAAGGCGACGATCTGGATATCCAACGCGGGGTTTTCCCGCCCGATCGCCGCACAAACCTGCGGCAAAAGAAAATTGGCACAGCCATCTGGTGCGCCTAAACGTATCTGCCCGCTCAGGGTTTCGCTATGGGCGGTTTCTTCGATTGCGGTGCTGCGCATGGCCTGCTCTACGGCCCCCGCCCGCTCAAACAACTTCTCCCCCGCTTGGGTAAGCGCATACCCTTGCGGCGATTTCACAAATAGCGCCGCCTGCATGTCTTTCTCGAGCCGCGCCATACGGCGCCCCAAGGTCGCGGGATCAAGCCGCAGCGCCTTGCCCGCGCCAGACAGGCTTTCTTCGCGCGCGACAGCCAGAAACAGGCGCAGATCATCCCAGTTCTTCAATTTTCATCTCCCGATCAACGCTTTGCAGCAGAGCATCACACATCAAACAGCATACCGACAAAAACGCAAAGCAATTTTGCCCTCTTGCCCCTACCCCAAGGCTTTTTGCAAGACTAGACTGCGCTCAACGTAACAGGAGATCCCGATGCAAGAACTTACGCACTACCTCAACGGCGAACACGTCAAAGGCACGTCCGGCCGTTTCGCTGATGTTATGAACCCTGCCACTGGCGAAGTGCAGGCAAAATGCCCACTGGCCAGCAAAGAAGAGCTGGAACAAGCAGTAGCCTATGCCGCCGCAGCCCAGCCGAAATGGGCCGCAACCAACCCACAGCGCCGCGCACGCGTGCTGATGAAGCTGGTCGACCTGCTGAACCGCGACATGGACAAACTGGCCGAAGCCCTCAGCCGCGAGCACGGTAAAACCCTGCCTGACGCTGCTGGCGATGTTCAGCGCGGTCTTGAGGTTGTTGAGTACTGCATCGGCGCGCCTCATATGTTGAAGGGTGAGTTCACCGATTCTGCTGGCCCTGGTATCGACATGTACTCCATGCGTCAGGCGCTGGGTGTGACGGCGGGCATCACCCCGTTTAACTTCCCTGCGATGATCCCGATGTGGATGTTTGCCCCTGCCATCGCTTGCGGCAACGCGTTTATCCTGAAACCGTCCGAGCGTGACCCATCTGTGCCGCTGATGCTGGCCGAACTGGCCGAAGAAGCGGGCCTGCCAAAAGGTATCTTGCAGGTTGTGAATGGCGACAAAGAAGCCGTTGATGCGATCCTGTACAACGATGTCATCCAATCCGTTGGCTTTGTTGGCTCTACCCCGATTGCGGAATACATCTATGGCACGGGTTGTGCCCAAGGTAAGCGCGTTCAGTGTTTTGGCGGCGCTAAAAACCACATGATCATCATGCCAGACGCCGATATGGCGCAAGCGGCTGATGCTTTGATCGGCGCAGGCTATGGCGCGGCGGGCGAACGCTGCATGGCGATTTCGGTTGCGGTTCCTGTTGGCGATGAAACCGCTGACCGCCTGATCGAAGAGCTGGTCCCCCGTATCGAAAAACTGAAAGTTGGCCCCTATACCGCTGGCAATGACGTTGATTACGGCCCTGTTGTGACGGGCGCTGCCAAGGCAAACATCGAACGTCTGGTTCAGACGGGTATCGACCAAGGTGCGAAGCTGGTTGTTGATGGCCGTGATTTCAAACTGCAAGGCTATGAGGACGGCTATTTCGTCGGGCCACACCTGTTTGACCATGCCACAAAAGACATGGACATCTACCAGCAGGAAATCTTTGGGCCTGTTCTGACCTGTGTCCGTGCGCAAACCTATGAAGAGGCGATCGGCCTTGCCATGGACCACGAATACGGCAACGGCACCGCGATTTTCACCCGTGACGGTGACGCGGCGCGTGACTTTGCCAACCGGATCAACGTGGGCATGGTCGGCATCAACGTGCCAATCCCTGTGCCGCTGGCCTATCACACCTTTGGCGGCTGGAAGAAATCCGTCTTTGGTGACTTGAACCAGCACGGTCCTGACGCGTTCAAATTCTACACACGCACCAAAACCGTGACCGCACGCTGGCCCTCGGGCATTAAAGAAGGCGGCGAATTCTCTATCCCAGTGATGGAATAAGCCCTTTCGGGAATAAGACAGCCAAGGGCGCGTGAACAGGCGCGCCCTTGCAAAACTCTCGCAAGATTTTGCACCTATCTTGCGCCCAATATCCTCGGGAGGACGACATGGATTTTGCGCTCAGCGAAGAACAAACCGCTATTTTTGATATGGCTTACGCCTTTGGCCAAGAATATATCGCGCCCAATGCCCAAGCATGGGAAAAGGCCGAGACCATTCCAAAAGAGCTATGGCCACAGATTGCCGAGCTTGGCTTTGGCGGATTGTACGTATCCGAGGAAGGTGGCGGCTCTGGCCTGTCGCGTCTGGATGCGACGCTGGTGTTCGAAGCGCTCTCCATGGCCTGCCCTTCTGTTGCGGCCTTTCTGTCGATCCACAACATGTGCGCCAAGATGCTGGACAGTTTCGCCTCGGACGAGCTGAAGGCGCGGATCATGCCGGATGTGCTCTCGATGAACACCGTTCTCAGCTATTGCCTGACCGAACCCGGTTCTGGGTCGGATGCAGCCGCGCTCAAGACGCGCGCGGAACGCACCAACGAGGGATATACCATCAACGGGACCAAAGCCTTCATCTCTGGCGGCGGTTATTCCGACGCCTACGTTTGCATGGTGCGCACAGGTGATGACGGCGCGGCTGGCGTATCCACCGTTTACGTCGAAGACGGGACAGAGGGCCTTAGCTTTGGCGGATTGGAAGATAAAATGGGCTGGCGCAGCCAGCCAACGGCGCAAGTACAGTTTGACAATTGCAACATTTTCGCAGGGAATTTGGTTGGCGAAGAAGGTAATGGTTTCAAATATGCGATGAAAGGGCTGGATGGCGGCCGTTTGAACATCGCCGCCTGTTCCCTTGGCGCCGCGCAGACCGCGCTCACCAAAACTTTGGAGTATATGGGCGAGCGTAAGGCGTTTGGGAAACCCATCGACCAGTTCCAAGGCCTGCAATTCCGCCTCGCGGATATGGAGATTGAGCTTCAGGCCGCACGCGTGTTCTTGCGGCAAGCGGCGTGGAAGCTGGACAATGGCGCGCCGGATGCAACCAAACATTGCGCCATGGCGAAAAAGTTTGTGACCGATGCGGGCAGCCGCGTGGTTGACCAATGTCTGCAATTGCATGGCGGTTATGGTTACCTTGCCGATTATGGCATCGAAAAGCTGGTGCGCGACCTACGTGTTCACCAGATCCTCGAAGGCACAAATGAAATCATGCGCGTCATCGTCTCCCGCGACATGTTGAAAAACCGATGAGCGATATTCAAATCCGCATTGTCGGGCGCGCAGGTCGGATCACTCTGACCCGCCCTAAGGCCTTGAATGCAATGACATATGAGATGTGCCTAGCGATCGAAGATGCGCTGGACACATGGCGCAACAATGACGAGGTCCATGTCATCGTGATGGATGCGCAGGGCGACCGCGCCTTCTGCTCAGGCGGTGATATTGCCGAATTATATGAGACAGGCACCAAAGGCGATTACGCCTATGGGCAAAAGTTTTGGGCGGATGAATACCGCCTGAACAACAAGATTTTCACCTACCCCAAACCTGTGGTTTCCTTTCTTCAGGGCTTCACCATGGGGGGCGGTGTTGGCATTGGGTGTCACGGCTCTCACCGCATCGTTGGTGAAACCAGCCAGATCGCCATGCCCGAAGTTGGTATTGGTTTGGTCCCTGATGTTGGGGGGTCATTGATGCTGGCCCTCGCCCCTGGGAGACTGGGTGAGTATCTGGGGATAACTGCCAGTCGCATGAATGCAGATGATGCTATTTATGCAGGATTTGCAGACAGTTACATTCCACAGTCAATGTGGATAAATCTGATCTCGGCGCTTGAGGAAACTGGCGATGTTGCGCAGCTAGAGCCCCACATCAAACCTGCCCCTGAAGGCACATTGCGCCAGCATCAAGAGCAGATTGACCGTCTTTTCACCGGCGAAGCGCTGGAAGACATCCGCCGTATGTTGGCCGACGATGACAGCGAATTTACTGCCAAGACCCTAAAGGCAATGGGGCGCAATGCTCCCCTCTCCATGGCCGCCACTGTCGAGATGATCCACCGCCTGCGCGGCCCATCTCTCAGCTTGGAAAAGGCGCTGGACCTTGAATACCGCTTTACATCCCGCGCCTCCGAGCATGGCGATTTCCTAGAGGGTATTCGCGCCGCTATCATCGACAAAGACCGCAATCCAAGCTGGCAATATGCAACGGGCGACGTCCCAATAGCCGCCGTTGCTAAAATGCTGGCACCGCTTGGAAAAAACGCACTCACACTCTGAGGGAGAGACAGATATGAGCTTTACAATCGGATTTATCGGCCTAGGCAACATGGGCGGCCCAATGGCCCATAACCTCGCCGCGGCGGGTCACACCGTCGTCGGGTTTGATACCGCTGGCACAACCGCAGAGGGCGTGGCCGTGGCCGAAACCGCGCAAGCTGCCTGCGCGGATGCGGATTTTGTCATCACAATGCTGCCCAATGGCGCGATTTTGCGTGCTGTCGCGGATCAGGCCCTCCCCGCGATGAAAAGCGGCGCGGTTTTGATTGATTGTTCCACCGTTGACGTGGATAGCGCGCGCCATGTTGGCGCTCAGGCTGCTGAAATGGGGCTGGGGTTTGTTGATGCGCCTGTGTCTGGCGGTGTTGGCGGCGCTTCTGGCGGTACGTTGACCTTTATGACAGGTGGCAGCGATGCGGCCTTTGCAGCGGCAAGCCCGTTGTTTGACATCATGGGGCAAAAGGCCGTGCATTGCGGCGAAGCAGGCGCAGGCCAAGCGGCCAAAATCTGTAACAACATGATCCTTGGCGCAACCATGGCCGTCACCTGCGAAGCCTTTGCTTTGGCAGATAAACTGGGCCTTGATCGCCAAAAGATGTTCGATGTGGTCAGCACGTCGTCGGGCTATAGCTGGTCGATGAACGCCTATTGCCCTGCCCCCGGCGTTGGGCCGCAATCCCCTGCGGATAATGATTACACCCCCGGCTTTGCAGCCGAGCTGATGCTCAAGGATCTTGGCCTCAGCCAGCAGGCCGCCAAAGCGGTAGACGCCGACACGCCCATGGGTGCCCTCGCCCGTGAACTATACGCAGAATTCGTAGAGAATGAGGATGGCAAGGGGCGCGATTTTTCAGCGATGTTGCCTCGTTTCGCCGCGCGTGGTCGGGACAGCTAGGTTCGCAAACAGGCCTTTCCCACAGGCCCCTTCAGCCTAGGCTGAGGGGGCTATGCAAAGGGATACCCCCTAAAGCCGTCGTTAATGCAATACTCGCGCCTGAACGCGACGTGATTATTCAGCAGCGGCGCGCGCGGTGAGCATCGGCTTGAGGTATTTGCCTGTATAACTTTCTTCGACCTCGGCGACCTGTTCAGGCGTGCCCGTTGCCACAACGCGCCCCCCGCCATCGCCGCCTTCTGGCCCGATATCAATGATGTGATCGGCTGTTTTCACCACGTCGAGGTTATGTTCGATCACCACGACCGAATTCCCCTGATCGACCAATTCATGCAGCACTTCCAACAGCTTGCGCACATCCTCGAAATGCAGACCCGTTGTCGGTTCATCCAGAATATACAGGGTACGACCTGTCGAGCGTTTGCTGAGCTCTTTGCTTAGCTTGACGCGCTGCGCCTCGCCCCCTGACAGGGTGGTCGCCTGCTGGCCAACCTTGATATAGCCCAGACCAACGCGCATCAGCGCATCCATCTTTTCGCGGATCGACGGCACGGCGGTAAAGAACGCCTGCGCATCCTCGACCGTCATATCCAGCACATCGGCGATGCTTTTGCCCTTGAACTTGATTTCAAGCGTTTCGCGGTTATAGCGCGCGCCTTTGCAGGTTTCGCATTCCACATAGACATCCGGCAGGAAGTGCATCTCGATCTTGATCACACCGTCGCCCTGACAGGCCTCGCAGCGTCCGCCTTTGACGTTGAACGAGAAACGACCGGGCTTATAGCCACGCGCCTTGGCCTCTGGCAGGCCCGCAAACCAATCCCTGATGGGTGTAAAGGCCCCTGTATAGGTCGCAGGGTTTGACCGTGGCGTGCGGCCGATGGGGCGCTGATCAATGTCGATGACCTTGTCCAGATGCTCTAGCCCTTTGATCGTTTGGCAAGGCGCTGGCGTTTGACGGGCGCCGTTCAGGTTCATCGAGGCGGTTTTGAACAAGGTCTCGATCGTAAGAGTGGATTTACCGCCCCCCGATACGCCTGTGACACAGACGAACTTGGCCAGTGGGAAATCAACCGTCACGTTTTGCAGGTTGTTGCCCGTGGCCTTGACCACCTGCACCTTCTTCTTGTTCCCTTTGCGCCGCGTGGCTGGCACGGCGATCTCGCGCGCGCCTGTGAGGTATTGTCCCGTGACCGAGTTCGGGTCAGCGGCGACCTGCTCTGGCGTCCCATGACTAACCACTTGCCCGCCGTGCACCCCCGCCCCTGGCCCGATGTCAAAGACATAGTCGGCCTCGCGGATTGCCTCTTCGTCGTGTTCAACCACGATCACGGTATTACCCTGATTGCGCAGGTTCTTGAGCGTCAGCAACAGGCGGTCATTGTCGCGCTGGTGCAGCCCGATGGATGGCTCATCCAAGACGTAAAGAACCCCAGTTAACCCCGAGCCAATTTGAGAGGCCAAACGGATGCGTTGGCTCTCTCCGCCACTTAATGTACCACTTGAACGTGCCAGCGTAAGATATTCTAATCCAACATTATTCAAGAATCCAAGGCGTTCACGAATTTCCTTCAAAATCGCTTTGGCGATCTCGTTTTTCTGAAGGGTCAGAGCCTCTGGAACTGTCTCGCACCACGCGAATGCTTCGCGGATCGACATCTGTACAACCTGCCCTGCATGCAGCAGATGCGCCTCTTTACCGATCTTTACGGCCAGTGCTTCGGGGCGCAGGCGATAGCCCTCACAGGTGCCGCAATGGCGGTTGTTCTGATAGCGCTCAAACTCTTCTCTGATCCAGTTGCTATCGGTCTCGCGATAGCGGCGTTCCATGTTGGGGATCACCCCCTCAAAGACGCGGCTTACCTCATACACGCGCCCGCCCTCGTCATAGCGGAACTGGATTTCCTCTTTGCCCGATCCATAAAGAAAGATCTTTTGGATCTTGGCGTCGAGGTCTTTCCATTTGGTATTCGGGCTAAAGCCATAGTGTTTGGCAATCGCCTCAATGGTCTGTTTGAAATACGGGCTTTTGCCCTTGCGCCATGGTGCCAGCGCCCCGTCATAGATTTTCAGGTTCTGGTCGGGCACCACAAGACGTTCGTCAAAGAACAGCTCTTTGCCCAGACCATCACAGGACGGGCACGCCCCGAAGGGCGCGTTAAAGGAAAACAGGCGCGGCTCGATCTCGGGGATGGTAAAGCCGCTCTCTGGGCAGGCGAATTTTTCGGAAAAGGTGAAACGCTCGGCCTCGCCCTCGCTGGGTGCGGTTTCCAGAATGGCAATGCCATCGGCCAGATCAAGAGCGGTGCGCAGGCTGTCGGCAAGGCGGGTTTCCAGCCCTTCCCGCACCACGATGCGGTCGACAACCACGTCGATGTCATGGCGGAACTTCTTGTCCAGCGTGGGTGGCTCGTCCAATTCATAGAATTCGCCGTTCACTTTGACCCGCTGGAAACCAGATTTGCGCAGCTCGAGGAATTCTTTGCGGTATTCGCCTTTGCGGTCGCGGATGATGGGGGCCAGCAGATAGGCGCGTGTGCCCTCCTCCATGGCCATGATGCGGTCGACCATGTCTTGGACCTGCTGGGCCTCGATTGGCTTGCCTGTGGTCGGAGAATAGGGCGTGCCGACACGGGCGAATAGCAGACGCATATAGTCGTAAATCTCGGTCACGGTGCCGACGGTTGAGCGCGGGTTTTTCGAGGTTGTCTTTTGCTCGATCGAAATCGCAGGCGACAGACCCGAGATGTGATCGACATCGGGTTTTTGCATCATATCAAGGAATTGACGTGCATAGGCGCTAAGGCTTTCGACATAGCGGCGCTGCCCTTCGGCATAGATCGTATCAAAGGCAAGCGAGGATTTGCCCGAGCCAGACAGCCCCGTAATCACCACCAGCTGATCGCGCGGAATATCCACATCAATGCTTTTGAGGTTATGCTCGCGCGCGCCGCGGACTTCGATGTTCTTTAGCTCAGCCATGTTGGGCCCCCTGTCGTTCCTATCGGATATAGGCGGGGTGGCGGGATTCTCCAATGGAAAAATGTGAACAAACAGTAAACATCGCATCTTTCACAGCAGAGCGGGCAAAAGATAAACATCAATAGGAAGACGAGGATTTAGCTGCGTTCAGCCATGGCCCATGCGCAAATCGGCATCTCGGGATCGTTTTCTATGTCGTCAACGCCTTCAACGTATTCCGGCGGCCAAACCTCTTCGAGGTTGCGCTGCGCGACGTGGCGGTTGCCCCATTGATACGACTGGACCAAATGCTCCTCAAACCCGCATTCGATCAAGAAATTCTTTAACCCCCGCGCAGACCAACGCGAATTATCCATCGGCGCGGCGTGAAACGGCACATAAAACGGCACTGCCACCCAGAACTTGCCGCCCTTTTTCAGCATCTGGCGCACATGGCGGGTTGCAGTATAGGGGCGGTCCAGATGCTCCCACACTTGGTTCGCGAGGATCAGATCAAATTTGCGCGGCTTGCCCGATACAGGATCAAGGTAGGGTCCGGCGCAAATATCATATTCGGGATAACGGAACTGCGTATAGCTTTTGAAGGCAAACTGCTGGCCGTAGTGGCCTGATATCTCAGCTACTTTCAAGCGTTGAGGCTTGAGCTCTTGGATCATCTTGCGCGACGCAGGACCCATAACAACGCGATTCAGGCTTACCATGGGTTGAGTATGTCAGCGCCTGCGCGGGTCGTAAAGCACCCGCGCAGGCGAAAATCTTACATGTGGATGACTTTGCCATAGGCGTCCAAAACGGACTCATGCATCATCTCGGACAAGGTCGGGTGCGGGAAGACCGTGTTCATCAGGTCTTCTTCGGTGGTTTCCAGCTGGCGCCCCACCACATAACCTTGGATCAGCTCGGTCACTTCGGCACCGATCATATGAGCGCCCAGCAATTCGCCTGTCTTGGCGTCGAATACGGTTTTGATCAGCCCGCTTTCTTCGCCCAGTGCAATCGCCTTGCCGTTACCGATAAACGGGAAGCGCCCGACCTTTACCTCATACCCCAACTCTTTGGCTTTTGCCTCGCTATAGCCGACCGATGCCACTTGCGGGTGGCAATAGGTGCAGCCTGCGATGCTTTCGGGTTTGACGGGGTGGGCATGTTTACCAGCGATGAGTTCGGCAACCATCACGCCCTCATGAGAGGCCTTATGGGCCAGCCAAGGCGCGCCCGCGATGTCGCCAATGGCATAAAGCCCGTCAACACCTGTGCGGCAATATTCATCGGTGACAACATGGGTGCGGTCAATTTTGACACCAGCAGCCTCTAGGCCAAGCCCTTCAACATTGCCGACAATGCCGACAGCACTGATCACGGTGTCAAATTCATGGGTTTCCACCTTGCCACCCACTTCGATATGCGCGGTGACCTTCCCTGCGGCGCGGTCCAGCTTTTTGACCATCGCCTTTTGCATGATCTTCATGCCCTGTTTTTCGAATGCTTTCTTGGCGAAGGTTGAAATCTCTTCATCCTCTACCGGCAGCACGCGGTCCATCACTTCGACAACAGTCGTGTCGGCACCCAGCGTGTTATAAAAGCTGGCGAATTCAATGCCAATCGCGCCCGATCCGATGACCAGCAGCTTTTTCGGCATGTGGGGGGGCTGCAACGCGTGGCGATAGGTCCAGACCTGTTTGCCATCCGCCTCAAGGCCTGGAAGCTCGCGTGCGCGCGCGCCGGTTGCGACGATGATGTTTTTCGCGCTGAGCGTGTCTGTGCCCTTGTCCGTCTTGACGCTGACCTTACCTTTTGCGGCAATCGTGGCCTCGCCCATGACGACCGTTACTTTGTTCTTTTTCATCAGGTGGCCGATCCCGCCCGAGAGCTGCCCCGCCACTTTGCGCGAGCGTTTCACAACCGCGTCCAGATCATAGTCGATCCCGTCAGCCTTTAGGCCGAATTCTTTCGCGCGGTGCATCAGGTGGAACACCTCGGAAGAGCGCAGCAGCGCTTTTGTCGGGATACAGCCCCAGTTGAGGCAGATCCCGCCGAGGTTTTCACGTTCGACAATACAGACCTTCATCCCCAGCTGTGCACCACGGATCGCGGCGACATAGCCGCCCGGCCCTGCACCAATCACAATTAGATCAAAGGATGAATCAGCCATTTTGCACCTCGCGCAAGTCACTAGAAAAATTAGTTCACCCTTAAACTATAGAGATAAGTTCAGCAATGGCGAGAGCAACAAGGCAGCTATGCAAAAGCCCGCAAACACCATCGGGCGCTTGCGGGCTTTGTGAAACAGCTGTGTAAATATTTAATTAAGCTGCCAAATCCATTTGCAGCTGGCGCAACGTAAACCCGTAACCGCCCTGCGCGGCATAGTTTTTTTCTGCGCGCGTCTCCAACCGTCCCAACGCAGCATTGCGATAAGGAAAGCGGCCGAATTGGCGAATAACCTCGCGGTGGGCCTGCGCGTGCAGCAGGTTGCTCTGCCCCGTTTCGGGCAGCCGCTCGACCATCAGGCGGATGCAACGATCCTGATCACACAGGTTCTCTGAATGCATCAACGGCAGATAAAAGAACTGGCGCGTCGGCTCGTCGATCTTCATGTCCCAGCCTTTACAGATCGCGCGTTTAGCGATCGCAAGGGCGGCCGCGTCGGTCGCAAATGCATCGCCGCTATCGCGGAACATGTTGCGCGACAGCTGATCGGTCACGATCAAATACGCCAATACACCGGATGGGTAGCTCAGCCAATGGTCCAGCTTGCCCTCCCGGCTTGCCTCCCATGTGGACAGAAACGTCTCACGGATTTCCGCGTCCAAAGCCGCATCAGAGTTATACCACCCCTTTGGCCCTACACGGTCTAACCAAAACTCTAGTACCTTATCGGGACCAACCATTGTTACCTCCTCCGCGCAAAAATGCGCCTAACCCGTTCAGTTAAGGACAGATTAAACTTTTATGAAACACACAAATTGCAACAAAAGCGTCACATTTAGCGCAACCATTTTTCGCGGCTGGGATTAGGTTTCCTTTAGGAAGCAAATTCAGGGTGCATTTGCTGGCTCCTCAGCGGTCTCGGCCTCCTGAGCAAGGGCTTCTTCCTCAGCCAAAGCGGCTTCTTCCTCTTCGATTTCAGTCTCGATTGCGTATTCCTGCGCGATCTCAACAGCAACAGTCGTGGCTGTTGGGGGCATCGGAACATAAGATCCCGTGTCTTCGGCAGGCAAAGCCGAGCGAACAGTCGAGCGATAGCCCGCATAAAGGATGATCCCGCCAAAAAGAACCGCCGTAAACAAATAGAACCCCCCTGGCCCTAATGACGTCCCCATGATCCACCCTGTGATCATCGGCCCCAAAATCGCGCCAAGCCCGTTGATAAAGATCAGCCCCCCCGAAGCCGCGACCATGTCGTCATGCTCAAGAAAGTCGTTCGTGTGCGCCATCAGCAAGGAATACAACGGGTTGGACATGCCCCCGACGACAAACGCCGACACAAGCAGCAACCAAAACACGCTGCCCAGAAACATGCCCATGAACGATCCGACAACACCGATGATCGAAACAATGATAATCAGGTATCGTCTGTCCATACGGTCGGAAATCCACCCGATCGGATATTGCAGAACCACCGCCCCGATAAAGAAGGTCGCCACGAATGTGGAAATCTGGGGAACGCTCAGGCCCGCCTCTGAGCCATAAACCGATGACATCCCAAACTGAGCCGAGAAAATCCCCCCCAATAGAAACATGCCTACACAACCGAGCGGCGAAAAATTCATCAGCTCGCGCAGGCTCATCGGTTTGGTGGTTTCAAAAGCAGGTGTCGGCGTGATGCTGAGCAAAATAGGGGTGATTGCAAGGCTCACCAAGATGGATGGAATGATAAACAGGATAAAACCATCAGGTTCAGCCGTCAGCAAAAGCGCCTGTGAGGCCACAATACCAAAGGTCTGCACGATCATATAAAGAGACAGAGCTTTGCCGCGGTTCGAGTTATCTGCCGCGTTGTTCAACCAGCTTTCCGCCGTCACATAAACGGCTGAAAAGCAAAAGCCGATCAATATCCTGCCCAAGGTCCAAACAACGACGTTCGGGAAAGTCGGATAGATGATCATCACCGCAGAAATCGCCGATGCAAGGGCGGCAAAAACCCGCACGTGGCCCACGCGCCGGATCATTTTAGGGGCAAGGCGAGAGCCGCCCAGAAACCCGACAAAATAAGCAGACATAATAATAGACATCATAAAGGTATCAAACCCTTCGATGTCACCCCGAATACCCATCAATGTGCCCTGCATGCCGTTCCCGACCATCAAAAGGCACATGCCAAACAAAAGCGCCCAAGCGCTGGAGAGGACCTGAATCATTGCGTTGCTCCGAAATTGTCACCTTAGCCGTAGCGGAACCGTTTTGGCGGTGTCCTGCTTGGCAGCGACCTTGTTAGTCGCTTTTACGCGCAGGAAGTAACAAGGATGCGTCACCGTATGAGAAAAAACGATAACCGGTTTTCACCGCATGGGCATAGATGTTGCGAATGGTTTCTTGGCCCATCAGGGCAGACACCAGCATCATCAACGTCGACTTTGGCAAATGGAAATTCGTCATCAGCGCATCCGCCACGTTAAACTGGAACCCCGGTGTGATGAAGATATCTGTATCCCCTTCCCATGGGGCGATTTCGCCTTGGCGTCCTGCGGTTTCGATCAAACGCAGGGCCGTTGTGCCAACGGGGATCACGCGCCCGCCTTCGGCCTTGGTCTGGGCGATCTCTTGGGCGGCTTGCGCGCTGACCTGCCCCCATTCGGCATGCATCTTGTGATCTGAAATATCATCAACCTTAACTGGCAGGAACGTCCCCGCGCCCACATGAAGGGTCACATAGGTAAAGGACACGCCCAAATCGCGCAGCTGTTGCAATAGCGCGGCGTCAAAATGCAGCGATGCCGTTGGTGCGGCCACGGCCCCTGCCGTTTTTGCCCAGACGGTTTGATAGTCTGTTTTATCTTGGCTATCCGCAGGCCGTTTGGCCGCGATATAGGGCGGCAAAGGCATCGCCCCTGCCGCGTCTAGCGCAGTGTCAAAATCTTCACCCGTTAGGTTAAACCGCAGATAGGCAAGCCCCTGATCGATCCCTTCAAAAGTCGCGCTTAGCTCTGGCGAAAAAACGATCTCTTCGCCCTGTTTCAGCTTCTTTAGCGGTTTGACCAAAGCAGACCACACCCCCGCATCGGCCTGTGGCTCCAGCAGGGTTGCCTCGATTTTGGCCGAGACCGGCCCCTGCCCTGTTTCGCGATGGCGGGCTCCGGTGAGGCGCGCCGGAATAACGCGCGTATCATTCAGCACCAGCCGATCGCCCGCGCGCAGCCAACTGACCAGATCGGACACATGTTGATCATGGATCGCGTCTGCTTGCGCAACCAATAGACGGGCCGAGCTGCGCGGCTGCGCGGGGCGCACTGCGATCAGCTCTTCGGGGAGGTCAAAATCAAAATCACTTAGCTTCATAGAACCGCCCCCTAACGGCCTTCGTAGGCAGGTTCAACGCGGGTTTTCTGTGTTTCGTCCGGTTCAGGCAAAGTTTCGCCCTCAACGGCTGGCAATTCGGTTTTGGGCGCGCGCAACACATTGCGCAAACCACCTGGCGCCAGGACAGAAAGCGGGTTGATCGACACTTTCGGCTTTTTCGCCTCTCCCGTCAGGCGATAGTTAAAGCCAAGCAGCCCTTCGCCCTTGCGCGTGAAAAGCGAACCGATACCATTCAGCAGATAAACAGGTGTAATCACCCCCTGCATGGCAATCTGCCCTGTATCGGTGGCGTAAACCCCATCCACGGACAGCCCGAGCGAGGCCCCAACCGCGCTGCCCTCTTTGATCGTCATGCGACCAGGCGTGAGGCGAAACTCTCCCTCGACCTCATCGAAAAAGATGCCATCGCCGTTCATCTCATTCACCAGCCCGACAATCGAAAGGGAATTCACCAGCGCCGCCATAGAGGGCGCATCTTTGATCGAGACCCCATCGATTTTGAGCTTGCCGTCGAACGCGCCGCCCTTGCCGACAGGCAGCAAAGACAAATCCAATGCGCCGCCAACGGCCTGTTGCAGGACACCGGCAGATTTCAAAACCCCTCCGGCATTCGATGAAGTCACCCGCACAGCCGTGCGCCCGTTTTGCGGCACCACGCGACCCGAAATGCCCGTGCCCCCGTTGATCCGTGCTTCGAACGGGCCATCCAACCCGCCCGTGGTTTGGAACGTACCCGCCAACCCCTGAAGCCAGATGGTATCGGTGACTTGCAAGCGGTTCAGACGCACCTGCATAGGCGCCGCCGCCGAGCGCGCTTCGCCCCCTCCGCTGCTGTCACCACTGCCGCCAAATTCAGCGCGGCGCATATCAAGGCTGCCCGAGCGCACAACCACCTGAGGCGAGCGCCCAGACCCGCGCCCGACCAAAGCGGCGCGCACATCCAGCCAATCCTTGAGCTTGAGCTGGGATAGTTCCATCACCCCTAGCCCGCCATTTTTGGCCAAGGTGATATTCCCCTTTGCCGCCAAACCCGCAGCGTTCAAAGAGATGCTGGTGACTTCGGGCTGCGCCCCCAGCCGGATCGCCAAATCCATTTGGCCCTTTGTGCCCGCGCTTTTGCGCCAGCCCAGCTGCGGGATTTGCAAGGTTGCGCCCTGCAACTGGCTGCTGATCGTCATCCTAGGGGATTGCCCTTTTTCAAAGTTGATCCCGATGCTGGCTGGGGTGCTGCCCTGCACCATGCCTTTGGGCAGCGCCACGTTAAACGCGCTCAGCGCCTGTGGCGTGATCTGCGCCGTCCCGCGCAGGGTGCTTTTGTTTGAACCCGCCCCGATGGGTTGGCGCCAACGCCCGTCAAAGGCCACGCCTTCCAAACTGCCCGCGCCAGCGATCTCGACCCCTTTGTTATTGGCGACAAGGGACATGCGTTTTGATTTCAGGCTGCGCCCGCTTATCAAACGGGTGCTGGACAGGTTCACCAGATCGCCCGTCACGTCAAATTTGATGTCCGAAGGGCTGCCGCCACGTTTCAGTGGAAAGGCCAGCGTGCCTGTGGCAATCGCCTGCCCCTCGCCCAGATTGGTCGATAGCCCTGTCTTTTTCATCACCTCCATAGGAGGTTGGTCGATGGTCCATAATGCCGCCGTTAGCGAAGAGCGCGCATTCAGCCGAACAATCGCAGGCGCGCCGTCCTTGACCGTCGTATCGGGGATAATAAAGGCCGAGCGTTCAACCTGTACCGCGCCGCCACTGCCCGCCTGCACAACCCCTTCATCAACCGAGGCCACAAAGCGGGTGCCAACAAGGCTGGCGTGGCCACTGGCCTGCGTGATGGGCGGCAGGTTCTTTAGGAACTTCACATGGGCTGCTTGAAAATCAAAGGCCAGAAAAAGGCGTGGCTTTTCTTCGGGTTGGATGCGTAGGGCAAAGTCGGCATTGTTGATATCAGCGGAAATCAGGTTATTGACCAGCCAATTGCGGGTCTTGACCTTTACCGGCTCTGGCCACAGCTCCATGATCCGTTCAGGCGTGAGGGTATCGGCCCGTGCATCCAGCGCCAGCTGCCAGCCTTCGGGCTTGGCCTCAAGCGTACCAAAGGCGTGGCGGGTCTGGCCCTGATCAAAAACATCCAACCGCCCGATATCAATCTTGAAAGGCGCCGTCTGGAGTTTGAAATCAACTTCGGCTCCGTCCAGTTCGACAGGTTCGGGGTAATAATTCAGCGGGTTGGCGCGCAACTGGGTCACTTCAAATTGGCCAACCATGGTTTCCAGCGCGCCTTCGCGCAGCCCCGCCAAAGTGGCGGTGCCATTGGCGTTTGCTGTCACCCATTTGCTGCGCACTGACAGTTCGTCAAACACAATCAGCCCGTCGGCTGCATCATAGGTGAAATAGCTGCGCGCCTGTTCAAACGGGATCGGGCGTGTTCCCTCATTGGGCTGCAACACGCCCTCGCCGATTTGCAATGTCGCACTTAATGGCGCCAGCGTGCCATCCTCTGACACACCCGAGCGCACAGCGCCTGAAATCGGCGCCCGCAGCGCCCCAAGCCATGCAAAAGCGGGGCTTTGCGTGGCAATGTCACTGGCCGATGCGTCCTTTAGCTGAACACCGAATTCTGCCTGTAGCGATCCGATCTCGCTGGTGAAATTCGCAGAAAGGGTTGTCGCGGCAGCGCCATCCCCCAAAACCGCAAGATCCGAGGTCACAACCAGCGCGCCGTCTTCGCGTTTTGCAATCAGCCGCCCACCATCAAGGGTAAAGGCCCGTTCTGCGCGCCGATCAATGAATTGCAACGTCAGGCCGCGCAGCTCGGCATGGGAAAGCGCGGCAAGGCCAGGCTGCTGCAGCGTCTCGTCAATACGTGAAACAAGCGCGCCAGGGGTATTGGCCCCGCCCGTTTGCCCGCCAGAGGGTGCCGCGATATCGGTCTGCAACCCCAGCCGCCCGTCCTTTTCACGGACAATCGTCGCAAAAACGCCCTGTAGGGCGACCTCGGCAGGCTGGACCTTGCCCTCACGCAGGGCAGCCATCGACAGACGCACCCGCGCTTCGGAAAAACGCACCAATTCGCGCCCCTTGGTGTTGGACACGGAAATATCACGCAAGCGCACCCTTGGGCGCCACCCTTCCTCCATCAGCAGGCGAAGCTCTCCGATCTTGATCTCGGCATCGGGGAATTCGGTTTCCAAACGGTCGTGGATTTTGGCTTCGACCCATGCAGGCACAACAACTGGACGGTCATAAAAGAAATAGACCGCCCCCACAGCAATCACCGTCACCAAAACCAGCAAGGACCACACAGCATTGCAAAAACCCAGCAACAGCAAAAACCAGCCGCGTTCGCGGTGCCGTTTTTTGGGAGGCATTTGCGGGATTGGGTCGGCCATTAGGTTCCGGTCACTGGTAAAGAGTGTTACATCACAGGCAGCGCAGCCTTTCCGCGACGCTACAGCAATACTATGACAGAGGTATGGCCGCCGTCCAAGGCCACCTCTCTCACAACAAAGAGTTTTGATATGCCTGAACTTTCCAGCCCCGCACCCGATTTCACCCTGCCCGTCACTGGCGGCGGCGACGTGACGCTATCAGCGCTGCAAGGCGCGCCTGTTGTGTTGTTCTTTTACCCACGCGACGACACGCCCGGCTGCACCAAGGAAAGCATCGGGTTTTCCGAGCATTTGGAGGCTTTTGAAGCGGCAGGAGCCAAAGTTTTCGGCCTATCCCGCGACACGATGGCAAAGCATGACAAATTCACAGCCAAACATGATCTAACGGTTCCGTTGCTGTCAGATGAGGAAGGGGCAGTTACCGAAAGCTATGGTGTTTGGGTCGAAAAAAACATGTATGGCAAGAAATCCATGGGGATTGAGCGGGCGACCTACCTTATTGATGCGGCTGGAAATATCGCCAAAATCTGGCGCAAGGTTAAGGTTGCTGGCCATGTTGAGGAGGTTTTGGAAACGGTGCGCGCCTTATGATGCCGCTGGCGAAAATGGCAGAGACCGTTCTGCGCACGGCCGATGGGCGCGAAAAGACGCGTATTTCACGTGACTTTGCGGCACAGTGGCGTGCCGCCCGTGCGGATGGCAGCCACCCAGAGATCGGCACCGCAACCCCGCCGCTTCACCCTGCGCGCCCTGAAAAGCCCGAGCTGTTGAGCCCACGGGATGTGCCGCGCCGCAGGCCTGGCTCTCCCGAAGGGCGGATCGCGCTGTTGCATGCGGTTGCCCATATCGAATTAAACGCCGTGGACCTGCATTGGGACATCATTGCGCGGTTTTCGGATGTTGAAATGCCGATTGGTTATTATGACGACTGGGTCAAAGCCGCAGATGAAGAATCTAAACATTTCAATCTGATGTGTGACTGCCTTGAGGCTGAGGGCAGCTTTTATGGCGCTTTGCCAGCCCATGCAGGCATGTGGCGCGCGGCCGAGGATACTGTAGATGACCTGATGGGCCGTTTGGCCGTTGTTCCCATGGTGCTAGAGGCCCGTGGCCTTGATGTCACGCCGGGTATGATCAAAGTGTTCAAACAGGCCAAAGCAGATCAGGCTGTTGAAGCGCTGGAAGTTATCTATGCCGAAGAAGTGCACCACGTTGCCTATGGCTCTAAATGGTTTCACTATCTTTGTGGCCGCGATGCATTGGACCCGACGCCGAAATTTCATGCGTTAGTGCGCAAATATTTCCACGGGAACCTCAAACCCCCCTTCAACGAAGAGAAACGCGCCGAGGCCGGCATCCCACCAGACTTTTACTGGCCTCTCGCCGAAACCCTGTAAACTTTGCGATTTAACGCGCTGAAATAGGCGGAAATTTGCCCAATTGCCACATATTCAAGCGGACCGACACCGGTCCGCCCCATAAAGGTTGCCCCAAGGCTTTGTGAAAGTTATTGCGATATCGTTAAGGCTTTGTGAGGGACACGCAAAGCCTGAGGGACTGAAGGGAAAAATAAGTGCGCACAAAGCTCGCGATAAAAACAAATGCTCTTTTGGAGAACTATTTTCCAGAACGACGCGTCTTTTTGAAATCAGACAATGACACCCGTTTCATCCGCCTACGCCCTGCAACGCAGTTGGTCGCCTTGGCTGGATCTTCTTTGTTGGTGGCATGGGCGATTATCGCCACAGCGGTCATTTTGATGGACAGTATCGGCTCTGGTAACTTTCGCGAACAAGCGAAACGGGATCAGCGCACCTATCAGGCCCGCCTGAACGACCTAAGCGCACAACGCGACACACGCGCCGAAGAGGCCCTAGCCGCGCAAGAGCGGTTCAACGCCGCCCTCACCCAGATTTCCGTCATGCAATCCGAATTGCTGACATCCGAAACACGCCGCCGCGAACTGGAAACAGGCATCGACGTGATCCAATCCACACTGCGGGACACTATGAAGGACCGCGAAACCGCGCGCCAACAGGTCGCCCAGCTTCAATCCGAGGACGGCGGCGCCGTTCAGGTTGCGGCCAGCACTGCGCCGATGGATTTTCTGGCCGATGCTTTGGCCCGCACGGCCAAAGAGCGTGACCAAGTTGTTCTTGATGCGCAAGATGCCCTGCTTGCAGCCGAAGAGCTGACCGATCAGATCGCTGTTATGCAAGAGCAGAACGATGCGATCTTCCGCCAGCTCGAAGAAGCGATGACCGTGTCGGTTGCGCCGCTGGATCGTATGTTCCGCGCCGCTGGCATGCCCACCGACCGCATTCTGGAAACCGTCCGTCGCGGTTACTCTGGTCAGGGTGGCCCGCTCACGCCGCTTAGCTTTACCACACGGGGCGATCAGCCAACGGTTGATACGCTGCGTGCGAACCGTCTGTTGAACCAGATGGACCGACTCAATCTTTACCGCCTTGCCGCCTCCAAGGCACCTTTTGCGAATCCCGTGCAGAACGCATTCCGATTCACCTCCAAATTCGGCTTCCGCCGTGATCCAAAAACAGGCGGTCGCCGCATGCACAACGGTGTCGACTTTGCCGCAGGTTTGGGCACGCCTCTCTATGCGACGGCGGACGGTGTTGTGACTCACGCCGGTTGGGGCTCAGGATATGGACGTTTGGTGAAGATTCAGCACGAATTTGGCATCGAAACCCGCTATGCACATATGTCAAAAATGCGCGTGAAGGTTGGACAAAGAGTATCGCGTGGCGATCGGATTGGTGATATGGGTGCGTCAGGACGGGTAACCGGCGTGCACCTTCACTATGAAGTGCGTGTTGGTGGCAAACCTGTTAATCCAATGATCTATATCAAGGCAGCAAACGATGTTTTCTAAGAGCAAAATCAACGATCCAGCCACTGGTGGCACAGAAACTCCAGCAACAGGTGCAGCACCAGCTATGCCAGCGTCAGCAGCACCAGCTGCGCCTGCCCCAAAGCCAAGCGAGTTCAAAGCAAGCGCCCCAAAGGCCAAGCCACCCGCCTCGGTTTTGTCTGCTGATCTGCACGTCACAGGCAACATGAAAACCACTGGCGACATTCAGGTTGAAGGGACTGTAGAGGGCGACATCCGCGCGCATCTGCTGACCATCGGTGAAACAGCAACCATCAAAGGCGAAGTGATCGCAGATGATGTTGTCATCAATGGCCGCATTGTTGGCCGCGTACGTGGCCTGAAGGTTCGCCTGACGTCTACTGCACGCGTTGAAGGTGACATCATCCACAAAACAATCGCTATAGAGAGCGGTGCCCACTTTGAGGGCTCTGTTCAGCGTCAGGACGATCCACTGAACCCAAACGCTAAACCTGCAGCAGCACCTGCCCAAAAGGCAAACCCAGCGTCCTAAGCGCAGCTGCCATACTAGATTTGAAACGCCGCAAGCCCCGCTTGCGGCGTTTTTTGTTGTGTCAAAGCCGAAAGGGGTGTCAGCCCATTATCCTGCATCCTCCAGAATGAGATCGGCAGCCCGCATGGCCAACATCATCGTTGGGGCATTTGTATTGCCTGAAGTCACATTCGGAAACGCCGAGGCATCAACAACGCGCAGGCCCGACACGCCGTGCACCCGCAACCGCGCATCTAATACTGAATCCTGATCATCCCGCCCCATCCTGCAAGTGCAGGTCGGGTGATAGACTGTTGAGGCTCTGTTGCGGAAATCTTCTAACAGCCCCGCGTCATCCAAAGCCAGCAAATCAGGCGCTTTCGCGGCTTTGGTTACCGTGCTTAGGCTCTTTGTTCTGGCCAGTTTCTGCAGGATTTGGCTGGCAGCAAGGGCGGTGTCCTTATCCTCTGGGGTGGATAATGAATTTGGCGTGATGCGCGGGGCCTCAAGAGGATTGGCCGAGGCAATTTCGATCGCGCCTCGGCTGGTCGGGCGACAGGGCTGCGCCGAAAGCTGATACCCCGCGGTTTGGTCCACGATGGTCTGGCCCGTCTCTGACAGGCTGTAGGAAACGGGATTGCAATACAGCTGTACGTCCGGTGTTTCGTGATCCGCTTTTGAGCGAATAAAACCGCCAACTTGGTTCACAGGGACGGCCAGCGGCCCTTTGCGGGTTAAAAGGTATCTAGCGCCAGCAAACAGCTTGCCAATTGTCCGCCCCAACGTGTTGTTCAACGTCGGCTCCTTGGCGTGAAATTGATAGGACACTGCCAAATGGTCCTGAAGCCCCTGCCCGACGTGCGGCAGATCGCGCACGACGGGGATGCCATGCTGGCGCAGCAGCTGTGCAGGGCCAAAGCCAGAAAGCTGCAATATTTTCGGAGAGTTAACGGCCCCCGCACATAAGATCACTTCGCGCCGCGCCTTAACGTTTTTGCGCTTGTCCCCGTGAAGAAAGCTCACACCTGTGACAGTGCCGTTCAGTGAGGTCAGATGCGCGACCTCGGCGTTGCGCAGGGTGCTAAGGTTGGGGCGCCGCTGGGCGGGCCTTAGGAAAGCATCCGCCGAAGACCAGCGCAGGCCGCCCCGAACCGTGCTGCGGTAATAGCTGATCCCGTCACCATCACGGGCATTCATATCGGGAATGATGTTATAGCCCACCTCGGCTGCGGCTTTTAGGAAGTTTTTCGAAAACGGTGACATTTGATCTGACAGGTCAGACACCCAAACAGGCCCGTTGCCTCGGGTTGTTTGGCCCGTTGGGGTGATTTCGCAATGGGTTTCCATGCGATCATAAACCGCGCGCACATTGTCCCAATGCCACCCCGTTGCGCCCGCTGCTGCCCAATCATCGAAATCACCAGCCTGCCCGCGAACATAGGCCATGGCATTGATCGAACTTGAACCGCCAATAATCCTGCCACGCGGCCACGAGATGGATCGCCACGCAAGGCCTGGATCAGGGGCGGTAAAATACCCCCAATTCACAGCAGGGTTAGAAACGTTAATCCCATAGCCCAAAGGGACTTTGACCCAAAACCGCGCGTCGCTGCCACCGCTTTCCAGCAAAAGAACCGTGAATTTCCCACTGGCTGAAAGGCGATTGGCCATGACACATCCAGCAGACCCAGCCCCAACGATCACATAATCGAATTCGGAATTCTCCATTGGTCGCATCCACATTTGTTTGGACGAACAGTTGAAGGGCTTTGGCCGAGTTGATCAAACAATCAGTTTTTCGCCTTAGGGGTGATTTTGGTTGTGCATCCCAGACTTATGCACAAAAGATGTTTGGGCATCTTAGCCCCCTGCTCAATAGGAGTTGCGCGATGAGACAGATACCACATGTCACTTGGCTGCGAAGCTTTGAGGCCGCAGCACGCCACAGCTCTTTTGCGGCGGCGGCAGAGGAGCTGAACCTGACGCCTGCCGCTGTAAGCCAGCAGATCAAGCTGCTGGAAGAAACGCTAGAGATGAAGTTATTCAGGCGCCTGCCCAAGGGGGTTGAGCTGACCGACATCGGACAGGCCTATGCCCAGCCTGTTCGCGCATCGTTTCAGGGGCTGCAAACGGCGACCGAGGGGTTGTTTCAACCCAAATCCAAAACCACGCTGCGGGTGCGGGCGTCCATTTCCTTTGGCGTTATGGTTCTTGCGCCGCAGTTGCATGGGTTTCGCGCGCTCCACCCCGAAATCGACATTATTCTATCCACCACCGTTTGGTCGGACCGCATGAATGACGCGACTATTGATGTGGATATTCGCTATGGAAACGGTGACTGGCCCGAGGAAAACATCTGGCCCCTTGGTCAAGGCCAAGCATCGCTGGTCTGTAGCCCCAAGGAGGCGACCCGTTTCCAACGCGACCCAAACGCGCTGAAAGACGCCGACACGGTGCCCATCATCGGGATCGAAAGCGATTGGCCGTTGATGTTTCAGGCCTTGGGGGTGGATGGCCCTGTTCCCGCCCCTTGGATGCCGGTGGATTCATCCCTGCTGGCCCTTGAGAGCATCGCAAGCGGGCGCGGCGTGGCCATTGTGAACAGGATGTTTTCAGAAAGCCACATTCAGCGCGGCACATTGGTTGAACCGTTCAAGCAATCCATCCAGACCCAAAATAATTTCTATCTGGTCTCGCAATCTGATCCGAAAAAGCAAAAGCAAATTGCCCTTTTCCACGACTGGCTTTTAACCTTCACAGCCTAGGACAAAAAAAGGCGCCCCACATGAGGCGCCTTTTCTTTTTTCAAAGTCAAAGACTTGGCTTTGCTTACTCTGTGACGGTGACCGTTTTCATCATGTCGGGCTCGCCAACAACAGCACCGTTGCCGCCTGTTCCCAGCTTGATCGCGTCAACCACGTCTTGCCCAGCCGTCACACGGCCAACAACCGTGTATTGACCGTTCAGGAAAGGTGCTGCGTCAAACATGATAAAGAACTGGCTATTGGCCGAGTTCGGGTTTTGCGCCCGTGCCATGCCGACCACGCCTTTTTCAAACGGTACGTCTGAAAATTCGGCTGGAAGGTCGGGCATGTCAGAGCCGCCTGTACCTGCGCGGCGCATGTCGCCGCCTTTGCGGCCATGCTCTACGTCGCCTGTTTGCGCCATAAAGCCGTCGATCACGCGGTGGAACACGACGCCATCATATTGGCCGCTCGCGGCAAGGGCCGTGATGCGTTCAACATGCTGAGGGGCCACATCTTCGAGCAGATCAATGGATACGGTGCCATTGGCCTGACCTGCAATTTCGATTTGCAGACCAGAAGCCATGGCCGATCCGGCAGCGAGGGTCGCCAGAATGGCGCCAGACAACAGCTTACGCATCTGCGGCAACTTTCACGCTGATCATGCGGTCAGGGTTGGCAGGTGGCTCGCCCTTAACGATCGCGTCAACATGCTCCATCCCCGAGATAACCTGACCGTAAACAGTGTACTGACCGTTCAGGAAATCATTGTCTTTGAAGTTGATGAAGAACTGGCTGTTGGCCGAGTTCGGGTTCGCGGAGCGTGCCGCGCCAAGCGAGCCGCGCGCGTGTGGCACCTTGGAGAATTCTGCGGGCACGTCTGGGTGCTCGGAACCGCCGGTGCCTGCGGCACGTGGGTTATAGTCTTTTTCCATGTTGGCGTGCTGTACATCGCCAGTCTGGGCCATAAAGCCGTCGATCACACGGTGGAAGGCAACATTGTCATATGCGCCAGCACGGGCCAGTGTCTTCATGCGCTCAACGTGCTGGGGGGCGACGTCTGGCAAAAGCTGGATTGTAACGGTGCCGTCTTTCAGCTCCATCAAGATGGTGTTTTCTGGGTCTTTGATCTCGGCCATGCCGTTCTCCTTCATATTTATACAGAGTACCTAAGCCTGATCACCAGAATTGCCAAGGCGATGCATTGACCCTAGGCAAGATAACGGCAAAACAACAGATGACTTTGAACGCAGACACGAAGGACGACATGGTATGGGCTGGAAATCACTGGACGACATGGATCTACACGGCAAACGCGTATTGGTGCGCGTGGATATCAACGTGCCTGTGGAAAACGGCAAGGTCACCGATGCGACGCGGATCGAACGGATTGTACCTACGGTTCACGACATTCTGGCAAAGGGGGGCACCCCGATCCTGCTGGCCCATTTTGGCCGCCCCAAGGGCAAGGTAAACCTAGACATGAGCCTGCGTCAGGTGCTGCCTGCGCTTGAAAAAGCGCTGATGCGGACGGTTGCTTTGGTTGAAACTCTGGACGCTGCCGAAAGCCTGACTGCCGAGGCCGCCGTTGCCGAAGTGGTTCTGATCGAGAACATCCGCTTTCACCCTGGTGAAGAAGCAAATGACCCCGAGTTTGCCGCCCGCCTGGCAAAACTGGGTGACATCTATTGTAACGACGCATTCTCGGCTGCGCACCGTGCGCATGCCTCGACCGAAGGGGTGGCGCGCCACCTGCCCTCTTGTGCCGGTCGCCTGATGCAGGCCGAGCTATCGGCGCTGGAGGCCGCATTGTCCAAACCCGAGCGCCCCGTGGGCGCAGTGGTGGGCGGCGCCAAGGTTTCGACCAAGATTGCCTTGCTGGAAAACCTAGTGAACCGCCTTGATCTATTGGTGATTGGTGGCGGCATGGCCAATACGTTTCTGGCCGCACAAGGCGCGAAAATGGGCGCATCGCTGAGCGAGCCTGATTACTTTGACACAGCCCGTGACATCATGGCCCAAGCCGCAAAAGCAGGCTGCCGTGTTCTATTGCCTGTTGATGGTTTGGTTGCACGTGAGTTCAAAGCAGGGGCAGAACATGAAGTTGCCCTGCTTGGCCCTGATACGGTTCTGGGCGATGATCAGATGGTTCTGGATGCAGGGCCTGAAACCGTGTCACAGGTGGAAATCGCATTCGCCGGCCTTAAGACATTGATTTGGAACGGCCCTATGGGCGCGTTCGAGATTGAGCCATTCGACACAGCCACCGTTGCAGCCGCAAAAGCCGCAGCAGATCACACCCGTCAGGGTACGCTCATTTCCGTTGCAGGCGGGGGCGATACCGTCGCCGCCCTGAACCAAGCGGGTGCCGCGGATGATTTCACCTATATCTCAACGGCGGGTGGTGCGTTTTTGGAATGGATGGAGGGCAAGACCCTTCCCGGTGTTGCAGCATTGGGGGGCTGATGGCGTAGCTGCGCCATTCTTCCCACATATGTTTGAGTAAATGACAATCGACGATTCGCAGGGGATTCCCTTTGCGAATCAGCTGTGGCATACTGCGCGAACCACCCGACAAGAGGTGGTTTATTTGGCAGATTTCACAAGCACCCCGTTGAGGCGTCATTCCATGAGCAAACCCGCATTCGGCCCGCTATTCTTCTTTGCAATTTCTTTTGCATTGAGCCTGTATTTCATGTTTGCCGCTGTGCAGGGTGATTTCGGCCTGTTCCGCCGTGCCGAAATTCTGGCCGAAGCGAACCAGATGCGCGACCAACTCACCAAGGTGCGCGCAGAGGTTGCCCAGATGGAGAACCTAACCCACCGCCTCTCTGACGATTATCTGGATTTGGATCTGCTGGACGAACAAGCGCGATCCGTCTTGGGCATGGTGCGCGCGGATGAGATCGTCATTCGCTAAGGTTTCCCGCCCTGCCCGCTATGGGAATTTTCCCTTAAACATTAAAAGTTTACATTTAGTTTAATGAGCTAACCACATTGGGCATGGCTGCATTGCACATTGCCCCCTCGCCAAGGCGCTCCGAATCCTGTAAGATGTAGTTTAACGTTAAACTATTTTTCAGCGATGCGGTGCAGCGCTGTCGGGAGGATCGCCTTATGGCTGCCAAAAAGCCAAATGCCAAAACGGCCCCAGCGAATGTGTCTGGGGAAGAATTAGAGGCCTATTACCGTGACATGCTGTTGATACGGCGGTTCGAGGAAAAAGCCGGACAATTATATGGCATGGGCCTGATTGGCGGTTTTTGTCACCTCTACATTGGCCAAGAGGCCGTCGTTGTTGGCCTAGAGGCCGCTGCCGAAGAAGGCGACAAGCGCATTACCTCTTATCGCGATCACGGGCATATGTTGGCCTGTGGGATGGATGCAAATGGCGTGATGGCCGAGTTGACGGGCCGCGAAGGCGGTTATTCCAAAGGTAAAGGCGGCTCGATGCACATGTTCTCGAAAGAGAAGCATTTTTATGGCGGTCACGGCATTGTTGCCGCTCAGGTGCCATTGGGGGCTGGTTTGGCCTTTGCCGATAAATACAAAGACAACGGGCGCGTGACCTTTACCTATTTTGGTGATGGCGCCGCGAACCAAGGTCAGGTTTATGAGGCGTTTAACATGGCGGCTCTTTGGGATCTGCCTTGTATTTTTGTCATTGAAAACAACCAATATGCGATGGGCACATCGCAGCAGCGTTCTACCTCCTCTGCCGAGATTTACGAACGCGGTCTTGCCTTTGGCATTCCGGGTGAAGCGGTTGATGGTATGGATGTTCTTGCTGTTAAGGCGGCGGGTGAAACGGCGGTTAAACACTGCCGTTCGGGCAAAGGCCCCTATATCCTCGAGATCAAGACATACCGCTATCGTGGGCACTCGATGTCGGACCCCGCCAAATACCGCACCCGTGAAGAGGTGCAGAAGATGCGCGATGAACGCGACCCGATTGAAGCGGTCCGCTCGTTGCTGCTGACTGGCAAACACGCCACCGAGGACAGCCTGAAAGCGATCGACAAAGAGATCAAGGCCATCGTCAACGAAAGCGCGGAGTTCGCAAAAGAAAGCCCCGAGCCGGACCTGAGCGAACTTTGGACCGATATTTACGCCACAGAAACGTCGCAGGAGGCTTGAGACCATGGCAACTGAAATTTTGATGCCCGCCCTAAGCCCAACAATGGAAGAAGGCACATTGGCCAAATGGCTGGTCAAAGAAGGCGACACGGTCGCCTCTGGTGACATTCTGGCCGAGATTGAAACCGACAAGGCGACGATGGAATTCGAAGCCGTGGATGAAGGTGTGATTGGCAAGATCCTTGTCGCTGAAGGCACTGAAGGTGTTCAGGTAAACGCAGCGATCGCCGTGTTACTGGAAGACGGCGAAGATGCATCGGCAGCTGACGCGGTTTCCAGCGCACCAGCAGCGGCGGCCCCTGCCCCCGTAGCAGAAGCCGCACCCGTCGCAGCCAGCGCCGCCCCTGAAGCGCCCCAGACCAACACCTCGCCAGATTGGCCCGAGGGGACGACCCTAAAGAAACAAACCGTACGCGAAGCATTGCGGGACGGTATGGCCGAAGAGATGCGCCGCGATGGCGACGTGTTCCTGATGGGTGAAGAGGTGGCCGAATACCAAGGCGCCTATAAGATTTCCCAAGGGATGCTGGATGAATTCGGCTCCAAACGGGTGATTGATACGCCGATCACCGAACATGGTTTTGCCGGTATCGCAACGGGTGCTGCCTTTGGCGGGCTGCGCCCGATTGTTGAATTTATGACGTTCAACTTTGCCATGCAGGCGATTGACCACATCATCAACTCTGCGGCCAAGACATTGTATATGTCTGGCGGTCAGATGGGCGCGCCTATGGTGTTCCGCGGGCCGAACGGTGCTGCCGCACGTGTTGGCGCGCAGCACTCGCAGGATTATGCTGCGTGGTACATGCAAGTGCCTGGCCTAAAGGTTGCGATGCCTTACTCGGCTTCGGATTATAAAGGGCTGATGAAAACCGCGATCCGTGATCCAAACCCTGTGATCTTCCTAGAAAACGAAATCCTTTATGGCCGTTCGTTTGACGTGCCTGAGATGGATGATTTCACCGTACCGTTTGGCAAGGCGCGCATCTGGCGCGAAGGCGATGATGTGACCATCGTCAGCTTTGGCATCGGGATGACCTATGCGTTGGAAGCCGCCGAAAAGCTGGCCGAAGAAGGCATCATGGCCGAGGTCATCGACCTGCGCACGCTACGCCCCATGGACACGCCTGCAATCATCAAATCGGTTATGAAAACCAACCGTTTGGTCACTGTTGAAGAAGGCTGGCCGCAGGGTTCGGTCGGGAACTACATCAGCTCGGTTGTGATGCAAGAGGCGTTTGATTACCTTGATGCGCCGGTCATCAACTGCACGGGCAAAGACGTTCCGATGCCCTATGCGGCGAACCTTGAAAAACACGCGCTGATCACCACCCAAGAAGTGATCGAAGCCGTGAAAAAAGTCACGTACAAATAAGGAGCGGTCACAATGCCTACAGAAATTCTAATGCCCGCCCTTTCCCCTACAATGGAAGAAGGCACATTGGCCAAATGGCTGGTCAAAGAGGGTGATGAAGTCTCCTCTGGCGATGTCATGTGCGAAATCGAAACCGACAAGGCGACGATGGAATTCGAAGCCGTGGATGAGGGTATCATCGGTAAAATCCTTGTGCCTGAAGGCAGCGAAGGCGTTCAGGTAAATGCGCCGATTGCTATTTTGCTGGAAGATGGCGAAAGCGCCGATGATATCGGCACGGCTGCTCCAGCAGCGGCGGCCCCTGCGGCGGCGGCGGCCCCTGCCCAACCCGAGGCCGCATCTGCCCCCGTTGCAGCCCCTGCGCCGGTCAAGGCGGATGGGATGCGCATCTTTGCCTCTCCTCTTGCCCGCCGGATTGCTGGGCAAAAAGGGTTGGATCTGTCCCAGATCGCGGGCTCTGGCCCACATGGGCGGATTGTAAAAGCCGATGTTGAAGGTTTGACGCAAACGGCAGCACCGGCGCAATCTGCTCCGGTCGCTTCGACAGCCGCCGCTGCGCCTGCGGCAGCTGCTCCTGCGGGGCAATCCAGTGATGCGATCGCCAAGATGTATGAAGGTCGTGAGTATGAGGAAATCTCGCTCAACGGGATGCGCAAAACCATTGCTGCGCGCCTGACCGAAGCAAAGCAGACTGTACCGCATTTCTATCTGCGCCGTGACATTCAGCTGGATGCGCTGTTGGCGTTCCGCTCGCAGTTGAACAAACAACTAGAGCCACGCGGCATCAAGCTGTCGGTGAATGACTTCATCATCAAAGCCTGTGCAATTGCCTTGCAACAAGTGCCTGATGCCAATGCGGTTTGGGCCGGTGATAAGGTCTTCAAACTAAAGCCTTCCGACGTGGCGGTTGCTGTGGCGATTGAGGGTGGATTGTTCACTCCGGTTTTGCAAGATGCTGAGATGAAATCCCTTTCTGCGCTGAGCACAGAGATGAAAGACCTTGCATCGCGGGCACGTGATCGCAAATTGGCACCGCATGAATATCAGGGCGGCAGCTTTGCGATCTCGAACCTCGGGATGTTTGGCATTGATAATTTCGATGCAGTTATCAATCCGCCACATGGTGCGATCCTAGCCGTCGGTGCCGGCGCCAAAAAGCCAGTGGTTGGCAGTGATGGCGAACTAGCAATCGCAACTGTAATGTCTGTCACGCTATCCGTTGATCACCGTGTGATTGATGGGGCCATGGGTGCTGAGTTGTTGAATGCAATCAAAGCCAACCTCGAAGCGCCCATGACAATGCTTGCCTAATACTGGCAAGTCTCGGGAACAAAAAAGGCCGGAGCGATTGCTCCGGCCTTTTTTGTTATTCAGTAGTGGGGGCCTCATTCATCCCATGGGCCCAACATATGGTTCATCGAAACAGCAGGCTGGTCACAGCCCGCCTCGCCCACGATTCTTGCTGGGATTCCCGCAACAGTTTTACACTCTGGAACGTCTTCCAACACAACCGAGCCGGCCGCCACGCGGCTGCAATGCCCGATTTTAATGTTACCCAATACCTTGGCCCCTGCCCCGATCAAAACACCGTCGCCGATTTTGGGATGGCGGTCTTCCTCTTCTTTGCCAGTCCCGCCCAAGGTGACGGAATGCAGCATCGAAACATTATCCCCGACAATAGCGGTTTCACCGATCACGATCGAGTGGGCGTGGTCGATCATAATGCCTTTGCCGATTGTTGCACCGGGGTGGATATCTACGCCGAAAATCTCAGAAATACGCATCTGGAAGAAATACGCGAGATCCTCTTGCCCTTGGCGCCACAGGTAGTGACCAACACGGTATGCTTGGACCGCTTGATACCCTTTGAAATATAGGATCGGCTGCAACAACCGATGGCAGGCGGGGTCGCGTTCGAAAATCGCGACAAGATCCGCACGCGCTGCATCAACAAGCGAGCTATCCGCCGCATAAGCCTGTTCAACGACCTCTCGCACCACCATCATCGACATCTCGTTCGACGACAGCTTTGCGGCAATGCGATACGACAGCGCCTTTTCGATCGACGCATGATGCAGGATCGTTGCATGCACAAAGCCGCCGATAAGCGGCTCTTTCGAAACGGCCTGTTGCGCATCCAGTTTGATCTGGTCCCAGACGGGATCAACAGATGTGATTTTGCTGTGCGGATTAACCATCTGTGCTGCTCCTTAAACGCGGCTGCCATTCCTATGTAGCCCCTGTCTGAAAAAGTGCAAACCCGTTGGGTTAAGTTTTACGTGAACTCTTGTGTTCCGTGTCACGCAGGACTTGCAGTAAAATCAGGATACAATGCTGGATATGCAAAGAGTTAAACGGTTGGCCCGTTAAGCAACCGCTGGCAACAGCCGCCCCTCGCAAACTGCCATCTCCCCATTCGGGATGCAGCTTGCGCAGGCGTTTGACATATTTGTCTGCAACATGTGCCCGCCAAACAAGTTGGCGAGCAGTCTCTTTTCGATTTTCTACCGGAGCGGCCTGAATGACCCGTGCAGCATGAAGCAGATCCGGCAACCCGATTTGCCTCATGCGGCTTGGATCTCGATCCGTTTGGGCAACCCCGCGCCGTAACTCGCTGAGACCTGAGAAACTTCGATATGAAAGGGTGCGATTGCCCCATCCGAAGACTGGCTTGCTTCGGGATATTCAAAGTTCGGCGAGGCAAGGAGTTCCTCACGGAGGGTTTGGCCATCTTTGACAACCCTTAAGAGATAGCTTTCGCTCTCTTCCCCCAAGGGCACGTCCACAACGTCCCAGCTATCGCCATCTACACGGGTCCGCCGCAACCAAGTAACAGATATATCCCCCCCCGCCGTTTCAACTGCCCGAAGGTGGGCTGGGGCGTAGGGCCGCAAACCATTTCCTTCAAATGCGAGCTGCAAGTGGCGATAAGACGGATCATCTACCGGCCGTAGCGCCGGCCCGATGCGATAGTTTTGCTCGACCCCTCTTTGGTTGCGATTCATTTCAATCTGAAGAGGCACTGAATTCAGCAGAACGAATTGAGACCCAATAGGCCAAACATCCGGCATTAACCCATCCGACCCCGCCTGCCCGCGCAATCGATCGCTTAACAGATAAGTCTGAGGCGCAATGAGTTCAGCCTTTTGGAACTGGATCACCTCCCAATTCCCGCTGCTGCCATCACCGATCGCCGCCAGATTGGCGCCATTCAGCAAGGCGAGCTCATCCACGGTTTCCAATTGGCCGCTGACCAGCTTTACCTGCAGCCCTTCTCCACGATCAAACAATCCTGAGCAGGCCCATGACAGCGCCGTTTGCGTAACGCCAACCGTCGAGCGGAGCGGGAGTATGGTATTAAGCGCATAGTTCTGATCTGTCGCACTTGAGTATAGCGCCACACTCCCCGGCCAAGGGTTTGCACTGGCCGCAATATGAGGTGCATAGGGGGTCTCGTCTCCGGTTAGAAGCGGCAGATCCAAGAACAGCGGTGTTACAGGTACAGGTGCAACGAAACGGCGAAGCGTGACCAATTCATCCGCAAGAGGCGCCTGATCATAGATTTCAGGGTCGATGCGTATTGCTTCCACCTGTTGATGCTCGGCCTGATCGACACGGTCCACACGATACAGCGATGCGCCCTCTCCTTGGTCAGCGGGGATCGAAACAACATCCCCTGCCCGTACCGGCATTTTGGAAGGTGGCAGCGCGAATTTCACACTATCCCGCGCGATACGCGCCTCGTTCAGCCAGCGTTCGGCCACCTGCCTCCCCTCGGCGCGGGTCATCAGCATCGAGAATTCCGAAGCTGAAACCGCATGGGTTTCTTCATCGGGTAAAACCGCCTCTTCCGAGATCACATCAAAGCTGGCGTCGGCTTGGACAAAGCGCAGCCTGACACGTCCTGACAGGGTCGCATCCGCTTCGCGGCTTTGGACGGTGATGCCATCCAAATCCTCACTGACGGCAAAGCGCTCAGCATCCAAAGATGTCTCGCGTAGCCCATCCCGCATTTGGAATTTCAATACGCCATCCCGTTCGATTGCATCAAAACCATAGCGCACCATCAACGGTTGCAATGAAGATCTCGCATCGCTGACTTCGCTCACCCCATAGCCGCGCACCAACCCGTATAAACCAGTCGTATCATAGGACGATACGCCAGAACGTGCACAGATTTCTGCAACAACGGAAGCAAGGCTGCGCGAAGAGGTCCGCCCATTGAGCCAGTGCCCTCTGGCATAGCTTTCCCCATCACTCCACAATTCGCGGTTGTTCGGGAAAAACGGATAGGGGCGCACGTCCCATGCCCAAGCAAAGGCGCGGCTCATGTCGATCATTGGACCGTCGTATTCGATCCCATCGGGGTTGTTCTCGGCCTTGCTCCAATAGTCGATCATCGCCCGCAGATATTGCATCTGGATCAGATCGTCCCTTGCCCCATCTGAATGGCGCGGCAAACTACTTTCGGAAGATTTCAGATCCAGAAATTTATTTGGTTGGTTCGTACCCTTATCGATCGCAGCGCAGCCATATTCGGTAAACCAAATCGGTTTTTGACCGGCCAACCATACAGTTGGGTCATTTGAGCGCGCTCCGTCGATCCGGTCGTAGTGCAGATTACCCCACCAGTTTCGAATATCTTTGTAACGATAAATCCACGCCTCATCATGGTCGCCATCCGTGATCGGGGTTCGAATTTGCGCTTCCCGCTCTTCGACAGAGCCATAATACCAGTCATACCCTTCACCACCTTCAATGTTGGCCTGAAGGTAATCAAGATTGTAAATATCGTCCCAATTCTGCGCATCCAGATGATCCACACCTTCACGCCAATCCGACAGCGGCATGTAGTTGTCGATGCCGATAAAGTCGATATTTGCATCCGCCCATAGTGGATCAAGATGGAACAGGCGATCCCCTGTGCCGTCCTGAGGTTGATAGCCAAAATACTCTGACCAATCAGCAGCATAGCTGATTTTGGTATCTGGCCCAACGATATTGCGCACTTCGCCCGCAAGCAAAATGAATGCCTCCACCGCAGGAAAGCTGTTCCGGCCAGAGCGGATCTGCGTCAGCCCGCGCATTTCTGAACCAATGCAAAACGCATCAACCCCGCCAGCAGCTTTACACAATGCCGCGTAATGCAGGATAAAGCGGGACAAACTCCATTCCTGTGGACCGGTATAGGTCACCTCGCCGTCTTCGATTGCAAAATCCGACGCCGTTACAGTGCCGAAAAAGGATGAAACCTCATTCTCGGCCGCGGCTGTTCCATCGCTAGAACCATCCTGCCCGGGGGCCGCATCCAGCGTGATACGTCCACGCCAAGGCAATTCAGGCTGGCCATCTTCGCCTGTGTAAGGATTTGGCAGGCTGTTCCCCTCAAGCTGATCCATCAGGATAAACGGATAAAACATAACCGCTTTGCCAGCTTCGTTCATCGCCTGAATGGCTTCGACCACCGCTTTATCCGCAGGGGTGCCCCCGTAAATCGGGCGCCCGTCATCACCTTGGGCGATGATTTCAGCGGTGCTGCGCGTCACGCCAGCAACCGTCCAAGGCATCTCTTCACCCTCAATCTGCGGGTCCTCAACCTTTGGCTGCACAAGGCATTCGCTTGCACGTAAATCAGAACCAAACCACGAAACCACCAAGGAAGCGGACTTTAGCTCTGGCAGCTCTTCGTCCAACGCCTCAAGAGAGGTCGAAAAATCGGTTTTCCCAGAAGGCGAGTTGATATTCGCACTCCAGCGCGCCTCGTTTTCTCCGCCATAGCTGACCGGCGTTGTAGCAAGAGAATATTCACCCGTGCCAGGGATCAGCGCGACCCCTTCAACGCCATAGCTCAACGCATGAGATGCACCATCAGCGCCGCGTTGCTCAGGGCGCATCACCTCAAAGCTGAACTGGGGAACGCGGTTGCCAAAAGGCTCCAGCCCCAACCCTTCCAGAACAACGTAAGCCGTTCCGCGATAGGCTGGCACCAATCCAGTGCCTTCAATCGCTTCCATCAGCGAGTCAGGCTGCTGGTCTTCGCTGCCTGTGTAAACCGTCATGTTCAGGCTATCCGGCGCGATCTCTTCTCCGTCAGCCCAGATGCGGCCAACACGGGTTATCTCACCTTCGCACAGTGCAATCGCAAGGTTCACCGAATAGCTATACGTTGTTGTTTTTGTAGTCGAACTGGTACCCTTTCCGCCCCCAGTTGTGGCGCTGACCTCTTCGAAATCCGAAGCCCAGATCACCTGCCCTCCCAATCGCATCCGCCCGTATAGCTGCGTTATCGGGTCGCCTTCGCCTGCACTGGTAATCCGAAACCGGTCAACCTTGCCCGTCTCGACAGCCTGACTGCCTGTCCCCAGAATTTTCTGGTCAACCACACGCCCCACAGTCGCGCCAACGGCACGCCCGATGGCGACAGAAGACAGGCCTGCAAACGTCCCCCCAACAGAGCCCCCAACGGCCGCCCCTGCTGCTGAAAATAATATCGTAGCCATCAGCTTGTCTCCTTTGGAAATTCAAAACACGCCACAACTCGGCGCTGCCACGGCGCACTTAACGCGCTTTCGACAACCCCTTGGCGGGAATAAGCATGGATAAATCGCTTTGTTTCACCTGTCTGCGAAAGCACACCTAGGTGTTTGGCGACTGCGCCGTGGCGCATACGAAAAAGCAAGACATCACCCGTTTCTAGCTCTGTCTTTTCTTTTGGCTTGAGGTGGCGCAGAGCGGCTTTCCATAAGCGCTCTTCTCCCTGCGGTTCGGACCAGTCCATTGAATAGGCCGGAACGGCTTCTGGTTCGCTTCCATAGACCTCTCGCCACACGCCACGGATCAGCCCAAGACAATCACAACCGGCCCCTTTTATCGCAGTTTGATGAATATAGGGGGTTCCGATCCATTCGCGCGCGACCGCAACAATATCTTGCCCTGTCATCGTAACGACCCGCCATCGTTTACATTTGTGCTGCTTGGCACCGAAACGACCCAGTCTTCACCCGGCAAATCCGGAAACCCTTGAAAATTGATAAAGTTGTTAAACTTCAGGCGGCAAGTCTCGGACCGCTTGTCACAACCCGCCACCAAACGCAGCTGCGTACCTGTCGCCACGTCGCCGCGGATTGGCTCCCACAGTTCAATGATCCTTACGTTATCTTCAATCCGGTCAGATTTAATCGTCCCCCACAACCCTTGGGCAGGACCATCCAGAATTTCCAACCGCCCCCGTGTGAACCAATCCGCATCAAAGGATAAAAAGTCCTGCCACGCAAAACGCCGCCCCCCTTCAACCGTCTGAACAGGTAAGGTTTGAGAGTAGCTATCCTGCGCCAGATTAAAGCGGCACGTCCCATCACCCAGCACTGCTGAACATGGTTTTTGATACACACGCCCCAAAGGACGGTTCAGCTCTTCGGTTAGGCCGCGCAGCTCGGCGCGAAAGCCACCATCCGCGCGGATCAACTCACCCAGATGGCCACGAAAATTCAACCAGTGTTGGGATGGATCAGCCCAATTGACCTTCCACGCGCGGACCTCAGCGCCGTCAAATCGCCCCTGCTCAATCTCGTCTTCGCGCAATGAAACATCCGATAACGCACCCAACGCCTCAGAGTTATCAACCGATAACCCCGTAGATTGTGCCAACGCCAAAGCACTCAGCCCCGTGTCCGCCCGAAACTCAAGCCCTGCAAAGCTCAGCGGCATATCATGATCCGTAAAGGCAAACACTTCGCCATCTTTGCGTGTTATCGCCCAAGCATGGCATACAGTTGTCAAACCACCCTCTAAATGCGCGGCAAGTTCTTCATTGAAATCAGCCATCACACGCGCACCTCTCGAACAGGAATGTCAGGAACTTGGCCAGCGTTAAAGTTGGCCATGTTTGTCAGCAAGCTGTCGCTGTCAAAACGCACAGGCACGTCAAATTCGTACCCCGCATAAACACGTGTATCGGGATCTGGCGGGTGGAAAAACGTCACCACCCCTGTGGTTTCATCGACGCTGTAATCGATGTTCTCCTGCTTGTCGTCTTGTTCAACCGCAATCTGCACCGTGCCGCGCACTGGCTTTTTAATCGGGCGTGCATAGCTATGCCCGCCAGAGCGGTACGTCTTGATGAGCTGGAAGGAAAAGGTCTCACCATCGCCCGTCGCGATCAGCTGGTCTTCTCGCGAGATCGCCGCAGAAGGAATTGCCGATTTATAGTCGGACCAATCCTTCCACCGAAAACCATACATCTGACCATAACGCGCTTCATAAAACGCGATAACCGTTTCAATGTCGTCCAATGAGCGCAGCCCTAAACCCGCATCATATACGCGCCGCGAATGCGCCCAGGGGGTGTTGCGTTCTTCGTAACCATTTGCCAGCGTGACAACGTCAACACGTCGCTGAGGCCCGCCAAGGGCGCCAAAACTGAGACTCGCAGGGAATTGCACCTCGTGAAAATTCATGGCCAAACTCTCCTCTTATTGATTTCTTTGGCCAGCACTTAACGCTCGGCTCATCTGTGCGGCGATCTGGCCGCGCGATCTTTGGAATCCAGCAACATCCGGGGTTGAGATGTTCACAACAACGTTGTTGCCCCCACCGCCACCTCCGGCGCGCACCCCCAGCTTGCCATCGGCGCCGCGCGCCAAGGGCATGATCGCTTCGGGGCCTGCTTCCCCCATCACCCCCATGCCACCGCGCATGCCAAAATGGGTCGCCTGAGAGATGACGCCGCCATCCGCAAATGGCATCACCCGCCCCGAGCTAAATGGCGCTCCATTGGCAAAAGGTAAAATCCCTTCGACCAACCCGGTGACACCTTGCGAAAGCAGCCCGCCAAAATGTTCAGTCACAGGTTTGATCGCGGCGTTATAGGCACTGTTGGACAAAGACTGCGCAACCGTGCTCAGGGCGTCAGACAGCTTCATACCGTCGAACACAACACCATCAAATGCCTGCCTCAAACCTCGGCTCAACCCTTTTTCAAGGGTGGCAACATCCTTGCCAGTTGCCGCCAGTGATGTGCTCATCCGGCGCAACTCGCTGTCAAAACCAGAGACCAGAACGCTTGTCTGACCTAATGTTTGGTTTAACTCAGAGGCATCTGTTGTCAGATCTTCGAAACTTTCGTCATCACTCATCATTTTTGTCCTTCTTAATATCAGGATAGGCCGCCATCAGCGCCTCAAGGCCAGCGCTCAACATCGGAGCTTTGCTGGTTTCGCTGCCCAACATCAGGCGCAGTTCAGCAGGTGTCAGCGACCAAAACACATCAGGGGTCAGACCCAATCCGTGTAGCCCCCCACGCATCAACGCAGGCCAATCAAACCCCTCACTCAAGGTGCCACCACGAATGCACGGGCCAGCAATTCAGCCGCCGCTTGTGCGGCCCGCATGGGGCCGCCATCAATGTCAGCCTGTGCGAGTGTGTCAGCGTCCATTTGAACGCCTCCACCTCGCATCCCAGCCGACAGCAATGCCAAGACATCGCGCGTCTTGAAACCGCCCCCTTCAAACCTCTGGACCAAAGTCATCAGCGACTCCTCAACCAGCTCGTCTTCCAACTCCGCCAAGGCCCCTAGCGTCAGCTTCATAACGTGGTGCTGACCATTCACGACCAGCACCACTTCTCCCCTCCACCGATTTTCCATGATCATTCAATCGGATCTACGTAAGGAACGAACTGCAACTGACCCGCTGATGCGAGAGACAGCTCATAGGTCGCTTCACCATTCAACTGGCCCGCATATTCTAACGAGGTCACCTGAAACGGCCCCTCAACAACACCAAACTCAGGGATGACCACCTGAAAATTCGGCGTCAGACCATCAAACAACAGTTGACGCGCGCGCTCGTCCGTTGCCTCGTCGCGGAAAACCCCCGAACCGCTAATCGCAGCCGAACGGACCCCCGCCCCGGCAAGCAATTCACGCCAGCCGCCTTCGCTGTCCAATGTCGTGACATCCACCGTCTCTGCGTTAAAACTGACACGGGTCGCACGTAGCCCCGCAATCGTTTCGAAATTCCCGTCCGTGCTCATATCCACTTTGACCAAAAGGTCTTTACCTGCTTGAACAGCCATGTCCTGTACTCCTGATGATTGCCTTGCGGCGTTAAGAATTAGTCGTCCTGCACACGTGCGCGGAACCTAAGATCGATTTGGCGGGCGCTCGCCGCATCCACCCGTTTCGCTGTCGCCCGCTCAAAGCGCAGCGAAATAAGAGAGCCGCGCGTCAGAGGCATCTGCGCCTCATGCAACGCGTCACTCACAGCGGCCGCAGCAATTTTTGCACTGCTAAAGCCCGCATTCGTTGTCACCACCGATATATTGATGAAATGAACCGCCCCAGCGCCGCTGCCGTCGGATGCTTCGCGCACCGTCTCGGACCCCAGCAAAACATACAAATCAGGCAGACTGCCCACTGGTAGCGCGTCATAAATCCCGTCACCAACCAAAGCACCCAGCGCAGCATCCGCAGTCAATGCGCCAAAAATTGCCTCCTGTAGTGCGGCCGAAATCGCATAGCTCATACAACCTTCTCCTCTTGTGCAAAGCAGGTCAGATACCGGCCCGTTGTGTCGGCCTCGAAAACTGCTTCAATGGTGAAAATCCGGTCTCCTTCACGAAACCGTTGGTGTGATTGTGGTCGTTGGGCACTCCCCACGGGTGCTGCGCGAACTGTGATCCGAAAACCCGTCTGACTGACCCGGGCACCATTGCGCGCCGTTTCACTCCCGCTGCGCATGCTCACCTCGCCCCAGAGAACGCCGACAGGCACCCACCCATTGATCAGGCCACCCGCCCCATCGCTCAGCGTGTTTGGGGCCTCCAGAACAAGCTGCCTATTCAGATGCGGCACACTCATATCGCCGCCCCGCTACGGCCCATGCGAAGGGTACGGAAACGCTCAATCAAAGAAGTCACGCCAAAGGGCATGCACCCATCACTCAACGCTGTGTCATGTCGGTACTCGTAGTAATGGGCGGCCAGCATCAACACAGCCTGCTGCATATCAGCGGGGATATCGTCCCACTCAGGGCCGAAACCTGCTAGAAACTGCACCCGCAACTCACCGCCGGTTTCCGGCAGCGGCAAACATGTTCCCGTAGGCCGCAGGCGCGGTACGCCGCCTTCACGGTCCAACCAATAAGCATCCGAGCTGATGACCTCAGCCGCCCCGCTACGCGAGATACGCTGTAGGCTAACAATCGCCGTAACAGGTGCCACACTAAGCACCAGTGCCGACTGCTGCTCTTGCAACGAAGACACCAAGGTGAACTCACGCTCCATCAGCACTTTGCCCGTGCGCGCTTCTATCGCTGCCATCGCCGCCCGCAAGAAACTGCCTAGGACGACATCCTGCAACGTATCTTCGCCAAATCCGGTGCCCAAACGCATATGCGCTTTGAACGCCGCAACCGGCAGGGCCGCATCCGGCACATTTGTCTCTTCGATCAACATCCAAAAGCCTCTCTAAAACTGGCCATTCATTCCTCCCCTGCTGGCTAACTCCCCAGACCGGGCGCACGCCGCATCTCCGCATTGCTCGGTCAGAGGGGAGCAGCTAGACAATGCGGAGGGGTATTCAGGGCGCACGCCCGTACCAGAGCAGGATCACCCGCTCTGGATTCAGCTCTCCGCCTTAGGAGGTGCCGAATTTCAACAGCTTGATCGCAGCAAAGTCGCTGACATCGCCGCCAACACGCTTGGTTGCATAGAACAGGACGTGAGGCTTGGCGCTGAACGGATCACGCAAAATGCGAAGGTCAGGGCGCTCGGCGATGGTGTAACCTGCAGCGAAGTCGCCAAAGGCAATAGCCATCTCGTCTGCCGCCGCATCTGGCATATCTTCAGCGATCAGCACAGGGTAACCCATCAGGCGCGCAGGCTCGCCCGCTGCCAGACCGTCAGACCACAAGAAACGGCCGTCCATGTCCTTCAACTTGCGTACAAGGCCAGCGGTTTTAGAGTTCATGACAAAGGAAGCATTTGCGCGGTACTGCGCACCCAGCGCATAAACCACATCAACAATCGCATCCGCAGTCACTTCGCCTGCGATACCCGTTGGCACATAGCCCAGATTACCCCACGCCCAAACGTCATTGTCGACAGATGCATGCGCAAGAAAGCCCTTTGGCTTGTCGATACCGTCACCATTCACAAACGCACCCGCTTCGGCACGTGCGAATTTGTCAGCGATGCGGCCAGCAAGCCAACCTTCAATATCAAAGGCAGCATCATCCAGCAGACGCTGTGACGCCTTTGGCAGTGCGCTCAGCTCGTGCAATTGTACCGTAATGCGATCAATCTGCGGTGTGTCTGTTTCACCGATGTTCGACGCTTCGGTCGCCCAGCCAGCCCCCACATCCGAATGATCCACCAAAACGTCATAAGACGAGGCCTCTACATTCACCACGGATGCAATCGCGCGGATGGAAGCCGTGGTGTTCAATACCGATTTCACCGTCTCGGAGGTTTGTGGATCAACCAGATAACCACCGTCTGAATTCACAGCCGTAGACATCGCTTTGCCGTCCAGCTCAAGGCCACGCAAGCCATCGTCATCGCCTGAACGCACATAGGCATTAAACGCCTTTTGATGGGGCGCACCTGCATCCGTGGCACCCGCCAATGGAGTACGTACGGCTGTCATTGTCTTTTGGTCCAACATTGTCATTCGCTCTTCTGTTTGTTGAAGTTTGGTCTCAATTTCGGCTTGGAAGCCCTTGAATTGTGTTACGAAACCCATCACGGCACGTCGCACGTCCTCCGCAGGGGAAACCCCTTTGGCATCTTGTTCGGTTCTGCTCATCTCGCATTCCCCCGTTATGGTTGCTGTTGCAAAGGGTTGATCGCGGCGCACGCCGTATCGAAAACCTCCGCCATCTCACGCAGGACATCACCAATGCGAACGAAATCATCCGCCTTTGCCCCTACCCGCGCACTGGGCAGCATCGGAAAGGTCACCAGCGACACCTCCCAAAGCTCCAGTTCCTGCAAGAGCCGCTGGCCCTTGGTATTCTTTGTGGATTTTACAGTGCGATACCCGATGGACAGCCCGTCGATCGCCCCCGCTTCGATCAACGCGATGGCCTCGCGTCCCTTCTCAACCGATTGCAAAATGCGACCCTTTACAAACAGGCCCCGCGCGTCTTCGCGCACGTCATCCCAAACACCGATCGGTTGGGCGGGATCGTGCTGCCACAACATTTTCACACCGCGATTGGCCGCCTTTAGCGCGCTCAAACTGGTTGCATAGGCACCCTTTTCGACAATGTCATTGCCCTGATCGACGTCCCCGAAAAAGCTGGCATAACCTTTGATCTCAACGCCGCCATCTACCTTGGCGACATCGTCAAATTGCATGAACTTGCGCTCAAGATTGGCCAAACCTTCCCCGTTCTCCGCGACCTGCGCGAAGGTATTTCCACTGCTCTTCATGGTTTTCTCCTGTTTACCCGTTCAGCCCGCAGGCCCCACCACCAGAAACGATTGCACCGCTTGCGCGAGGATCACCGCGACCACCCCGTAAACCGTGAGCCACAACCGCCGCTCCAACCGCTCCATCATCAGCTCGATCCGGTCCAACCGCTTTGCGAGGTTTTCAAAATGAATCGCGCTGACCCGCTCATGTGCTTGCAACCGCATTCCTGGCGCACATTGAAAGCGTTCAACCGGGTGCTCACTCATCCGCAACCACCGCAGGCAGGCCTAGCAAAGAACGCTTTTCCGCTTCTGTAAGAAAATCTGCCCCCGCAATCCGCGACCACTGCGCATCACGCTCAGCGCTCAACGCTGGCACCTGATCCAGATCGGGCTTCAAATCGATCTTTTCGCCCGTGAACCCTGACAACCATTGCCCCAGCACTGCCGTGACCCGCGTAGCAAGCGGCAGAACCGTCAGGCGATAAAACGCACGATGCGCCTCTTGGTAATTGGCATAAGTCGCGTCGCCTTGAATGCCGATCAACATCGGAGGCACCCCAAAGGCCAAAGCAATCTCTCGCGCAGCAGCCTCCTTGGTCTTTTGGAATTCCATGTCCGAGGGGGAAAAGCCCATCGGCTTCCAATCCAGCCCCCCTTCCAGCAACATCGGACGCCCCGCATTGCGCGCCCCTTGATGATGGCTTTCCATTTCACTGACCAAACGCTCGTATTGATCGGTGCTCATGGCGCCCTGCCCGTCAGCGCCCTTGTAAATGATCGCGCCAGAAGGACGCGCCGCATTATCCAGCAACGCCTTTGACCACCGCGAAGCCGAGTTGTGCACATCAACAGCCGTGGCAGCCGCTTGCATCGGGCTGAACCCGTAATGATCATCCTGAGGGTGGAAATTGCGCACATGACAGATCGGCGCCCCCTGCGTTGCGTCAAAACGATGCTTACGCCCGCCAACCGCATATTCATAAGCAATCGGCCACCCGTCCGCCCCTGGCACAACCGACATTCTGTCAGAGCGCAACACATGCAACTCCATCGGCACACCAGCATCACCGCCGACAGCTTCCAAATAACCATCACCAGACAGTAACAATTGCCCATATAGCGCTTCCAACAGCTCGGCACGGCCCTGCGCCCCGTTCGGACGGCTCATCAACGTCAACAAAGGATGGGTTTCAAAACGCTGCTCCGCAGTCTGCAGAACCAGCGGCAAAGCAGCGGCAGCCTCGGCGATCAGCTTGACAGAGCGGAAACCAACCGGATTGCCGGCAAAACCCGTGCGCGTGAGCGAAACAGTATCACGCGGGCTCCATGCCACACGCCCACCTGTTTGCATCGCAACGACCCGCCCCGTTGATGACGCCTTTGCCTCTGCAACGTCCACCGTTGCGCGCTTTAGAAAATCAAACACCTAAGCTTCTCCTTGCTCAAATCCCGTGGCAGCCTGACTGCTTGGGCGCCTCTGAAGAACAATCTCTCACCAATTGTTTAACGCTGCCGAACCAATGCGAACGCTGGCCGCGCAACACCCGCACAAACAAAAAAGGGAGGCCAAAGCCCCCCTACATCACACCTATAATGAACGTACCCCCGGCTGCCGCCACTTGGCTGCGGGTTCAATCATGAGCTCATGTAACGCCCAAACCAACGCATCCACGCGGTCAGGCGATCCGCCGCCTTCATAGCCATGGCGCGTCATCCGCGTCATCTGGTCCTCTAACCCATCTAGGTCGGCAACATGCTTGACCCGCCCCTGCTCATACAACGCCGCGACTGGTTCGGCGCGCGCCGCCTTGCCGCGGCTGGCGTGAACACCCTTATATGGCACCAAAGGATCAACCTGACGGATCACCTCCTGTACCATCTGCCCGCCTTGGTTTGTCTCAGCGACGAGGCGATCCGCGCCGAAACGCTCCATCGCCTGAATAGCGGCCCGCGCCCAACCACTCGGCCCTAATCCCGAAACCGTGCAATCGGCAAGAACATAGGCGCACCACTCTTGCGGAGGGCCACTGCTCTGCACCCCAGCCACCACAATCCCGCATTCATCCGATGACGCACCAGACGTGGTCGCAGGGTCCACAGCGACGACAATGCGATCCAGCGCGGGCATCTTGCTCACCCGCGCTGCCTCCAACATCTCCGATGTCCACAACGCGCCCTCGGCATCCGCTAGCAGCACACCATCCAACTCTTGCCGCCCAAGGCGCGTCCCGCGATAGCGCGCGCGGACTTCCTCCAGAAACGAAGCCGCCAAATTCGCGCGGTTCGCCTCAGTGGGCGCATGAGTGACCACGGTAGATGGGGATTTTAACAATTGCTTCAGCACACCAACATTGCGCGGTGTCGTCGTTACACAAACCTGCGGATGATCCCCCAAGCGCAGCGCAAACTGCAACATGTCCCACGTGTCCTGAGACTTCTTCCATTTCGCAATCTCATCCACCCACGCCGCATCAAACTGCGGCCCTCGCAGCCCCTCGGGGTCATGGGCGGAATGCACCGTGGCAACCGCCCCATTCGGCCACACCAGCCGCTTGCGCGTTGCCTCCCAATCTGGGCGGCGATCCTCTGGCGAACAAGCCAAGATACCGCTATCGCCAAAAATCATCACTTCGCGCACCTGATCAATCGTCTCGCCCACCAGCGCCACGCGACGGCACCGGCCCGCATCCAAAGGGCGCGCGCCCTCGACAACCGATCGAACCCATTCAGCGCCCGCGCGGGTTTTCCCCGCACCGCGCCCTCCCATAATCACCCACGACCGCCAATCCCCCTCAGGCGGCAGTTGATGCGCCATCGCCCAAAATTCAAACAGGTAAGGGAGAGCACGAAGCTCTCCCTCCTCCAGCTCATTCAGGAACTTCTCCTGAACCGATGGCGCAACGGAGCCGATCCAGCTTGCACCCGATTTCAGCCCGCGCCTGATCGAGATCGAGGGCATATCCCCCTCGCGCGATTCCCGCTTGTTTATTTCGGCAGTCATTCAGGATTAGCCCCGCTTTTTGGCAACGCGTAACCGTTTCAGCCAATTGGCTTACGGTCTTTGACGCTGCTGTTGCATCGATTTCCTCTCCGGTTGTGGCCTGTTCCTTCAGGCTCTCTAATGCTTCTCTTAGCTCGGCAAGCGTCCGCTGCACGGAGGCAAACATGGCCTCCGCTTGCGCAAGCTCGTCGAACTGTGGCACCGGCTCGACATTCATCTGTTCTCGGTCCTTTCGCTTGGATTCCTCCAATCGAAAAAAATGAAAAACGGCCCCAACTATCCGTTAGGGCCGTGTCCCAAATCTCCTAGCATGAGATTTGTATATCAGGTGATTGTTAGCCGTTCGCTGCCGCAACGCACGGTCGGTGCAACACTAGTTGTTGTCACCGTTTTCCGCCGCGGCAGCCCGATCCGCCTCGATCTGACGCCACACCGCGACATTGCGGTTGTGCTCATCCAGCGTGACCGCAAAGGCGTGACCGCCCGTACCATCGGCCACAAAGAAGATATATGGCGTCTCATCCGGTTGCGCGGCTGCCATCAGGCTGGCGCGCCCCGGGTTTGCAATCGGTGTCGGAGGCAAGGCCGGAATGACATAGGTGTTGTAAGGCGTTTCCGCGCGCAACTCACTGCGACGCAACCCACGGCCCAGAATACCTTCACCGCGCGTAATGCCATAAATAACCGTCGGATCCGTTTGCAAACGCATGCCTTGGTTCAAACGGTTCACAAATACGCTGGAAACCTGTCTGCGCTCATCTGCAACACCCGTTTCCTTTTCCACAAGTGAAGCAAGGATCAACAGCTCTTCAGGGCTGTCAATCGGCAGATCATCTGCGCGCGCTTCCCATGCTGCAGCCACCAGCAGCTCTTGGGCGTCCTGCATACGCGCAATCAATGCTGCACGATCATCCCCTTTACGCACCTCATAACTGTCTGGCGCCAATGACCCTTCCGCAGGCGTTTCAGCGACCGTGCCTTCCATGATGTCCATGCCCGAAATCGCATTTACAACCTGCCAGCTGGTCACGCCTTCGGCCATTGCGATCCGGAACCGCACGTCAGACTGCTCTAGCATCTGCGTGTATTCCGCAGGCACCTCATCTGAACCTTGCGTGAATTGAGCAAGCTCGGCAAAACGGTTTGTCGCCGGATCCAACTCACGGACCTGAATGCTCACGCGGTTTACACCGATGCGATACACGATCTCGGTACCGCAAGTGCTGGCGCCACCGCGTGTAATCACATCGACGATCTCTTTCATCGAGGCTTCCGGCTCAACAAGGAAACTGCCAGCTTTTAGCTTGCTGGATTTCTTCTCATAGTCAGCGCCAATGCGGAAAATAGAGGCCGATGAAACCGCCCCCTGCTCCGCCAGATTTTCACTGACTCGGCGCATGTTGCTACCGCCTGCTACCTGCACACAAACAGCCTGCGTCAACGGCCCAGGGGCATCATATTGCCCCTTGCCCCACATGATCAGCCCGCCCAGCAGGAAAAGCCCCACCATCAAAAAGGTGAAAGCATTAGCCGCAACATGGCGCCACATATTATTCGACCTTCCCAAACAATACGCTGGCGTTTGTACCGCCAAACCCGAATGAGTTGCTCAGCGCGACGTTGATCTCACGCTTTACCGCTACATTCGGCGCCAAATCAATCTTTGTCTCTACCGCTGGGTTATCAAGGTTGATCGTTGGCGGCGCGATTTGGTCACGGATCGCAAGGATCGAGAAAATCCCCTCAATCGCACCAGCAGCGCCTAGCAAGTGGCCCGTCGCCGATTTGGTCGACGACATGGTGACCGAGCTTGCATGCTCGCCCAGCATCCGCTCAACAGCGCCCAATTCGATGGTATCCGCCATCGTAGAGGTACCGTGCGCGTTGATGTAATCAATGTCCTTAGGCTCTTTACCAGCGTTGCGCAGGGCTGCACGCATGGAACGCTCGCCGCCCTCACCATCTTCAGACGGCGCCGTGATGTGATAGGCATCGCCGGACAGGCCATAGCCGATCACCTCAGCGTAAATCTTTGCGCCACGCGCCTTGGCGTGCTCATATTCTTCCAGAACCACAATCCCAGCGCCTTCGCCCATCACAAAACCATCACGGTCCTTGTCATAAGGGCGGCTTGCCTTTTGTGGATCATCTTCGCCTTTGGTGCTCAGCGCCTTACAAGCGTTAAAGCCCGCGATGCCGATCTCACAAATGGCCGCTTCTGCGCCACCCGCAACCATCACATCCGCATCACCATATTGGATCAGGCGGCTTGCATCGCCAATCGCGTGCGCGCCGGTCGAGCAGGCCGTCACAACCGAGTGGTTCGGCCCTTTGAAACCGTATTTAATCGAAACCTGCCCCGAGATCAGGTTGATCAGCGCGCCCGGCACAAAGAAGGGGCTAACCCGCTTGGGGCCCTTCTCGGCCATCATAACGGCTGTGTTTGCGATGGAATTTAAACCGCCAATACCTGAACCAATCAGAACACCCGTGCGCTCAAGGCTCTCTTTGTCCTCAGGCATCCAACCCGCGTCTTCAACCGCTTGCTGCGCAGCAGCCAAACCAAACAGAATGAATGTATCAACCTTACGCTGATCCTTTGGCGCCATATAGCTATCGGCGTTAAATGTGCCGTCGGTGCCGTCTCCCAATGGCACTTCGCAGGCATATTTCGTGATAACCTTGCTCGGGTCAAAAACCGTAATCGGCCCCGCGCCGGACTTCCCGTCTAAAATCCGCTTCCAGCTTTCTTCAACTCCGTCAGCCAATGGCGTGACCAAACCCAATCCCGTAACGACCACTCTGCGCATATGCTCTGCCCTTTGGTGTAATATTTGCTTAGACTTGGCTATACCTTGCCCTCAGGACAATATTCAAGTCTCAGGGTACCAACAGGCAGGAATACCCCCCAAACAAGGGAAGATTCCCGAAACCGCTTAAACAGGCGGGCCATTCCTGGACATCAGCAAAACAGTATCCCCTTCTAGGGTTTCCTCCCGAAACGGTTCATACCCCAAAGCCTTTGCAATCCGTAAAGAACCCTCGTTTTCAGGTGCCAGCATACAAACCGTGCGCCCCGCGATCACCCGATCAAACCAATCATGCGCCGCCGTTGCAGCATCCAACCCAAACCCCTGCCCCTGAAATGACGGATCCAACAACCACCCCGCCTCGGGGAACGGATCATAATCCTCTCCCAAACCACGAGAGCCGTAGAAAAAACCGCTTTGCCCCGCCATTTCAGAATGGCCGTGAATCTGCACCGCCCATTGCCCGAACCCCACAATCTGCCAATGCCCCGCATTGCGCAAAAACGAGTCCCAGCTCAAAGATTTAGCCCGCGGTTTCCCACCGATATGAGTGACCACCTCAGGCATCGCCCAAATCTCGGCGAAGCGGGAAAAATCTTCGGGGCGCATACCGCGCAACGTAACGCGAGGGGTATTAATTGTCGGAATGGTACGAGACATTCAGGCGGCTGCTTTCTGCTGTAGAATTCAATTGATCCCCAACAAGTGCCGCCTCCCGCCAAAGGGAACAAGCCAAAAATACCGATAGAATCAAAAACGGCGCCGTTCTGCAAAAGAAGGCGCCGTTTTAAGAATTTTATCGCCGAGAAGCCCCGGCCAAAAGCCGCTTAGGAGGCTTCTTTGATGAACTTTACCGCGTCGCCGAAAGTCTGGATGTTCTCAGCTGCGTCATCGGGGATTTCGATGCCGAATTCTTCTTCAAATGCCATTACCAGCTCGACAGTGTCGAGGCTGTCTGCACCAAGATCGTCAATGAAAGAAGCGTTTTCAGCTACTTTATCTTCTTCAACACCAAGGTGCTCAACAACGATCTTTTTAACGCGGTCTGCGACGTCGCTCATACTATAGTCCTCACTCATCGGGCCAACTGGCCCCTTTTTGGGTATCTGCCAACCGCACAAAAACACGGCGTCAGACGGTGCCCCGAATTAGGGCGGCTCGTTTCCTTGTTTGCACAAGGGACAGGACACGATCAAGCGCCTGTCTGGTTTTCCTGCGCCCCCTTTAGCATATGATGCGGGGTACGCAAACGCTTATCCAAGCGCGTCTATAACATGGCCATGCCACCATTCACATGCAAGGTCGCCCCTGTAATATAGGCCGCTTGCTCGCTGGCTAGATATACAACAGCCCCTGCGATCTCATCTGGAGTGCCCATCCGACCAGCCGGAATTTGCGTCATGATTCCCGATTTTTGATCATCGGTCAGCTTGTCCGTCATCGCTGTCGCAATGAAACCCGGCGCAATCGCATTCACCGTGATTCCACGGCTGGCAACCTCATAGGCCAGGCTTTTGGACATGCCGATCATGCCAGCCTTGGATGCCGCATAGTTCGCCTGCCCAGGGTTCCCCGTGGCCCCGACGATAGAAGAAATATTGATGATCCGCCCTGAACGGGCCTTCATCATGCCGCGCATGACACCCTTACACAGTTTGAACGTCGCCGTGAGGTTCACATCCAGAACAGACTGCCATTCATCATCCGACATCCGCATAAACAGGTTGTCACGGGTGATGCCCGCGTTGTTCACCAAAATATCAACCGAACCCATCGCCTCGGTCGCCTGTTTCGGCAATGCCTCAACAGCTTCCATATCGCTCAGGTTACAGGGCAGCACATGGGCGCGCTCCCCCAGTTCTGCGGCCAAAGCCTCCAACGGCTCTGTGCGCGTCCCTGATAGACCCACGGTAGCCCCCTGAGCATGCAGCGCACGCGCAATATCGGCGCCAATGCCACCTGATGCACCCGTAATCAGTGCATTCTTTCCCGTTAGATCAAACATCATTTTATCCTTCTTCATTCCATACTTTTACAGGCTCCGTCAAAAGCCCGTATTGCACAATCTCTTGCGCGTTCATCTTATGTATCCCGCCCTCTGGCGCTGCCTGCAAGGCAAACCAGTAAAAGGCGTCCGAGCCGAGCATCTGCTCAACGTATTGCCGCCGCTTCTCATGTGCATCAGACTCTCTCGGTAAGGTACTGCCGACAACGCCTTTGTCTTTCCAACTGCTTAAGTGGATGCCAGCGCCACTCACCATCCGGCGCTCTTTTCCCGCGATAAAGAGCGAAACGCCACCCGCTGCGATGTCGCTATCGCTTTGAAGCTCGGTGTTCAGGCCGCGTTGCCGGATCTCCTGCCCCATAGCCATGACGACATCGTCGTCTCGCGTGTCGGGTATATCTTGCAAGGCAATCGTCTGGATCTGCGGGTTTTCCGCCAGAACGGCCACAAACTCGGCCAATGCGCGCCTGCCCACAACACCGTGCAGCAACAATCGCTCGTTCACCACGACAAAACCCAACCTGCGGCGAAGCCCGTGCATTTGCCCGCCACAGCCGGACAGGGCCGCGCCTGCACAGATCAGAAGCGCGCGTCGAGAGAGCACCTTAGGCTTCAACGGCAGCTTTCACGTCAGCAGATACGCCAACATTGCGTAGGGTGCTTTCCTTGTGAATCCGGCGAATCATACCCGATAGGGCCTTGCCCGCCCCGATTTCCCAAAACTCGGTCACACCCTGCGCCACCATCCATTCGACCGAGGAACGCCAGCGCACGCGGCCTGTGACCTGCTCGACCAACAACTGAGCGATGGGATCAGCCTCTGACACCGCTTCGGCCAGAACATTCGCAACCAAAGGCACCACAGGTGCGCTGATTTCAACTCCGGCCAAAGCTTTGGCCATTTCATCAGCAGCAGGCTGCATCAAGGCACAGTGGAAAGGTGCAGAAACAGGCAAAGGCAAGGCGCGCTTGGCCCCTTTTGACTTTGCCATGTCGATTGCGCGCTCAACCGCCGCCTTGCTGCCCGAGATAACGTTCTGCGTCGGATCGTTTTCATTCGCCAGCTGGCACACGTCATCACCAGCAGCTTCTTGCGCCAATGCCGTCACATCATCCCCAGACAGCCCCAAGATCGCCGCCATTGCGCCCTGCCCCACAGGAACAGCCGACTGCATCGCGCGACCGCGTGTGCGCAACAAACGCGCCGTATCCGCCAACGAGAAAACGCCCGCCGCACATAGCGCCGAATATTCGCCCAAACTGTGCCCTGCCACAAATGACGCTCTGCTGACCTCGATACCTTCCGCCTCAAGCGCGCGCATCGCAGCAATAGACGTCGCCATCAAAGCAGGCTGGGCGTTTTCGGTCAGCGTCAGCGTCTCGATATCCCCCTCCCAGATCAGCGCAGACAGCTTTTCACCCAAAGCATCGTCAACTTCCTCAAAAACAGCGCGTGCTGCCGGATAGGCCTGTGCCAGATCATGGCCCATCCCAATAGTTTGTGCGCCCTGCCCTGGGAAAACGAATGCGGTACTCATGAACTGTCTCCTGAAAATGTTCGGCATCGGTGTAACGAAGCACGCGCCCTGTCACAAGAGCGCACACTGCCTCTGCGTAAACGCCAATTGTTCCCGAGGCAGGACAAGTTAGATACAGTCGTATCAACTAATCCGGAGTCCCCCATGGCAATTCGCAATTCCCACACCCGATACGGCAGCGTTACGCGCACCCTCCATTGGCTTACCGCGCTGCTGGTAATCACTTTGATCCCAGTTGCCCTTGTTGCCAACGCCCTGCCTTTTGACACCTCCGAAGAGCTCACCCGTAAGGCATGGTTCTTTTCCTTGCACAAAACGCTTGGCGTCGCAGTCTTCTTTGTATCCCTTGCACGCATCCTTTGGGCAATCTCCCAGCCAAAACCCGCCCCCCTTCATCCAGATGCAAAGGCCGAGACCTTTCTGGCCGAGGTGGCACATTGGCTGCTTTATGGCTCATTGATGTTGGTCCCGCTGTCTGGTTGGATTCACCACGCCGCCACAACCGGCTTTGCGCCTATCTGGTGGCCCTTGGGGCAAAGCCTGCCAATGGTGCCAAAATCAGAAACTGTCGCCGCCGTGTTTGGCGGGGCCCACTGGGTATTGGGCAAAGTCATGGCCGCAACAATCGCGCTGCATGTTCTGGGCGCAGTAAAACACCAAATCATCGACAAGGACGCAACCTTGCGCCGTATGTTGAACGGCGCACCTGAATTGGCCGACCTCCCCCCCTCCCGCCATGGGGTTTCTCCCTTGCTTGGCGCGTTTGTGGTCTGGGCAGTCACGCTAACCGCCGGTGGCTTGGGCGGCTTGTACCAGCCACATGGCTCAACCACACAGGCCGCCGCCTTGGCCGAGGTCTCCTCTGACTGGACCGTCCAACAGGGTGACATCAACATCGCCGTGACCCAGTTCGGCTCGGCCGTTGAGGGGCGTTTTGCCGATTGGACGGCTAAGATCGCCTTTGACCCCGATGTACCCAGCGGCCCTTCAGGCAATGTAGAGGTGGTTATCTCCATCGGCTCCCTCACGCTCGGCTCGGTGACCGATCAGGCCATGGGACCCGATTTCTTTGATGCCGAGACCTTCACCAAAGCCATTTTCAAAGCCGATATCATTACTGGTGTTGATGGTTTTTTGGCCGAGGGGACATTGACGATCAAAGATCAGACAATCCCCCTGTCGATGCCTTTCCACCTGTCCGTTGAGGGCGATACCGCAAATATGAAGGCCGACCTGACACTGGATCGCCGCGACTTTGGCATTGGTGCGAATATGCCCGATGAAAGCTCACTCGCCTTTGCGGTGAAAACATCTGTGCAACTCACCGCAACCAAGGCAGCGGACCAATAACAAAAAAGGGCCGCAGGAAGCATCCTTCCCGCGGCCCTTTTCTATTTGATTGATCGCTTCTTATTCAGCTTTTGCAGCTTCCAAAGAGATCACAACCTTAACTTCGTCGCTCACGTGGGGGGCGAATTTTCCAACACCAAAATCGGAACGCAGCAACGTCGCGGTTGCGTTAAAACCAACCCAAGGCTTGCCCGCGATCGGGTGGTCCGCCACTTGGTTCAGTTTGGCGTCCAGCACAACGGATTTTGTGACGTCGTTCATTGTCAGATCACCCGTGATCATGGCCGTGTCATCGCCTGTCACTTTGATGCTGGTGGAAGAAAACGTGATCACATCTTCGTCAGTCGCGCCAAAGAAGTCGTCAGCCATAAAGTGGCTGTCGCGCTTTTCCCAACCGGTGAACATCGATTTGGTCGGCATGGAAACGGATACGGAAGAGTTTGCAGGGCTGTCCTGATCAAACATGATCTCGCCCTCAAAGCCCGAGAACATGCCATAAGTTGTTGAAAAGCCTAAGTGCTCATAAGAAAACACAACTTGGCTGTGGCTGGAATCAAGGGTGTACTTTTCAGCGGCAAACGCCATCGACGCGGAAGCAGACAGCAAAGCCGCCATTACAAGAGATTTCATTGGGGATACTCCATGTTGAATATGGCGGTATAATTGCCCCGCCCCTGCGAAAACTCAATCCCGCAGCTATCAACACCTTGTGCGCGCATGTGAACAACAGCGCATAAGCCCAGCTATATTGAATTAAAGGAGTTTTCCCGCTGAGCGTAATGCCGCCAATAGGGAGGCATGGGCGGTTGCATTGCTTAGCGTGATCTCTGCCAGCAGACGATTGCTGTGCCCCCAGAAGGTGATGTGGCGCCCCTCTAGTTCAACCAGATGAAGATCACAAAAAGCGCAGCGCTCAAGAATTCGCTGATCTGCAGGTGCCCCCTCTCGGACCAATCGGATTTCACAAGCCGCGACATCAATTTCCACAATCGGCGGCAGGGGGGGCAAGCTTGCCTGCCACAAACCAACACACAAAAACGCCGCGATGATGGAAACCATTAGCTTGAACAGCATAATGTCGCTTTCCCATCCCGCACCAGGGGCAAGCCAAACAAACAATGCCACAAACATCATCGTTGCCGCGCCCATGCGCTGCGCAAGACGCCCCATCAAGCGGTTGCCGTTCAACCGATAGGGAATACCAATCGCCGGTACCGGCGCAAAGGAAGAGTTGGTGGCGTAAGTCATGGCAAAATCCTTGTACGTTCAACACCTTGTTTGACGTTGAAAAAGGACTAAAACGGGGCACCCTCACGGCGGTCGCGCGGCATTTAATAAAATCTTATGTTCCGCTCGGACATGCCTGCTTGCACAAACCGTCAAACGGTGTATATGCGGGGCTTCCTTTGCTAGACGATTTAACCGCGCAGACTCTCGTGGTGGGGCCGCAAAGGATCATCGCCCTGCCTATGAAATGCGCCTTGAAATAAGTGGAGCACACATGCCGCTATATGAGCATGTTATGATTGCGCGTCAGGACTTGTCCAACACGCAAGCCGAAGGCCTGATCGAACATTTTGGCACAGTCCTGTCCGACAACGGCGGGTCACTCGTAGACAGCGAGTACTGGGGCGTCAAAACGATGGCCTATAAAATCAACAAGAACCGCAAAGGCCACTATGCCTTCTTGCGCTCCGATGCACCGGCACCTGCCGTGCAGGAGATGGAACGTCTGATGCGTCTGCACGACGACGTAATGCGCGTTCTGACCATCAAAGTCGATGAGCACAAAGACCTGCCATCGGTTCAGATGCAAAAACGTGACGAGCGCCCAGAGCGCCGTGAGCGTCGCTGATTTTAGCTTGAGTAAAAGGACTTAACCCATGGCTGCAAAACCATTTTTCCGCCGCCGCAAGGTCTGCCCATTCTCGGGCGACAATGCACCGGCCATCGATTACAAAGACACACGTCTTCTGCAACGCTACATCTCTGAGCGCGGCAAAATCGTTCCTTCCCGTATCACCGCAGTATCTGCGAAAAAGCAGCGTGAACTGGCCCGTGCCATCAAACGCGCCCGCTTCCTCGCCCTGCTGCCATACGCAGTGAAGTAAGGAGTAAACAATATGCAAGTTATCCTTCTCCAACGCGTTCCAAAGCTGGGCCAAATGGGCGACGTCGTTGACGTTAAACCAGGCTTCGCACGTAACTATCTGCTCCCGCAGAAAAAGGCGCTGACAGCTTCCAAAGCAAACGTAGAAGCATTCGAGGGCCAAAAAGCCCAGCTTGAGGCACAAAACCTCGAGACGAAAGCAGAAGCAGAAGCAATGTCCGAAAAGCTGAACGGCCAACAGTTTGTTGTGATTCGTTCCGCATCGGACGCAGGCGCGCTTTATGGTTCCGTTACAACACGGGACGCCGCCGAAGCCGCAACCGCCGAAGGCTTTACCGTTGATCGCAAGCAGGTCGTTCTGGTCGCACCAATCAAATACTTGGGCGTTCACGATGTAACTGTTGTTCTGCACCCAGAAGTAGAAGCCACAATCGAGCTGAACGTCGCCCGTTCACCCGAGGAAGCTGAACTTCAGGCCGCTGGTAAATCCATTCAGGAACTGGCAGCAGAAGAAGAAGCAGCAGCAGAATTCGAGATTTCCGAATTGTTCGACGATATCGGCTCTGCCGCGTCCGACGACGACGATCTTGCCGAAGCTGTCTCTTCCGACGAAGAAGCACCAGCGGAAGACGCAGACAAGTAAGTCTAACGTCTCTGTACAAATTCAAACGCCGCGCATTTTGCGCGGCGTTTTTCGTTGGCGGCTCCTCAACTCAGGCATTTGTTAGTTCATCACGCACAACCATCAGAATCTTGCCCAGCTTGTTCAACCCCGCCCCATCCGGCCCACACCCCCAATAGGCATCCATCGGAGCATTCTCGACGATATTTGCATGCCCTGTGTTCAACAACATCTGGCGGGGCACCTCATGGGTTTGGAATTTCTTGCGCACAGCCTCCAGCATGATTTGGTCTTTGACCTCTTCCCAATCCTCCCGCAGCTTGATTTCGCGTGTCATACCAAGAGCTTTGGCAGCTTTGGGTTTGCCGCTCCCCCGTATTTTTTCCTGATAGGCGCTGTCACGAAACTTCATCGCCTGAAAGTAATGTTCGACCGTCCGCCACCATTTGTCGTCCATCTCAACACCGTAAGGCGCAAAATTGGAAAACTCGGCGTAATCATCCGTTTGGGCGTAGAAATAGATCGTTTCAATTTCAGTCATTCTTGGCATGTTCACTTTTCTATCTGATAGAGGCGCCGCCAAACCAAGCCCCTCAACAGGGATAGGTAGGCATAGCCTATCTATACGCGAAACCATGCCCACGCCAAGCCGGCGCCTTGTTTCGCGGCTCTCTGCTCCCTTAATGTCCACGCAAACCCACTCCTTTGGACATCGTCATGCACCACCTCCCCCGTCGTTCGTTTTTAACCCTGTGTTTCGCCAGCCTAGCAGCTTGCAGCACAAAGACGCCAAACACCCCTCCAGAGCCAGCCGATTTGCCCCTCTTCCCCAACGAGACGCCCCAGCTGCGCGCCTCGATCAACCGCTGGGCAGACCACTACGGCCTCCCCCGCAGTCTCGTGCACCGCCTTGCGATCCGTGAGAGCACCCACAACCCAGCGGCCCGCAATGGCCCCTATTATGGCTTGCTTCAGATCCTGCCACAGACGGCGCGGACAATGGGGTTTCGCGGCCAGCCGAATGACCTGCTGAACGCCGATACCAATCTGGAATTTGCGGGGAAATACCTGCGCGGTGCGTGGCTGCTATCAGACGGGGATGAGGCCACCGCGATCCAATGGTACGCGCGCGGCTATTATTACGAGGCCAAGAGGCGCGGCATGTTGGTGGAAACGGGCCTCAAGGCAGGCTGACCCCAAACGAAAAAGGGCCACCCAACAGGGCGGCCCTTTCTATCTCTGGTGCAAGGACGAGGCTTACTCGTCTTCAAGCGCCTCAACAGCTTTTTGCAGATCGTCCTTGGAAACTTCTTTCTCAGTGACTTTTGCCTGCTCAACCACGTGATCAACAACCTTGTCTTCAAAGATTGGTGCGCGCATCTGCTGCTGCATCTGCTGGTTTTGCTGAACGAATTCAAAGAACTGACGTTCCTGACCTGGGTACTGACGCGCCTGATTCATGATCGCTTGTGTCATCTCTGCGTCTGTAACTTCCAGCTCGGCTTTCTGACCCAACTCAGCCAACAACAGGCCCAAACGCACGCGGCGTGTTGCCAGTGTTTTGTGCTCGTCTGTGGCTTCGATCTCTGGGTGATCGTGGCCTTCAACTTCTGGGTTATCTTCATGCCACAGCTGGTGGGCAATCTGACCTGCTTCTGCTTCCAGCAAGGACGGTGGCAGATCGAAATCAACCATTTTGTCCAGCGCGTCCAGCAGACCACGCTTCATCACAGCGCGGGAGGCGCCCAGATATTCGGCTTCCAAACGCTCACCGATCTGAACCTTCAACGCGGCAAGGTCTTCGGCACCGAATTTGGTCGCCATCTCGTCGTTGATTTCAGCGGCAACAGGCTCTTTAACTTCCTTGATGGTGCAAGCGAATACCGCTTCTTTGCCCTTCAAGTGCTCTGCCTGATAATCATCAGGGAAGCTTACTGTTACGTCTTTTTCTTCTTCGGCTTTCACGCCAACCAGCTGCTCTTCGAAACCTGGGATAAAGGAGTTGGAGCCCAGAACCAGCGGGTAATCTTCGGCGGAACCGCCTTCAAACGCTTCGCCGTCAACCTTGCCAACAAAGTCCATGACCACTTGGTCGCCGTCTTTGGCTTTGGAGCCTTTCTTGCGCGCTTTGAAGTCCTGAGCTGTTTCCGCCAAGGAAGCCAGTGCTTCTTCGATGGAGGCATCGTCTGCTTTTACAACCAGTTTCTCCAACTCGATGCCGCTTAGGTCCAGCTCGGGAATCGCTGGCAGCGCTTCATAGGACATTTCGACTTCGACGTCGTCGCCCTCTTTCCAGTCTTCGTTGGTCATTTTCACGTCAGGCTGCATCGCTGGGCGATCGCCGGAAGATTCGAAGTGGTCGTTCATCGCGCCGTCGATGGCTTCTTGCATCGCTTCGCCCATAACACGCTGGCCGAATTGCTTTTTCAGCAATGCCATAGGGACTTTACCCTTGCGGAAACCCTTCATTTCCACGTCAGGCTGCGCTTCTTTCAGCTTTTCTGTCACCTTCGCTTCCAGCTCGGCGGCTGTAAGGGTGATGTTATAGCCGCGTTTCAGACCTTCGTTCAGCGTCTCTTTGACCTGCATGTTTGCTCCATAGCGTTTGGCCGCGCCACTCCGCGCGGGCAGAAAAATTTGTGTTCTTCTATTTGGGGGGCGCGCTGCGTGCAAGCACCGTTTCACCCTATCCAAACAGCAAAACGCATTGGCTACATGCCAAGCGCTTCTTTATACATGTCCAATACCGCCTCTTCTTCGGCGATATCATCCGGTTCACGTTTGCGAAGTGCGATCACTTTGCGCAGAACCTTTACGTCATAGCCGCGCGATTTTGCCTCGGCCATCACTTCTTTTTGTTGCTCGGCGAGGTCTTTCTTTTCGGCATCCAGACGCTCGATCCGCTCCACGAACTGACGAAGCTCGTTTGCGGTGACGCGGTAAGATGCATCGCCTGCATCCTCGGCGGGCGCTGGGTTTGTGCTGAAATCGCTCATGTTGGCTCCTTTTACTGCTCGGGAACGGTTGTTTGAAAGGTCTAGCTACCCTGCCCCCAACGCCCCTGCAAGGTACACTTGCTGAACGGCGCGGTTTATCCTATTTGCGGGGGTATGGAACAAACATCTTCTTCAGTCTTTGACATTATCGTATGGGTGGGCACCGCGCTTTCCCTTCTGGGCCTTTTGGGGCTGGTCTATTGCATCATCCGCGTCAGCCGCGCAAAGCGCTCTGGAATGGACGATAGCGAAATGCGCGAAGAGCTGAAAAAAGTTGTGCCGCTGAACCTTGGTGCGCTCTTTTTGTCTGTCATTGGATTGATGATGGTTATTATGGGTATTTTCCTCGCCTGAAACAGGCGTTTTTGCGCCACTTGCCAATGTAAAACCAGAACACTACGTTACACATATCGAAATAGGAATGTGTAATGTCTCGATCTGGGCGCTTGGCCCCTTTAACAAAAATGCCGCTCGGCTTTGAGCAGTTGTGGGGCCTCCCTAGGGCTATCGAACCCACGCGCGCCGATACGACCGATCGATCAGCCCCCCTTCCTACTTCCACTCACTCAGTGACCGCTTGAAAATGGCTATCGCGGTGCTCACTTTTTCAAAACCTACGAAACAGGAATGACAAAATGCCAATAGATTGGATTTGGGGCTTGATCGGCGGCGCGCTGATTGGCTCGGCCGGTGCAGTATATCTGCTTGGGAATGGACGTATCATGGGTGCCAGCGGCATCTTGGGCGGGCTTGTGGATGGCACGGCACGTAATGCCGCGGCCGAGCGGCTGGCCTTTTTGGCGGGGCTGATCATCGTGCCTGCCCTGCTGTTCATGGCAGGTAGTCAGGTAGAAACCCACGCGACAGATAACGGGTTCTTGTTGGTTATCGCTGGCCTTTTGGTTGGCCTTGGAACCCGCGTCGGAAACGGCTGTACATCGGGTCACGGGGTTTGCGGGATATCTCGCCTGAGCCTGCGCGGCATGGTCGCAACATGTATCTACATTGCCGCTGGTGTGATCAGCGTTACAGTTCTTCGGGGGATGTTCTAATGCGTTTGATCCTTGCAATGATATCAGGCGGCCTGTTTGGCCTTGGCCTGCACCTGTCAGGGATGACAGACACGCAGAAAGTTATGGGTTTCCTAGACCTGTTTGGTGCATGGGATCCCACGCTCATGTTTGTCATGGGCGGCGCGATCCTCCCGATGGCCATCGCATGGGCCGCTACACGGGGCCGCACCCCGTTGGTGGGGGGAACCTTCCCATCCCAGCCGGAACAAAAGCTTGATCCCCGTCTGGTTAGCGGCGCGGTTATGTTTGGCATTGGTTGGGGGCTGGTTGGTCTCTGCCCTGGGCCTGCTCTCGCCTCGCTTAGCTATGGTGGCGCATCGGGCATTATCTTCTTTGCTGCAATGGTTGCCGGCATGTGGTTTGCCCCCCGCGTCATCGCCTTGGTGGACAGATCCGTTCCAGCAGAGTAATTAGCTTGGATGGATATCAGACAGATCACCCCCCGCTATTTCGTCGCACCGCAAATTTCGCCAGATCAGATGGCTGCCCTAAAGGAAGCGGGTATCACCCGCATCCTGTGCAACCGTCCGGACGAAGAAGTACCACCAACCCTCTCTGCTGCGGCCATGCAAGCTGCAGCACTAGAGGCAGGGTTGGAATTTGCAGTTCAGCCCCTGACCCATGCAACCATGAACGAAGAGGTTGTCGCGCATAACCGCTCCATTGGGGCTGAACAGGATGGCGTTACCCTTGCCTATTGCGCATCCGGAACCCGTTCTTCCATTGCTTGGGCGCTTGGGCAAGCTGGAAAGCAATCTGCTGATGATATCCTCGCTGCAACTCATGCGGCGGGTTATGATCTCGAAAACATCCGCCCTTATCTGGAACAGCAATCTTCCTGATCCTGCGGACAAAAACTTGATCAAGCGGTGCCCAAAGCGCCGCTTGTTTACCTTATGAGACCTCGTTTTCGGCCCCCTCTGCCCCCCAGTCACGAACCAGATCATCGGCGGCCTGAGCGGCCTCCTCCATATCGGGCATCTCTGGGAGGTCCTTGATATCTCCAAAAATATCGATGTCTGAGGCCGCAGGCAGGCTTTCCACCTCCGGCGGTGCCCTTCGATCCTCTTGGACCGGTGGCGGCTGTTGGCTGGGTTGGGGCGCTGTAACATCAGGAAGGTCCAAATCTTCCCGATCAGATGCGCGCCTGCGCGGCTCGGCATCTCGCATTCCTTTTTGATGCTGAACCTGAACAGCCCTCACCCCATCAACCTGCCCCAACGTGCCGCGACAAATGGCCCTGCCATTTGCATCAATCACAAGGGCCTGCGTCATGGTTGATATATTGAGGTCTAAAACATCGCCCACCTTAAACCCGCTCACTTGCTGAATAGAGTAGCTTAACCGCGCCAGGGCGACCGTTAAATCCGCGTGGAGGGCCATGGTATTGTCCACAAGCGTCTGGCCAACCTCAGGAATTTCGTCGTCAACGGCTTCGACTTCATCTATTTGCGGGATCGGCGCGCGCAATGGCTCGGGCAGAATCAACGTTACCTTGCCGGTTCGCGCCCCCGCAGCAAGATCAAGAACCATTTCCACCACTTCAAAGCTGGGCGCCTCCAAAGCCATCGTCGCCTGACGCACTTCTTGTGCCCAAACGCCAAAACGATACCCCGCCAGCAGCTCACAATCCTCTTGGTCATCTGGTAACCCCGCTGCATTCCGCAACAGAGCTTCAGCCAAAGGGGCGCATAACGCCGCATCGGTTGCCGTATGCCGACGGGCCTCTTCCTCCTCTGCGGCCTTGATAACCTTACCCATCGTTTGCTGCTGGATCAGCCCCGTAACACAGGATGGGTCAAACAAAACCGCGCCAACTTGCCCGCCTTCACCATCCATCAATAGAACCAGCCAATCATCCTTTAGACAATCGGATATGTCTTCGGCTCCGACGGTTTCGCGTGTCACGCCAATCGCACTCGCCGCTAGGCCCATTTGCCTATCTGCCTGCTTTGCGGCTGTGACCCGCAGCGCACGCGCCAATGACATGGACCGCGCGGCCTGTATTTCACGCCCCGTGCGCGCCTTACGGTGTACCAGCGATGTCATTTGCTCCGTACTCATCCTCGCCGCGTTCCTTTACCTCTAGTCACAGGCCTGCCCCCACCAACCAAGTGGGTAGACCAATCAGACGGCTTACCCCCGCCTTTGACCTTTTGCTAAGCTAGAATGGTTACCAGCGCCTTTATAGCAGCCAGCCCGTTAGCATTTACTTGTAAGAAACATTGCTGTTCAGGCGAACCTCAAACCGCCCGCCAGTGTGGTCGGGCACATAATTGATATCCCCGCCAAGGCGCAGCATAATTTCGCGACAAATCGCCAATCCTAGGCCAGCACCATCGCCTTCACCGCTGCCCAATCGCGCGAATTTTTCAAAAACTAGCGCTTCTGCATCCGCAGGGATGCCGCTGCCGTTATCCGCAAAGGAAATAACACAAATTTCACTTTCTCTGCGCACCGAAATCGTGAGGCAGGGTGCTGCCGCATCGCAATATTTAATCGCATTTGTCACAAGATTGATAAACACCTGCGCCAGACGATCACCATCTGTAAACAATTCCACGTCCTCATGACGCATGCGGCGGCGGACATCCAACTTACGCGGCGAACTCGCCAAAGAGGTGGTCACGGCCTGCTCAATTACCTCATGCAGGTTTACCGTCTTACGGTTTAGCGACACCTGACCGTTTTCAAGGACGGAGAGATCCAGCAAATCATCCAGCAAACGCGTCAGGCGAATGGCTTCGGAGTGAATGATTGACGCATAGCGGGTCTTTTCGGTCTCGCTTAACCCTTCGATATCTCGCAGGATTTCGGAAAACGAGCGGATGGACGTCATCGGCGTTCGTAATTCATGGCTGATCTGGCTAAGGAAACTGTCCTTTTGCAAGGAAAGCTGTGTCAGTTTCTCATTTGCGCGGCTTAGCTCACGTGCTGTTTCCGTTAGCTGACGCGATTTCACCTCAAGCTGGCTGGAATACTCCAGAATCTGCGCCGATTCATCAGCAACAGCCAAAAGGTCTTCAACCGATATCGCTTGGCCGCCAATGATTTGGCCGATCATCGCGTTCGCAGTGGCAGCCCCCACAGAGGCGGCCAGCTCGCGCTCTAGTTCCTGAACAAATTCGGCCGTGGGCGCAGGCGGCATCCCCACGCGCCCCTGCGCCAAAGCCTGACTGGCGAAAAACGACTGCGCCTCTTTTGCCCCCAAAATTCGTTGCGACATGATCATCAGGTCCTCGGCTCCGCCTTCGCTCGCACTCCATCCCCGTGCTGATCGAGAGGAGCGTTCGAACACGTTTACAAATTGTGCGCCCTGCAAACGCTCCAACGGGGTTGGGAAGCTGAAAATGGAAACCGTAAAGAAAAACAACGTGTTCAGCGACAGGCTCCACCAAACCGCATGAACGGTCGGGTCCAAACCGGTGATCCCGAACAATGCCTCGGGGCGCAGCAGCGACAGCCCCCATGGCCCCGTCTCAAAAACAGATGCAGGAAGAACACCATCAGGCCCAAAGCTGGGAAGTAACATCGTGTACATCCAAACAAAAAAACCAATGGCCAATCCGCTCACCGCGCCTGTGCGCGTGGCCCCGCGCCAGAAAATCCCTCCAAGCAACGCAGGCAAAAACTGCGCCACGCCGCCAAAAGAAATCAGGCCAATCGCGGCCAATGCGCCAGAGCCACCAGACCCGCGGTAATAGAGGTATCCAAGCGAGATAATCAAAATAATCGACAGACGACGCGCGCGGATAACAACGCTGCGCACATCGCCAGATTGCTGCACCCCTATCGGGCTTAGTTTCAGCCACAAAGGCATTACAATGTGGTTCGACATCATTGTGCTCAGCGCCAGTGTCGCCACGATCACCATCGACGTCGCAGAAGAGAACCCCCCCAAGAACGCCAGCATAGCCAACCCGTTTTGCCCCTGACTAAGGGGCACAGTCAGAACATATAGATCCGGATTGGCGTCTTGTGGCATCAGTTCCAGACCGATCACAGCGATCGGCACCACAAACAAACTGATCGCCAACAGGTAAAGAGGGAAAGCCCAACTGGCGATTTGCAGGTGCCGCTCGTCGTCGTTTTCAACAACCATCACCTGAAACATACGCGGCAAACAAACAAAAGCCGACGCAGAGAGCAAGATCAACGTGCTCCAACGCGACCCACTCGTTTGCCATGTTCCGATGGGCGAAGCGTCAATCCGCGCAACCGTATCCGACACGCCCCCCGCCACGCCCCAAACGACAAAAGCACCAACAGCCAATAACGCCAGCAATTTGACGACAGCCTCCACCGCCACCGCAATGACCACACCGTGGTGGCGTTCATTTGCGTTCAGATTTCGCGTGCCAAACAACAAGGTAAAAATGGCCAGCCCCGCAGCGACCCAAAAGGCTGCATTCTTTGTCTGCTCTGCCCCTGCGATTTCGCCCAAATCCAGCGCCGCAAAGATCGACACCGATAGGGTAACTGATTGTAACTGAAGGGCAATATAGGGCGTCACCCCAACAACGGCCATGGCCGTGATCATAACCGCCAAAAGGTTCGATTTACCAAAACGCGCCGAAATCAAATCCGCAACCGATGTCGCACGTTGCGCGCGGCCAATCCGCACCAAACGGCGCAGCATCCACCACCAGCCGATCATCACCAGCGACGGCCCCAGATAGATGGTAATAAACTCTAACCCCGATCGCGCAGCATAGCCAACCGCGCCGTAAAACGTCCAAGCTGTACAATAGATCGACAAAGACAGCGTATAAACCAATGGCGAGCGCAACAGCCATCCCGCTTTTCCGCGCAGGGCCATCCGCTCGGCCAGAAAGGCCACAAAAAACAGCCCCGCAACATAGACAAGGCTAACGGCGATAAGTTGGTTGAGGGTTACCATTAGATACGCGGCTCTTGCGGGGCGGCTCCGTCGGTTTCGTCATGTGTCCGAATGCGGAGCCACAAGGCCAAGCTGGCCAGAATCGCAATCAGCCAGACAATAAAAAGATACCAAACAGCGGTCGAGAGCGGCGTTTGTGCCCCGTCAGCGGGGTCGTTGGGCCACATGGTTGGCACAAGCAACCACAACAAGGTACAAAGAAGCGGCAGGACACGGACGGCATCCATCATCCGGCGGCGGCGATAGCTTCGTCTCTCTAAAAACAGCCGCATTTCGGGCATCAGTTAACGCGGCCCGCCGTCAATTCACGTACAGCTGTTAGCATTTCCTCGTTCGAAAACGGTTTGGTCATGAAACGGCTCACGCCTGCCTGCAACGCCATCTCGCGGTCGCGCGTCTGCCCCCGTGCTGTCAACATCAAGACAGGTAGATCGGCCAAATCCTCATCCCCTCGCAATTCAGCAAGGATTTCGAATCCGGTTTTACCCGGCAACATGACATCCAGCATGACCAGATCAGGCATTGCGCCACGTATGACTTCGGTCGCGTTACCGCCATTGGCCAGCGTTTCAACACGCCAGCCGTCACGACCCAGTAAAAACCGGATCGCTTCTGCTATGTTGGTCTCATCCTCCACCAACACCACATGCTTGCTCATGCTAGCTCCTCCCAATCGGCGCAAACGCGGTTCTGATCTGACATCAGTTTCTACACCTGCAACCTACCGCCTAGGATGCACACATCTGAAGGGCGAGTCAAAATCAAAGGTCGAATTGTAACAACTATAGCAATTTCATTATCGAAGGCTCTCGACGGGCTCGGCAGTTATCATGTTGGCAAATGCGACAGGTCGCCCCGACCGAGCGTGATTTAACAGTAGAATCCCCTGCAGGAACAGGTAGCAACAACATAACCCCGCGTGCGGGCGCAGGGATATTATAGGCCGAGGCCGAGGCCAGTTCGGTTGTGGCATAGGCATCAAATTGAACCTGTCCACGGCCTAGCTGCCCGACCCGTTCGCGCAATACCGTGCCCGAAGACCCCAGCGCCGCAAATAACGGCCAAAGCGGGCAACAGCTATCAAACCTAGGGACAGAAAAACCATCGGTTGATTTGCGAAAGATAACCGTCCCCGAGCGGTCGCACACAACCAAACCGGCATTTAAGGACGGGACAATGGCCAATCGGCGAAGCATCAAGACCACAGGCACACCAAAACTGCGCGCCAAGGCAACGGGATCGAGGTCTTGATGGGTTAACGCCTTTTCCAGCGCGCCTAGGGGAATGGCTTTTGCGTCAATTTGCAGCTGTTCAATCACCCCCTTTAAAATAAAACGCGCCGCCTCAGAAAGAGCGCCCCCTTCTCGAAGGATATACCCTTCGGCCGATACCCCCTCATTGCCGTTTTCCAGTTCTTCAAACCTGAAATTTCGCGCTTCAAGAAACAGTTCCACCTCTTCCTGAGGGGAATGGCTGGAAGCGGTTGGGCCATTGGTTTGCTCTAGATACCCCACCAAGGATTGCGCACTTTGCGCCAAACGGTGGCTATCCGCATCCAAATTTGCGTGAAAGCGGTCCTGCCATTCGGGCTCCAGCCCGTTTTCATCTGCCAGAATTTCAGCTGTCGAGCGCACAGCGGCGGCCGTTGTCAGCAATTCATGCATCGAATCCGCCAGATGTGGGTCATGGGCAATGCGATCACTCAGGGTCTCAACTGTGCGCTCTAACGCAGCAACGCGGCGCTGACTGGCGGCCAAGGCCTCGGCCCAGCCAGGAAAGCGCCCCGCAAAAGCATCCGCAAGGCCAGCATCCTCAGCCGATAGGTTTGCCGCCTGCGCGGCCTCGCCCAAAGCGCCCAAAAGAGCGGCCTCGGCACCATCGGTGAGGGCCTGAGGTTCGACCTGTAAAGCAGCGGCGATATCTAGCAAAAGCTTCCCACCGATTCTGCGCCGGTTGTGTTCGATCAAATTCAGATAGCTGGCCGAAATGCCTATTTCGCGGGCAAGGTCAGCCTGCTTGACCCCCTGCATCACCCTTCTTTCACGGATGCGGCTGCCTGTTAGGCTTTCTCGGTCCATATTTTCCTCCCAAAGTATTATCGCCCGTTTTCAGAGGCTTTCTGCGCTGCAACATCAGTTAATTTACAGGTATTACAATTTGCCTGTTTACTTATTTACAAATAAATCGCGCCCATCAAGGGCCTTGTTGCGAGACGCCAATCCCAAACCGATACTGGATTTGCACGAATTCCGTGCCAGCACCAACGCCCATCAAGAGGAAGCGGTCGCTGTTTGAAAACTTTCGGGAGGACATCAATGTCAATCTTTAATCCGACACGTCGTGGTCTGATCCAAGCCGGTGCAGCTGCCGGTGCTGGTCTTGCACTGCCTACATATCTGCGCGCGGACGGCCACAGCGGCTTTACCAACGCACCAACCGGCGACACCGTAACGCTGGGCTTTAACGTTCCACAGTCTGGTCCATATGCGGATGAGGGCGCGGACGAGCTGCGCGCATTCGAGCTGGCTGTTGAGCACCTCAACGGCGAAGGCGACGGCGGCATGCTGCAGACCTTCTCTTCCAAAGCGCTGGACGGTACCGGCATCTTGGGTAAAAAAGTTAACTTCGTAACAGGTGACACGCAGACAAAATCTGACGCGGCACGTGCTTCTGCGAAGTCCATGATCGAAAAAGACGGCGCGGTAATGATTTCCGGTGGTTCCTCCTCCGGTGTTGCGGTTGCTGTTCAGGCGCTTTGCCAAGAGGCAGGCGTTATCTTCATGGCTGGCCTGACACACTCCAACGACACAACGGGTAAAGATAAGAAAGCCAACGGCTTCCGTCACTTCTTTAACTCCTACATGTCTGGTGCGGCTCTGGCGCCAATCCTTGCCAACGAATATGGCAAAGACCGTAAGGCATATCACCTGACAGCGGACTACAACTGGGGTTACACCACAGAAGAAGCGGTTCGCTCCTCTACTGAGGCACTGGGTTGGGAAACTGTTAACGCTGTGAAAACACCGCTGACATCCACCGACTTCTCTTCCTACATCGCTCCTGTGATCCAGTCCGGCGCGGACGTGCTTGTTCTGAACCACTACGGTGGTAACATGATCAACTCTCTGACCAACGCTGTTCAGTTCGGCCTGCGTGATCAATCCGTTAACGGCAAACAGTTCGAAATCGTTGTTCCACTTTACTCCGAGCTGATGGCTCGTGGTGCGGGTGCCAACATCAAAGGCATCATCGGCTCCCAGAACTGGGACTGGTCGCTGGAAGATAAACTGGGCTCCCGTTACGCTGGTACAAACGCCTTTGTTAAGTCGTTCGGTACAAAGTACGGCTTCCCACCGTCTCAGGCGGCGCACACATGCTACGTTCAGACACTGCTGTATGCTGATGCTGTAACACGTGGCAAATCCTTCAACCCATGTTCCGTTGGCGAAGCCATGGAAGGGTTTGAATTCGACGGTCTGGGCAACGGCCCAACATTGTACCGTGCCGAAGATCACCAGTGCTTCAAAGACGTTCTGGTTGTGAAGGGTAAAGAGAACCCAGAAAACCAGTACGACTTGGTTGAAATCGTAGAAGTGACACCTGCAGAGCAGGTCATGTATGCGGTAGATCACCCACAGATGGCTGGCGGTTCCTTGGGTACATGTAACCCAGGCGCATAATAGCTTATCGCTTTTGCAGGGCGGGCTATGCGCCTGCCCTGCACCTCGTATCACCACTCAAAAATAGCCTGCAAATCCGCAAGACGCCCCTCTTCTATTCGGTGGGCGTGTGGCACCTGTGACAGATGGGACAGACCATGGATGCAATCCTTCTTCAAATTTTAAACGGCCTCGACAAGGGTTCGGCGTATGCGCTGATTGCCCTTGGTTTGACGCTCATCTTCGGCACCTTGGGGGTGGTTAACTTCGCCCACGGTGCTTTGTTCATGATCGGCGCCTTCTGCGCCGTGACATTTCGCGGTCTCCTGACCCTGAGCCATAAGGCGACAGAGCCTTCCGGCACTGACTTCCTTGGCAATCCGAAATTCGACGACGTGCTGTACGTGCAGCAATGGTTTGGCGAATCTACGGGTGCTTGGATGATCGACTGGGCTGTTCCCCTCTCCGTCCTTTTCGCCATTCCAGTGATGATCGCCATTGGCTTCATCATGGAGCGTGGCCTGATCAAACACTTCTACAACCGCCCCCACGCGGACCAGATCCTTGTGACCTTTGGTCTGGCGATTGTTCTGGGTGAATTGATCAAATATTTCTACGGCGCAAACCCCTACCCATCGCCAGCACCTGCTGCTTTTGCTGGGTCTTTCGACTTTGGCGCGATGCTTGGGTTTGATCCGAACACCATCATCTACCCTTACTGGCGTCTGATCTACTTCTGCTTTGCTGCGGTTGTTATTGGTGCCGTCTTTGCCTTCTTGCAGTTCACCACCTTTGGTATGGTTGTTCGCGCGGGTATGGCAGATCGTGAAACGGTTGGTTTGCTGGGCATCAACATCGACAAACGCTTTACCTTTATGTTTGGTCTTGCTGCTGCGGTTACGGGTGTTGCTGGTGCGATGTACGCGCCGATCAACTCGCCGAACTACAACATGGGCATGGACTTCCTTGTGCTTAGCTTTGTTGTGGTTGTTGTGGGCGGTATGGGCTCGCTTCCGGGTGCTGTTCTGGCGGGTTTCCTGCTGGGCGTCGTGGAAAGCTTTGCCTCAATGGCCGGTGTTCTGGAGATCATTCCGGGCATCAACCAAATTATCATCTACCTTGTAGCGATCATCATTTTGTTGACGCGCCCCCGTGGCCTGATGGGCCGTGCCGGCGTGATGGAGGACTAAAACCATGCTAGGACTTACAAAACGCGATGCAGGTCTGTTGGTGATTGTCGCCATCCTGAGCTTGCTAGCCCCTTTCATTCTAAACCCCTTCCCTGAAGGTTCTGCTATGGCGCAGTTCAACGCGGGTTACCCCGATTTGATGCAACGTCTGGTGATCTTTGGTATCTTTGCCATCGGCTTTAACATCCTGTTTGGCCTTACCGGCTACCTCAGCTTTGGACACGCTGCCTTTTTGGGTGTGGGATCATACGCTGCGATCTGGATGATGAAGCTGCTGACGATGAACGTCATTCCAGCGATCATCATTTCGGTTATCGTTGCAGGTGTCTTCTCTCTTCTGGTTGGCTGGATTTCCTTGCGCCGCTCGGGCATCTACTTCTCGATCCTGACACTGGCCTTTGCGCAAATGTCATATGCTTTGGCCTACTCGGTTCTGACACCGATCACAGGCGGCGAAACGGGCCTCCAGCCCAAGCTGTCTGATCCACGCGTCCTTGATGGTGCCTTGGTTGATGGACAGTCCCCACGTGCCAACCTGTTCGGTCTGGACATGAAGGCAAGCTCGGAGCTGAACATCGGTGACTGGGTGTTTACCTTTAACGCAGGGTACTACATCGCGGCGATCGTTATGTTGCTGTCCTTCTACCTGTCGATCCGCATCTTCCGCTCTCCTTTTGGTATGATGTTGCGTGCGGTTAAATCCAACCAGCAGCGTATGAACTATACTGGCCTTAACTCACGCCCCTACACATTGGCCGCGTTTGTGATCTCGGGCATGTATGCTGGTCTGGCTGGCGGTCTGTTGGTTGCAATGGATACCCAAGTTGGCGCCGAGCGTATGTTCTGGACGGCTTCTGGTGAGGTTGTTGTTATGACCATCCTTGGCGGTGCGGGTACATTGATTGGTCCGGTACTGGGTGCTGGTATCATCAAATACATGGAAAACATCGTATCCAAGATCAACAAAACGGTTCTGGAACAGTGGTTTGCCTTTATGCCCGATGGTATCGAAGACCTGTTCGTCGCGCTGGTTTACCCCTTCGTGGGCAAAGGCTGGCACCTGACGCTTGGTCTGGTCTTCATGCTGGTGGTTATCTTCCTGCCTGGTGGTCTGGTTGAGGGTGGTCAGCGCGTCGGTAAGATGTTCCGCCGCAAGTCCGCCGAACCGAAATCGCCTGACGGCAACACAACACCTGCTGAATAAGGAGCGCACGACATGGGTATTCTTGAAGTCAAAAATGTCAACAAACGCTTCGGCGGTCTGCAAGCGCTGGGGAATGTAAACCTCAGCGTGGCAGAGAACACGGTTCACGCGATCATCGGGCCAAACGGGGCGGGTAAATCTACCCTTCTCAACTGCCTCGTGGGCAAACTGATCCCTGATACGGGCTCTGTCATGTTCGACGGGCAATCTGTTCTGGGTCGCAAACCGTTCGAGATCAACCAGATGGGTATTTCCCGCGTTTTCCAAACACCAGAGATCTTTGGAGATCTGAGCGTCATGGAAAACATGTTGATCCCTTGCTTTGCCAAACGCGACGGCGCCTATAGCATGCATGCCATCGGCAGTGTCGAAAGCGAAAAGGACGTCTATGAGAAGGCGAAAGCCATGCTCGAAGACATGAACCTCTATGACAAACGCGACATGCATTCGTCGTCGATGTCACGGGGGGACAAACGCCGCCTTGAAATCGCGATGTGCCTGTCACAAGAGCCACGCCTGCTGCTGCTGGATGAGCCGACTGCGGGTATGGCGCGCGCCGACACCAACAACACAATCGACCTGCTCAAGCAGATTAAAGAAGAGCGCGACATCACAATCGCCATCATCGAGCATGATATGCACGTTGTCTTCTCTCTGGCTGAACGGATCACCGTGTTGGCACAAGGTACGCCACTGGTTGAAGACACCCCTGATAACATCAAGGGCCATCCGAAAGTTAAAGAAGCCTATCTGGGCGAGACTCAGGCCGTTTAACGCGCCCTGCCCCTCCCCCATCTAAAGGACATAGATATGACCGAGACACGAAATAAAAACGCCAACCACGCCAGCACGGCTCCTGCCTTTCTGTCGGTTTGGGACATCCATGCGTCTTACGGCGAAAGCTACATCGTTCAAGGCGTCAGCTTTAACGTACATGAGGGCGAGATCCTCGCGCTTTTGGGCCGTAACGGCGCGGGCAAAACATCGACACTGCGCACAATCGCACAGATCGGTGATCCACAGCTCACCCACGGTGAAGTTTGGCTAGACCACCAGCCGCTTCACAAGATGAAAAGCTACGAAGCTTCTGCCGCCGGCCTTGCGCTGGTACCCGAAGATCGTCGCATCATCGCGGGCCTCACGGTTGAGGAAAACCTCAAGCTGGCGCAAATCGCCCCGCCTTTGGGCTGGTCGCTAGAGCGCGTGTATGAATTGTTCCCCCGCTTGGGCGAGCGCAAAAAGCAGGAAGGCATCACGCTTTCAGGTGGTGAACAGCAGATGCTGGCCATTGCCCGCGCCCTGTGCCGCGACATCAAAGTGTTGCTGCTGGATGAGCCCTACGAAGGTCTGGCCCCCGTCATCGTTGACGAAATCGAAAAGACCCTGAGCATCATTAAGGAACAAGGCATCACAACCATCCTTGTTGAACAGAACGCCGTTCGCGCCCTACAATTGGCTGATCGCGCTGTTATCCTTGATACAGGCGGGGTCGTCTTTGACGGTAGCGCCCAAGAGGTTCTGGAAAACGAAGAGCTGCGCGCGGAATACCTCGCCATCTGATTCGATTTCAAAAGACAAAATATGGAAAGCCTCGCAGTTTGCGGGGCTTTTTATTTGCAAAGCTCTCATAGTCCTTAGCCTCTGCCGCTCTTTGTCCCGAACCGCGAAACAAAGAATCGAATTTTCTATGTCGCTCAATAAATAAGGCGTAAATGTGTCAGAGAATTTCTTGGGGAAGAACTTATGCCTATTACATTTAACGTTGAGACCAATTCATTTACGGGTGAAAACCTCGCTGGAGAAACCCTGATGGGGTTCGATTTTGCGGAATTTGGGGGGTATGTCACTAACAGCGGTCTTATCTCTGGCCCTGTTCAGGCGAACTCGGATGTTGGGATTGAGCTGACAAACACGCTGTCTGGCGTGATTACCAAAACCGCAGGCAGCCCCTATGCTGTTGATTTGCTCGGCAACGGCGGGCGTAACTTTTTCAACGATGGGCTGGTCGCTGGACAGGTTCGTTTCGGGAATGGTTGGGACAGCCTGTTCAACAGCGGTCTCATCCAAGGACCTGTCGAAATGGGCTCTGGCAATGATCGTTTGGTAAACCAAAGCATCGGCGGCATTGATGGCGGCAGCACGATCGGCACCATCACTGGCACCGTCTTTATGGGTCAGGGAAATGACACGGTTTTGAACCTTGGGACTTTGAAGGATGTTAACCTTGGTGCTGGCGATGACCACTATTCGGTAACAGATCTGTTCAGCCTCGAATTTGAGGGCTTCAGCTCTTCTGGCGGGACGGCTGGTAACGTTCTTGGTGGCAGTGGCAACGATGAACTCCTTGGTGGCAATGCGATCGACAAATTCCACGGCGGCACGGGCAATGACACGCTTTCCGGCGAAGGCGGCAAAGACCAGCTGAATGGCAATGGCGGTGACGACCTGATCTTTGGCGGGGCCGGAAACGACAAGATCACCGGCGGCAGTGGCGCAGATACGATCGACGGCGGAAACAACAACGACCGGATTTTTGGCGGCAATGACGATGATGTCGTCTTTGCAGGCCAAGGCAATGATCAGGCCTATGGTGGCAACGGCGAAGACTATATCGCAGGCCAATCCGGCAATGACCGCCTTTTCGGGAACCAAGGGGATGACACTCTTGATGGCGGCGCGGGACGTGATCTGTTGGAAGGTGGCGCTGGCGCAGATGTCTTTGTTTTTGCGGGCAATAGCGGCCGCGACGAAATCACCGACTTTGGCGCAGGCGACCGGATTGATATCCTCCTGCCCTTTGGCGGGGCTATCGCTTATGACGATGTTATCGACAACACCGCCTTCACCGGTGGCGATGCCGTCATCAACCTAAGCGCCCTTTACAACCTAGCCTCTGAGGGGCCTTTGGATCACGGGTCGGTTCTGACAGTGAACAATGTGACACTGGCCGATCTGTCCCCTGATGCCTTTGGCCTGTTGGACGATATCCTTATTGTTGGTTAACGCGATTTGATCAGGGGGCAATATCTGCCCCCTTTTCTATGCCCAAAGATTTTGCGCAAAGCTCTTTATTGTCGGGCTTGGGCAGCTCATCCAACCGGATGCATCTGGTTGGGCCAATTGAAGCGCACGGTAAGGTTCAGACAGACGGAACCACACTCTGTTTCCGGCATCTGCGCGACCCCGATCACGGTTTTGTGAAGCCTCCCTACCCCCATATTTCCCAAGTGCTAAATACTACGCAGGATTGCTCGGCGCGGGTCACACGCGTTGCATCAACCATCCTCTGATTTTCATCTCGGGCCTTGTTGGGCATGACCGCGGGTAAAGTCGCGTCTTTCCATGCTCCTATCCATGCCATATAAGCCCTGCAAACGGCATGATGGAAATGCCCCCCTTCGCAACGGTCGAGGAACGACATGACAAAAAATACACATGACGGTGACGTCGCATTTATCCGCGCTTTGGCAGAACTGCTGAACGAAAATGACCTTACAGAACTGCAGGTTAAACGCGATTACGCCGAAGACGACAGCCTGAATGTGCGCGTCTCTCGCAAGCCTCCACAGCAGATTATGGCCCCTCAAACTGTTCAGGCTGCCGCGGCACCTATCGCTGCCGCCCCTGCACCTGCTGCCGCTCCAGAAGCCCCAGCAGCCGTCAGCGCAGACCCCTCAACCGACCCAGGCGCAGTGAGCTCGCCCATGGTTGGCACCGTTTATACAGCCCCAGAACCAGGTGCGCCTGCGTTCATTTCTGTGGGCTCTCAGGTTTCCGAAGGCGATACATTGATGATCGTCGAAGCCATGAAAACCATGAACCACATCCCAGCGCCGCGCGCGGGTACCGTAAAGCGGATTTTGGTCGAAGACGGCGCCGCCGTCGAGTTTGGCGCGCCGCTTGTGATCCTTGGATAAGGCGGATCACCCATGTTCAATAAAATCCTAATCGCCAACCGCGGAGAGATCGCCCTGCGCGTCATCCGCGCCGCGCGTGAAATGGGCATCGCATCCGTTGCTGTGCATTCAACTGCGGATAGCGACGCCATGCATGTGCGTATGGCCGATGAAAGCGTCTGCATTGGGCCGCCCTCGTCCCAACAATCCTATCTGTCGATCCCAGCGATCATCGCAGCCTGTGAAATCACCGGCGCCGAGGCGATCCACCCCGGTTATGGCTTTTTGTCGGAAAACGCAGGTTTTGTTCAAGTGATCGAAGATCACGGCCTCACGTTTATCGGCCCCACAGCGGAACACATCCGCGTCATGGGCGATAAAATCACGGCCAAAGACACCATGAAAGCACTGGGTGTCCCCTGTGTTCCAGGGTCTGACGGCGGTGTTGCCACCCTTGAAGATGCTCAGCGCATCGGCGAAGAGATCGGTTATCCCGTGATCATCAAAGCCACCGCTGGTGGTGGTGGGAAAGGCATGAAAGTTGCCCAAACCGCCGATGACATGGAAAAAGCCTATCAAACGGCCCGTGCCGAAGGTAAATCCAACTTTGGCAACGACGAAGTCTATATCGAAAAATACCTGACCACGCCACGCCACATCGAAATTCAGGTGTTTGGCGATGGTAAGGGCAAGGCTGTGCATTTGGGTGAACGCGACTGTTCCCTACAGCGCCGCCACCAAAAGGTATTCGAAGAAGCACCCGGCCCGACGATCACAGCAGAAGAACGCGCGCATATCGGTAAGGTCTGTGCCGATGCGGTGGCCAACATCAACTACATCGGTGCTGGCACGATCGAGTTCCTCTACGAGAATGGCGAGTTCTATTTCATCGAGATGAACACACGCTTGCAGGTAGAACACCCTGTAACCGAAGCCATCTTTGGCGTTGATCTGGTCCGTGAACAGATCCGCGTGGCTGAAGGGCGGGAAATGTCCTTTACCCAAGATGATCTAGACATCAACGGCCACGCGATTGAAGTGCGTATCAACGCAGAAAAACTGCCCAATTTTGCCCCCTGCCCTGGTAAAATCACCCAGTATCACGCGCCGGGTGGGTTGGGTGTGCGGATGGATAGTGCGCTTTATGACGGCTATTCGATCCCACCTTACTATGACAGCCTGATCGGCAAACTGATCGTGCATGGCCGCGATCGCTCCGAAGCCTTGGCGCGCCTTAACCGCGCCTTGGGTGAGCTGATTGTCGATGGTGTTGATACCACTGTGCCCCTGTTCCATGCGCTATTGCAGGAAAAAGACATCCATTCTGGTGGCTATAACATCCACTGGCTAGAACAGTGGCTGGAAACTACCTTTGGGGATGCCTAAGGCCGATGACCACGCTAACACCGGAGCTTTTGCTACACGGCTATAGCGTCGGCATCTTCCCGATGAGTGAATCACGCGACGACCCAGAGGTTTTCTGGGTCGATCCGCGCAGGCGCGGCATCCTGCCCCTCGACAGCTTCCACATTTCCCGCTCCCTGCGCCGTGCGATGCGGCGCAGCGCGTGGACGGTGACCGTTGATCGCGACTTTGACGGTGTTTTGGATGGCTGTGCTGATCGCGAAGATACGTGGATCAACGCGGAAATCCGCAAGCTTTACGGCATGTTATTTAACCTTGGACAGGCCCATTCATTAGAGGTTTGGGACGGGCAAACTCTGGTCGGCGGCGTATATGGCGTTGTCCTTGGTGGGGCTTTCTTTGGGGAAAGCATGTTTTCGCGGCGCACAAATGCCTCGAAAATTGCCTTGGCCTGTCTGGTTCAACATTTGAATGACGGGGGGTTCACCCTGTTTGACACGCAGTTCATCACAGATCACCTCGCCTCTCTTGGCGCGATTGAGATCAGCCGCGATAAATATCATTCCCTGCTGTCAGAGGCGAAAAATCAGCCCGCAGCCTTTGGAACAGGCCTGCACACCACGCCTCAGGACGTGATGCAGCGGATAACCCAAATGTCGTAACGCGGGTGTTCCATGGCGTTCAACGCAGGTGCGGATGCCACCATCCACCCCGAGAAGACAGTACCAGCGCGGCCTGTCTCGGATATTTCCAAGGACGCATAGGCATCACCCGAACGGTTCCCTTTTGGGTAACGACATTCGCGCAGAACAACCTGTAACCGTCCAAGCGATGCAACCTGCCCATTTGGAATCGACAGATCAACGGTTGCGCCCGACGTTTTGTCGAGCGCGCGCAAAATTGCACCCTGCCCTTTGCTGGCCTGCTGCGCGGCAGCAGAAGAGGCGCAAAACGCCAAAATCAAAGCTAGCTTGCGCATCACTCGGGGCTCCACGCCTCATAATCACCGCGGTCAGCTGGGTTTTCACGGCGAATGGACCCTGCTGGTGCATAGGCCAGCATTGTGCCTGTCAGGTTTTCCTGATGCGGCTTTTCCCATTCTTTGTGAACCAAAGGTTTATCTGTTGGCGGCTCGTCATAGGTGCGGTGGATCCAGCCGTGCCAATCGGGATCAATACGGCTTGCTTCGATTTCACCGTTGAAAATCACCCAGCGTTTGCTGTCGTCTGCATTGCGGTAATAGACGTTGCCCTGAGGGTCTTCGCCTACTTTTTCGCCTTTGCGCCATGTGAATAGCCGCGTGTTGAGCGTCTGACCGTCCCACCACGTGAAGGCTTTGAGCAAACTGTTGATGAGTCCCATAAAAGAATTCCTTATTCAGTTCCCTCTGATATGGCGCATTCACGCACTTAGGTCCAGTGATGAGAACTGCAAATTGGGGGTATCTTGCCTAGTCGCCAAACCGCACCCAAACGGCAAGCCGTGCATCGGGCGCATAAAGCACTAGTTTTCGCCCCTCGACACCTCCGTAAGTCGCAAACCAAGCGTCAGCCCCCTTAAGGATCTGAAGTATTTCATCTCCAAACCCTGCGATCCCTGCTCCGTCAAACTTTTCCGATTGATCTGAATTCAGGCAAAGGAAGCTTGCAGGTTTTATTTGCTCTGTATCCCCAGTTGGCAGCCACACCCCTGCCTGAACAAGGTCATCATAATATGACAAGTCGGGAAATTGGACAGTCGGCGGCGCCTTTGGCCCGCCTAAGGGCAGCCTCAAGACAATATAGGTACAACCATGTGAGAGCTTCGACCGAGGCTTGAACGCCAGCACCTCATCATAGCTCAGATCGGGAAAGATCGATCTGGCAAACCGGTTCTCATCCTCAAAGAGGCACCCGCTAACCGTCAAGGCGGTTAGCAATATCGCATTCCGCAGAAGCATTTAGGCCAATGCGGTCACTTCGATCTCAATGCGGTATTTTGGATCAATCAGACCGCATTCAATCATCGTCGCCGCTGGCGGGTGATCACCAAAGGTTTCGGCCAGAATAGCGTGGCAGGGCTCAAACTCGAAACGGTCGGGCAGCATGTATGTCACGCGTACGACTTTCTCCATGCTGCTGCCCGCCTTTTCCAGCGCGTCCTTGATGATGCGCAGGGCGTCACGGCATTGCGTCGCGACATCGTCGCCCTGCCCCACAGTCCCCGCGACATGCACAAAGCCCCCTGCGACCACAGCGCGGCAATAGCCGATCTTCTTTTCAAACTCACCACCAGATGAAATGCGTTTCATGTCGTCTCCTGAATGCAAAAAGGGCAGACCAAAATGGCCTGCCCTTTATATAAAAATCTTTGCAAAAATCAGCCCGCGTTTGCAGGCTCTTTTTCTGCCTCAGCGTGGATCATCAGAGGTTTGGAATCAGAATTCACCGCCTCTTCGTTCACAACAACCTCTGTCACGCTCTCCATACCCGGCAATTCGAACATCGTGTCGAGCAGGATATCCTCGAGGATGGAACGCAGGCCCCGCGCGCCGGTTTTACGCTCAATCGCGCGTTTCGCGATGGCTTTCAGCGCATCCTCGGTAAAGGTCAGCTGCGTATCTTCAAGCTCGAACAGACGCTGGTATTGCTTGACCAAAGCATTCTTTGGCTCGGACAAAATGGTGACCAATGCGTCCTCATCCAGATCTTCGAGCGTTGCCAAAACGGGTAGACGGCCAACGAATTCAGGGATCAGGCCGAACTTTAGCAGATCTTCGGGCTCAAGGTCGGTAAAGATTTCGCCAATGCCGCGGGCATCCTGATCGCGCACATCCGCGCCAAAGCCCATTGCAGAACCTTTGCCGCGCGCGGCGATGATTTTATCCAGACCGGCAAACGCACCGCCACAGATGAACAGGATGTTGGTTGTATCAACCTGCAGGAATTCCTGCTGGGGGTGCTTGCGCCCGCCCTGCGGTGGTACCGAGGCAACCGTGCCTTCCATCAGCTTCAGCAGAGCCTGCTGAACGCCCTCACCCGAAACATCGCGGGTGATAGACGGGTTTTCGGATTTGCGGGTGATCTTATCAACTTCGTCGATGTAAACGATGCCGCGTTGTGCGCGTTCAACGTTATATTCCGACGCTTGAAGCAGCTTGAGGATGATGTTTTCAACGTCCTCGCCCACATATCCCGCTTCGGTCAATGTGGTTGCGTCAGCCATGGTGAAAGGCACATCCAAAATCCGTGCCAGCGTCTGGGCAAGCAGCGTCTTACCACAGCCTGTTGGCCCCATCAGCAGGATGTTGGATTTCGCCAATTCAATATCGCCACCCTTTTGGGCGTGGTTCAGACGTTTGTAATGGTTGTGAACCGCGACAGACAAAACACGTTTAGCCATTGCCTGACCGATCACATAGTCATCCAAAACTTCGCAGATGTCTTTTGGTGTTGGAACGCCATCCGTAGCCTTTAGGCCTGATGCCTTCGTCTCTTCACGGATGATATCCATGCACAGTTCGACACATTCATCGCAGATGAACACGGTTGGGCCTGCAATCAGCTTGCGCACCTCATGCTGGCTTTTTCCGCAAAAGCTGCAGTACAGGGTGTTTTTGCTATCGCCGGAGTTTGAATTGGCCATGTGAGCCCTTTCAGGTCTAAACTTGATCACGCCAGCCCAAAGGCAGGCGATAAGGTGTGAGTTGGGATTAAGTCTAAGTCAGCCACCCCGGTCCTGCAATCGCGAAAACCGAGGTGTGACCTGTTGTGACTTACTTGCCCTTTTTGCCCTTAGGCGCATCGTCATCATCTTGTTTGCCACGGCTTTCGACGATCTCGTCGATGTGACCCCACTCTTTCGCCTCTTGTGGCGTCATCCATGTGTCACGATCCATCGCTTTTTGGACCGTCTCATAATCCTGACCCGAGTGTTTAACATAAAGCTGGTACATCCGTTCACGGGTTTGCTCGATATGACGGGCCGAAATCAGGATATCTGATGCCATCCCTTGCGAGCCACCAGATGGCTGGTGAACCATCACTTCGGAGTTCGGCAGCGCAAAGCGCATTCCCTTCTCACCACCCACCGCAATGACAGACCCCATCGAGGCCGCCATGCCGCAAATCAGGGTCGAAACCTTGGGGCGGATGTATTGCATGGTGTCATAGATCGACAGGCCGGCGGATACTTCACCACCGGGCGAGTTGATGTACATGCTGATTTCTTTTGAGGGGTTTTCCGCCTCAAGGTGCAGCAACTGGGCTACGATAAGGTGACTCATCCCGCTGTGGATCGGACCGTTGATGAAAATAATACGTTCTTTCAACAAACGTGAGAAAATATCGTAAGCGCGCTCTCCGCGGCTGGTCTGTTCCACAACCATAGGAACAAGGTTCATATATGTCTCTACGGGGTCTTGCATATGCTCTGCCTTCAATGGGTTGCACGGGACCATACCCGCCCAAGCGTTCGCACAAGATTAGTCTCGCTTAAGGGGAGCTTCAAGGGGGGCTGAACGCAGATCATCATCCTTTGTTCAGCTTCTTGGCGCACGCTTGCCTTCAAGGCAGTTCGCCAACATTTTTGTTAAAAGATGATTAAGTTATTTTCGAAAAGCCAAAGTTTTTGCCCCCACAGACCGCCCCTCGGCCTTCTGTCATAAACCTGTGACGGAATCGGGCCAAAATAGCCCCCGTATTTAGGCCCTTCTGAATTCAGGGTTTGAGATCACGACCGGCGCCCTAGCGGTTCCACTTTGAACGGATACGAATTTTCATAAAGCATTTTCAGCAACATCAATGGCTCCGCAGATCAGCGGAGCCATTATTCTTTTTAGACGGCACAAAAGCGCAGGCTGTTACTCTTGCTCTTTACCGGCAAAACAATCCGCCATGTCAGTTGCGAACTTGCGCAGGAAATCACCATAGCGGTTCTCGCCATCCCCCATGGTATCCAGAACAGCAACCCGCGTCCCCTGCCCCTGAATGGCGGTACGCAGCAGCTTTTCGTTTTCCTGAGGCGCGATAAAGGCACATTCGGCGGGGTTTTCTTTCAAAAACTCACGCAGCGCCTTTAGGCTGGCAGGACCAGGTGAGCTACCATCGCCGGGAACGATAAAGGCCTGCGCCTGAACATCAAAAGCTTGTTCAAAGTACTGAAACGCGTCGTGCAGCACGATGAATGGCGTGTCTTTATAGGGGGCAAACACGGGTGTGAACTCTTCTTTAAGGCCCGCTAATTCCCCCTCGAGGGTTTCAAGGTTTGCCGCATAGGTCGCTGCGTTTTCTGGATCAAGCTCGGTCAATTTTCCAGCGACAATACCGCCCCAGAGAACCGCGTTTGTGGGGGACAGCCAGCCATGCGGATCCTCTCCATCGTGGTGGTGGTGGGCGTGTTCGTCGCTGTGTTTTTCGTCGGCATGATCGTCATGACCTTCGTGGTCATCATGCTCTTTGTGATCATCATGACCTTCGTGGTCGTCATGTTTCTCATGGTCATCGTGATCGTCATGGCCATCATGATCGTCGTGCTTCTCGTGATCGTCATGATCATCGTGGTCATCGTGGTCGTCATGCTTCTCATGATCATCGTGATCGTCATGGCCGTCATGCTTCTCATGGTCATCGTGATCGTCATGGCCGTCATGGTCATCGTGACTATTCGCCGCCAGCAGCTCTTCGGCTTCGCGCATCTCGAAGGTTTCGATCCCCTCTTGCTCCATCAAGATCACCTGCTGGGCGTCTTTTCCCAAGGTGTCCAATGGCTCTTCGAGCCAATTGGTCAAAGATGGGCCAACCCAAACAACAAGATCAGCATTGCTCAGGGCGCGGGCCTCGGAGGGGCGCATCGCATAGCTGTGGGGATCCGAGCCTGTCGGGATGATCTGGTCCGGCTCACCGACCCCTTCCATCAATTGCGCAACCAGCGCGCGGATGGGCGCAATGTCGGTTACGACGCGGGGTGTATCATCTGCCAAGGCTGGGCTAGAAAGAAGAATTAACGAGGTCAGTAAACGGCGCATGGCGACTCCTAGTTTCATGTTTGTCGCACTTGCTACTTTGTATGTTATAACATATCAATCACTAAATTTCACCTTAAGAATGCAGGTGCTAAATGTCTGATCCAATCGGCTTTCAATGCCAAAGCCATGATAACTGCATGACAACCATGCTGGCCGAAGCACAAAAACACTGCTCCGAGAACGGTTTGCGATTAACGCCCGTACGCCGGCGCACGTTGGAAATCCTGCTGGCTGACCACCGTGCCATGGGGGCCTATGATGTTTTGTCGATTCTGGCCCAAGAAGGGCTCGGCTCCCAGCCGCCTGTCGCTTACCGCGCGCTGGACTTTTTGGTGAAGGCTGGGTTTGCCCATAAAATCGAGGCGCTGAACGCCTATACGGCCTGTGTGCATCCCGGACATGATCACGCGCCCGCGTTTTTGATCTGCCGCAAGTGCCAAACCATCGCCGAAGCAGAAACGGCGCCGGCCAAAGGGCGCCTTGGCGAAGCAGCCCTTGCGGCGGGATTTGTGATTGAACGCACCGTCGTTGAGGCGACAGGCCTGTGTTCAAACTGCGTGGACGGCGTGGCATAATGAGCCTGATCCAGACCAAAGACCTAACGCTGGCTTACGGCGGCAATACTGTTTTGCGCGACGTGAATATTGAAATCAATCGGGGTGAAATCGTTACCATTGTCGGGCCGAATGGGTCTGGTAAATCCTCTCTGCTGCGGGCCTTGATCGGCGCGGCGAAACCCGCAAAAGGCATTGTGACCCGTGCCGAGGGGCTAAAGATCGGCTATGTGCCCCAGTCCCTTTCCATCGACGCTACGCTTCCTCTTTCGGTCAAACGGTTCTTGAACTTGCCCTCACGGGTGAGCAAGGAAGCCGCGCGCGTTGCTTTGGAAGATGCGGGCGTGCCCGAACTGGCCTCTCGCCAGCTTGGCGCACTGTCGGGGGGGCAGTTTCAGCGGGTTTTGCTGGCGCGCGCATTGCTACAATCCCCTGATATCCTCATTCTGGATGAAGCCACACAAGGGTTGGATCAACCCGGAGCGGCCCAATTCTATCGCCAGATTGAATCTGTGCGCCAAACGCGCGGCTGCGCGGTCCTCATGGTGAGCCACGACCTACACGTTGTCATGGCCGCCTCGGATCGTGTGCTTTGCTTTAACGGTCATGTCTGTTGTCAGGGCACACCTCAGGTTGTCGCGGACGCACCCGAATACCGCGCCCTCTTTGGTACAGGTACCCAAGGGGCGCTGGCCCTGTATCGCCACGAACATGACCACAATCATGACCACGACCACCCAGATCACGACCACGCGCATAAAGAGGCCTCCTGATGCTCGACGACTTTATTGTAAGGGCCGCGCTTGCGGGTCTTGGCGTAGCTTTGGCCGCTGCCCCTTTGGGGTGTTTTGTGGTTTGGCGCCGCATGGCCTATTTCGGGGATGCCACCAGCCACGCCGCGATTTTGGGTGTCGCATTGGCGCTGGCAACTGAACTGCCCGTTTTTGCGGGTGTTTTGGGCATTGCCTTGGCCATGGCGCTGATCATCACGGCCCTATCCGAAAAGCAGGTCAGCTCGGACGCCCTATTGGGTGTTCTGGCCCACTCTGCCCTCGCGCTGGGGTTGGTGGCTGTCTCGCTGATCGACAGCATTCGGGTTGATCTGGATGGGTACCTGTTCGGAGAGATCCTAGCGGTTACCAAAACCGATTTGGCGGTGATCTGGTCGGGTGCAGCGATGGTTATGGCCTTGCTGGTATGGCGGTGGCAGGCGCTTTTGACATCAACGCTATCGACCGACCTTGCTTCGGCCAGCGGGATCGCGCCGCGCCGCGAGCAGCTGGCGCTGACCCTTGCCCTTGCCATTACGGTTGCTGTGGCCATCAAAGTTGTGGGTGCCTTGCTCATCGCGGCGATGCTGGTCATTCCCGCTGCAACGGCACGCCCGTTTTCGCGCACGCCCGAAGCCATGGCAGCCTATGCGATCCTTGCAGGCAGCATTTCCGCGCTTGGCGGGCTTTGGGGGGCTTTCGTCTTTGACACGCCAGCAGGCCCCAGCATTGTAACGATGGCAGGCGGGCTATTTGCGCTGAGCATGGCCATATCCCCGCTGCTAGCCCGCAAGTAAAAGCGCCCTTAGGCGTTAAGGCGATGCATCACCTTCGCGGCAAAGGGCGTTGAAAACACCTCGCTTTTTCAACGCGACTCAATACCCCCAAAGGGCACTGCATGCACGCCTATTCTATCCAAGGTTCCCGCCCTTAAAGAGCGCCTCTCACGTTCCAAAGTTCGGGGAAGAGTTCGACTTCGAGCATTTTGCGCAAGTAAGATACACCCGCCGTGCCCCCCGTGCCCTTTTTGAAACCGATAATGCGCTCAACCGTTGTGACGTGGTTGAATCTCCAACGGCGGAAGTAATCCTCCAGATCAACCAGCTTCTCGGCGAGCTCGTAAAGCTCCCAATGGGCCGAAGGATCTTCGTAGACACGCTGCCACAGATCCTGAATGCGCGGATCGGCCTGCCAATCGGATTGGCCGCTGGGGCCTGCTAGGTCTTCTTGCTCAAAACGGGCGCATAGCATGGATATGGCGACCTGATACAGGCTTGCGCGGCCCAGCTCGCCCTCAAGGCGGCTATAGGCCTCTGCGCGGTGTTTATGCAGCTTCATCAAGGCGCTATTGCGGTTACCCAAGATGAATTCAACCAGCCGATACTGGTGCGATTGAAATCCAGAAGAGTTTCCAAGGCTGGGACGAAAAGCAGTATATTCGCTTGGTGTCATCGTGCGCAGCACATCCCACGCCGAATTCAGCTGTTCGAATATCCGCGCCACACGGGTGAGCATTTTAAACGCTTTGGGTAGCTCCCCCATCAGCATTGCTTCGCGCGCGGCCTCGAGTTCGTGAATCGCCAGACGCATCCATAGTTCGGATGTTTGGTGCTGCACGATAAACAGCATCTCGTCATGTGCATCCGACAAGGGATGCTGCGCAGACAGGATCGGATCAAGCCCTAGGTAATCCCCATAGGACATGTCCTGTGAGAAATCCATTTTTGCGCCCTTTGAGGCTTTTTCAAACTCGCTCATATCTAATCCCCGCCGTTATGTTACAAAACCGCTATCACATGCAGCTGAAATTTAACAACAGAGGAATTTCACCTCTCTAGGCAGGCCTAAGGCATGAGCACCCGAACACCTGGCAAGGCGGCAATCGTCGCGACATCATTGTCATAAATATCGCTCATCTCATCCACCAAGTCTTCGGTCCACCCTGGCATATCCAGCTCTTCTTCGACCTGATCATCCAGCGCGTATTTATCCAAAAACGCTGCAATGGCACGGCGTTTTTGATGTTCGGTCATCACTGGGTGATCCTTTAGATAGGCCCGAAACCGCTTCATCCCTTCACTGCTCATGATCGAGCTCAACAGGTCAAACCCGCCGATAATCTTTTGATCATCTGGCAGACCCGCCATTTGCCGGATGATATGCGCCCAAATCAGCGGCGTATCCTCATTGCACCACACAGTGATCGGAACATCGGGAACCGATTGGCGTAGCAGATCCAGTGTATCAGACCATAGAATGTCCCGCGGATCGCGGCTGCCCCAGAAATCCGCAGGATTGGAGGCCTCGGCCTTGCTGTACAAAATGGGCAGTAACGTCGCTGGATTCCGAATCCCTAAAAATATCTCGACGTCGTCTTGGTCAAAAATCTGGGCCATGCGCATCATGCGCACCGGAGCAGCGGGATAAAACATCCCCTCCTGTACGGCCGTCTTTGGTGTTCGAAAGAAATTCGCGTCCGACAGAATCACTCTCTCGGCCTCTCCTTCGTCCAACATCGCATCCATCAGCACATCACGCGCCATTTCCGAGGCAGGTGCGCTCACCATCGCATTCAACGTTTCACGCATAATCCCACGATATTTGCTCTGCCCAGGGACCATGACCCCTCTGGCCGCAAAGTCATCTGCATTCCTAAGCAAACACTTCATCAGCCGGTCTTCTTCGGTAAAATGCACACCTGCATGTAAGATCAGTTTCATTTTTTCCTGCCACCTGATTAGTTTTTTGCCTCGAGTTCTTTAGCAGAGTGAGAAAACCTGCAAAAGGATGATAAAAGCCTCTTGCACCATCTTTCTATTGGGTCTAAACGACCGCCCAGTGCCCCTATAGCTCAGCTGGTAGAGCAATTGATTTGTAATCAATAGGTCCGCGGTTCGAGTCCGTGTGGGGGCACCATTTCAAAGCATAAGCTGGTAAAAAGACAAGCCTAATTCGCTTTATTCATTCGGGCTGTGCATGTGCTTGAGTAAATACGACCTAAAGTCATAATGAGACGATTCTCATTTTTGACTTTAAGGAATTTCCAATGACCCTAGATGGTATCGGCCGCGTACAATCCCCCCGTGTCATTCGCATTGGCGCGGGCGTTGCGCAGGAAACAGCGGAAGTTCTGGCTCAGCTCGGGCTGTCACGCCCTTTGATTGTTACGGATAAGAATCTTGTGTCCTTGGGGCATGTGCAGACCGTCACGGATGTTTTGGATAAGGCAAATCTGAACTGGGCTGTCTTTGACGGCGTGATCGAAGACCCCACTGATACTTGCCTCGATGAAGGCATCGCCGCCTTTCGCAAAGATGATTTTGACTGCATCATTGGCTTGGGCGGTGGCAGCCCGATGGACACGGCCAAGGCGATCAGTTTTATGAGCGTCAACGAAGGGCATGTCAGGGAATACAAAGCCCCCTACCAGATCGACAAATGCGGCCCTCCGGTGATCCTGATCCCGACGACAGGCGGCACGGGGTCTGAACTCACCCGTTGGTGCGTGATTACAGATACAAAAGAAACCGAGAAATATAACCTTTCGGGCCTTGCCTGTGTGGCGACCGCGGCGCTGATCGATTGGACATTTACCACGACAAAACCGTGGCGCATTACGGCAGACACAGCCGTAGACAGCTTGACCCACGCGATCGAGGCCTATGTGAGCCGCAAATCCTTTGCCTATACCGACGCCTTTGCGCTGGCCGCTATGCCCGCAATTGCAAACAACGTGAGGGCGGCCTGTGCTGATCCTGAAAATGGTCCGGCCCGTGAGGCCCTGATGCTGGCCGCCTCGCAGGCTGGCATGGCCTTTTCCAACGCCTCCGTTGCCCTTGTACATGGGATGAGCCGCCCGATTGGCGCGCATTTCCATGTGGCGCATGGGTTGTCCAATGCAATGCTGCTGCCCGAGATCACAAAATTCTCGGTCAGCGCCGCCGAGGATCGCTATGCGACCTGTGCACGGGTGATGGGCTGGGCAAGCGATGGGGACAGTGACGCACTGGCCGCTGGTAAGCTGGTCGAGAACCTGACGCAGCTGAATGCAGACCTAAAGGTCCCCTCCCCCCGTGATCTTGGCCACAAGGAAGATACAGCCAAGTTTGAGATCATGGCCGCGCAGGCCTTGGCCTCTGGCTCTCCGCAGAACAACCCGCGGGTGCCAAGGCAGGATGAGATCGTTCAGCTTTACCAGAACATCTGGGCTGGTTAACGCCAAAGCCCCTCACCAGGCTTGCTGCTGAGGGGCTTTCACTAGAAATGCCTACGGGATTTCAGAGCGCCCAAATCTGGAACAAAACCCCGGCGATAAACGCCCCTGACAGCGACAGCGCGATATAAAGCGCAAACACCTGAGGGCGCGCCAAAGCCCAGACCGCCATCGCCGCAGGGATCGACGTGACACCCCCTGCCACCAGAAATGCCATACCAGCACCCGGTGCCATGCCTTGATCAATCAGACCTGCAACCAGCGGCAGTGCAGCATAACCATTTAGATAGGCGGGCACCCCGACAAAGGTCGCGATGATGATCGGCACGATGCCTTCCCCCCCCAAAGCCGAAGTCACGGTTTCGGCTGGAATCCACGCCAGCATCAGGCTTTCGATCAGGAAGGCCAGCGTCAGCCATTTAAGCAAAAAGATCGTGGTGCTCATGGCATCGCGGCCAAAACGGGCGCGCCTTTCCGAGTCTTTCCAAAAATCCCATACAACAGGCTTTGGCGCGGTGATTTTGGAACCACCACATCCGCCGTTACCGATCCCCTCTCTTAGCGGGTTATCAAACACGCCTCGGCGTCCGATCAAATGCACAAAGGTGCCGCCAAAGATACCCAGACCAAGGGCCGCCAGAGTTTTCGCAATCGCAAACTCAAAATCAAGAACCCCCGTGGTGAGGAAAAACATCGACGGATCCATGATCGGCGAAGCCAACCAAAAGGCCATGACAGCCGACAAAGGAACGCCCATCGCGAGTAGCGCCGCGATCAACGGAATTACGCCGCAAGAGCAGAAAGGCGAAAGCCCCCCAGCCAAGGCGCCCAGTACAATCATCAAGGCAGGCGCCCCAACAAAAGCACGCGCAATCAAGTTATCAGCGCCTGTCGCGCCCGCCCAAGCAGCAAGCCCGATGGAAAGCAGCAAATACGGCGCCGTATGCAACACAGCGGCCAGCACAAAATTCGCGCTATCGATCGCTTGGGGGCGATCAAAAATCGCCAGCAGTAACAAGATCAAAACCGAAACCATCCAGATCCGGTGATCTTTCCAAAGGATTCGCAGAACCGAAAGCGTAGAGTGTTGGGGGTGGGTGACATCGCTCATGTCTAAATATCCAGTTTTATAGTTATGTTTGAGTTGAAAAGCTCATGCCGCGCCTTCTTTCATGATGGCAGTCACACCAACGCAGCATTCTGACGATAGGAAGGTCAGCAATTCGTTCATTGCGGGGTAGTTCGTTCTGTTAGTGACTTCACGGCCCTGCTTTTCTTGCAAAACCAGCCCTGCGCCTACCAAGGTCGACAAGTGGTGGGCCAATGTTGAGGGCGCAAGATCAAGGTGTTCACCAATATCGCCAATCCGCATCCCGTCTTCCCCTGCTTTGACAAGCAGACGAAAAATAGACAGGCGAACATCATGTCCAAGGGCGGCAAGGGCGCGGGCGGTGGGGCTGGCTGTACTCATGCCACCCAACATAACTATAAAACTAGTTTTGTAAAGGTGTTTCGAAAAATGCAGCCCCACCCTGCCCCAAATTTCATCTTGAGGCGCCGCAAAAGCATTTTGCCCCTGCGTAACCAGCCGCTTAATATGGACTTTGTCACATCTGCCACGTAGCGCGAATGAAATCACAGTCGAGACAGCCATGACCGAACCCAATTACCCCAGCCCCATCCGCGCCCATCGACGCGCAGATATAGCCGTTCACCTTGCCGGACTATTCCTGACTTTGACTGCGGGCGCGGCCTTGCTGTTCAAAGCCTTTGCAGCGCTGAGCGGCGGTTTGATCGTGGCGGCGGTCATCTATGTGCTTTGTCTGCTGATCTCTAACATTGCGTCTTCTGCCTATCACTTTTCGCCGTTTCACGCCAAACGGCTGCTGCTGCGCCGCATCGACCACGCGGCGATCTATCCTAGCATCACGGGCACCTTCACCCCCTTCTTTGTGCAGGCGGGAACGCCGTGGACGTTGTTTTTACTGTGCTTGTGTTGGGCGCTGACCGTGCTGGCAATCTGGAATAAAATCACCAATGCCACCGTGAAATCAAAATGGTCCACCGCGTCCTACCTAGGATTGGGCGCCCTTGGCCTGATGGCCCTGCCCGACCTTACCCAAGTGCCTTTAGCCACCCTGTGGTGCATCATTGCAGGTGCCGCAAGCTATGTGATTGGCACCGTGTTTTATGCGCAAAAGACCATGCCATACCGTTATTCCATCTGGCATATTTTTGTAAATATCGGCGGCATCCTAATGTTTGCAGGTATCTGGATGGCCCTATTCTAAGGGTTCTTCCCAATGGCAGCCCCACAAAAAAGGCGCCCTCGCAATCTGCGAAGGCGCCTCTTTCTTTATGAAGTGCAGCCTAGGTTAGGCAGAGGCTTACAGATCAAAACGATCCAGCTCCATTACCTTGACCCATGCGTTGACGAACTGCTCGACAAACAAGGCTTCGCCATCATCCGAGGCATAGACCTCGGCCAAGGCGCGCAGCTGGCTGTTTGATCCAAAGACCAGATCAACACGTGTGCCTGTGCGCTTGACGTCGCCTGTGGCGTTGTCGCGTGCCTCATAGACGTCAGAACCGTCCACAGATTTCCACGTCACGCCCATATCCATCAGCGCCTTGAAGAAATCATTGTTCAGCGTACCAGGTTTGTCCGTCCAAACACCATGCGAGGTGCCCGCATAGTTGGCGCCCAACCCGCGCAAGCCACCAACCAGAACGGTCATTTCTGGTGCTGTCAGCGTCAGCAATTGTGCGCGATCTACCAACAACTCTTCGGCTGAGACGCTGAATGCACGCGACGCATAGTTGCGGAAGCCATCAACAGCTGGCTGAAGCACATCAATGCTTTCAACATCTGTCTGCTCTTGGGATGCGTCACCGCGGCCCTGTGTGAACGCAACTGTCACATCGTGACCGCCCGCCTTGGCTGCCGCTTCAACGGCTGCGGAACCCGCCAACACGATCATATCCGCCATCGAGATGGGCGTGCCAGACGCCGCGCGGATTGCTTCGAGCTGCTCCAGAACCTTGGCCAACTCAGCTGGCTGGTTCACTTCCCAGTCTTTCATCGGAGCCAAACGGATACGCGCACCATTTGCACCACCGCGTTTGTCAGACCCACGGAAGGTCGACGCAGAAGCCCAAGCGGTTGTGACCAGCTCGGAAATGGTCAGGTCGCTTGCCAGAACGGCCTCTTTCAACGCTGCAATATCGCCATCGCTGAGCGTCCCCGTCGCCGCAGGGATCGGGTCCTGCCAGATCAGCTCTTCTGATGGGACTTCTTTGCCCAAGTAGCAGTTGATCGGCCCCATGTCGCGGTGGATCAGTTTGAACCACGCACGCGCAAATGCATCAGCGAACTGGTCTGGGTTGGCCTTAAAGCGTTTGGAGATTTCCAGATAGATCGGATCCTCACGCAGCGCCAAATCCGCTGTTGTCATCATCGGCGGGTGCTTGGCATCGCTATGCGCGTCAGGCACGGCCTTGCCCAGCTTACCGCCAGCTGGCTTCCACTGATGCGCCCCAGCAGGAGATTTCGTCAGCTCCCACTCATAATCCAGCAACATGTCAAAAAAGCTCATGTCCCAAGTTGTTGGCGTGGGTGTCCATGCGCCCTCGATCCCCGAGGAGATTGCGTCGACGCCTTTGCCATTCCCATGTGTTGACACCCAGCCAAGGCCTTGCGCCTCAATTGGTGCAGCTTCTGGTTCAGGCCCGACAAGGCCAGCATCGCCAGCGCCATGCGCCTTGCCAAAGGTGTGACCACCCGCAACCAAAGCCACGGTTTCTTCGTCATTCATGCCCATGCGGCCGAATGTGTCGCGAATGTCAAAACCTGATGCGACTGGATCAGGGTTCCCGTCTGGGCCTTCAGGGTTCACATAGATCAGGCCCATTTGCACCGCGGCAAGAGGGTTTTCGAGATCGCGTTCGCCAGAATAGCGGCTGTTCGCGCCACCAGATTCTTCCAGCCAGATTTCCTCGGATCCCCAATAAATGTCTTCTTCGGGCTCCCAAATATCGACGCGACCGCCACCAAAGCCAAAGGTCTTGAGCCCCATGTCTTCCAAGGCGCAGTTGCCCGCCAGAACCATCAGATCGGCCCAAGAGATTTTATTGCCGTATTTCTGCTTAACCGGCCACAACAGGCGACGCGCCTTGTCAAGGTTGACGTTATCCGGCCACGAATTCAGCGGCGCAAAACGCTGCGAGCCCGAGCTGGCACCCCCACGTCCATCGCTGGTCCGGTACGTCCCCGCCGAGTGCCACGCCATACGGATAAAGAACGGGCCATAGTGGCCATAATCCGCTGGCCACCAATCCTGACTGTCTTTCATCAGGGCGTAGATATCGGATTTCAACGCATCCAGATCCAGCGTTTTAAACGCTTCGGCATAGTCAAACGTGCCGCCCATCGGGTCAGATACGGGCTGGTTCTGGTGCAGCATCTTTAGGTTCAACTGGTTTGGCCACCAATCGCTATTGGAACGGCCGCTGTTGTTTGTCTGTTTGTTGGCGCCAAAGCCCATTGGGCAGCCGCCCTTTTCGCCGTTATCTGATCCGTCCATGATACTCTCCGAAAGTTGTGAATTCTGTGGGAAGGGATTCGCCTTCCCTAGACTCGTTCTAACAAACCGAAATGATATCTTTAAGTTTGATTTTCCAATGCCTATAATAGGTTTTGATTATGATAAACTTTACCCTAAAACAGCTCAGATATTTCGAGGCCGTCGCCCTGCAAGGCCATTTTGGCCGCGCGGCGGATACTTGTTCTATTTCGCAACCCGCCCTGTCGGCGCAAATCGCGGCCCTAGAGGCCGCCCTTGGCCTGCAACTGTTTGAACGCAATGCGCGGCACGTACAGCTCACCCCCTTTGGGGAAGAATTCGAAGTCCGCGCGCGTGAGATTTTGCGGAATGCGGAATCGTTATCGGAAATGGCGCGCGGTGCCCTTAGCAATGCGCTCTCGCGGTTGCGCATCGGGGTCATTCCAACCATTGCGCCCTATCTGCTGCCCTCTGTGATCGGCCACATCACCGCCGCCCACCCCGAGATTGATTTGCTGGTTCGTGAAACGATGACCCACAAACTGATCGAAGAGCTGGGCGCAGGAAAGCTGGACTGCGCCATCGTTGCCCTGCCTGTCTCTGAGCCCTCTCTCACCGAGGTGGCCCTGTTTGACGAAGAGATGGTGCTGGTTCGCCCCGCCCATGATGCGGATCGCCCCGTGCCAGATATGGACACGCTCAGCCAGATGAAGCTGCTGTTGCTCGAAGAGGGTCATTGTTTTCGCGATCAGGCTCTGTCGTTTTGCTCGATGCGCAATAGCCTGCCGCGTGAAGGGTTGGACGGGTCATCATTGACGACATTGGTGCAGATGGTTGGCGCGGGGATAGGTGTGACGCTTATTCCCGAGATGGCCGTTCCGGTTGAAACGCGCTCAGCCAATGTAGCGGTTGCCAATATGGGTGCCCCCCATCCAAAACGAACTGTCGGCATGGTTTGGCGCAGCACCTCAGGCTTGGCCAGCCAGCTAGAGGAAATTGCGACGCTGGTCCGCGCCGCCGCAGCAACACATCCAGCGTTCAAAGCCCGTCCCTGAAACACGCGCGGCTTCGGAATGGAGCCGCAAACAGAAAAAAGGCGCCGCGTTTTTCACAACGCGACGCCCCGATCATTTCATGCGCTCACCGCTTAGGCGCCGAGCAGCACTTTTCCATGGGCCTCGCGCAGCTTGTTCTTTTGGACTTTGCCCGTAGATCCGATTGGCAATTCCTCAACAAAAATCACACGGTCAGGGATCTGCCAACTTTCGACCTTGCCTTTATAAAAGGCCAGCAGGTCTTCTTCGCTCACCTCACCGGATTTGATGGCCACCAAAACGGGGCGTTCATCCCATTTCTCATGCAAGGCGGCAATGGCCGCCGCATTCGCGATGGCGGGGTGCGAAATGGCGATATTTTCCAACGTCACCGTAGAAATCCACTCTCCACCGGATTTAATGATATCCTTGGAGCGGTCGCGGATCACCATGAACCCTTCTTCGTCAATGGTGGCCACATCGCCCGTGTCAAACCAACCATCCGCCGTAAGCGCCGATGCATCCTTGCCAAAGTAGGTGTCCACAATCCAAGGACCGCGAATTTGCAGATCGCCCTGCGTCTCTCCATCGTGGGGCAACTCGTTGCCGTTTTCATCAAGGACGCGCAGATCAACGCCGTAAGGCGGGCGCCCCTGCCCCAGACGGATTTCCGCCTGCTCTTTGGCGGATAGTTTGGTGTGGCGCTGCAAAAGCTGGTTCAACGACCCCAGTGGCGAGGTTTCCGTCATGCCCCATGCGTGGATCAGGTCCACGCCATATTCGGCAAACTTCGGGATCATCGACGGAGGCAAGGCCGAGCCCCCAACAACCGTGCGCTTCAGGCTGGGCATTTTTGAACCGGTTTCCTCCAACGCGGCCAACAGCCCCATCCAGATTGTCGGCACGCCCAGCGCCAAAGTGGTCTCCGAGCTGTCGATCAGGTTCACAAGGCTGGTACCGTCAAGGTTTGGCCCTGGTAGCACCAGTTTACACCCCGTTGCCGCCGCCACATAGGGCACGCCCCATGCGTTTACGTGGAACATGGGCACAACGGGCAAAACCGTATCCATCGCTGAAATTGCCAAACCGTCTGGCTGGTTCCCCGCGATTGAGTGCAAAACTGTAGAGCGGTGGGAATATAGCACGCCTTTGGGATCGCCTGTGGTGCCAGAGGTATAGCACAGGCTAGAGGCGGCGTTTTCGTCGATCTCGGGCCATGGCTCGGACGCGTCACCAGTCTCTAGCAACTCGTCAAAGAACAACAGCCCTGGAACCGCTTTGGCGGCGGCCTCGTCGCGCGGGCCTAACATAACGATGTGTTTTGTGTGCTTTAGCGCTGGTGCCAACTGACCAGCAGCCGGAACAAAGGTTCCGTCGATAAACAACACCTGATCTTCGGCGTGGTTGATCACATAGACCATCTGCTCGGGGCCCATGCGGGGGTTAATCGTGTGGCAAACAAAACCGCCGCCCGCGACACCAAAGTAAATTTCCAGATGGCGGCGGTTGTTCCATGCGATTGTGCCACAACGCGCGCCCTCGGAAAGGCCCAGTTTACGCAATGCAGAGGCCAGACGATGCGCGTTGGCGCCAACTTGGCCCCATGTGGTGTTTTCAATGCCACCCGCCGTTTCAACCGAAACAATCTCGCCTTTGGTATGAAACCGCGCCGCGTGGTCGATCAAGCTGCCGACCGTTAGCGGCATATGCATCATTTGTCCGAGCATTCTATTTTCTCCTAAAGTGTCTTCAGTGTCCAAGCAGGTGTTGGGGAAACCCTATCTGCCTTGATTAAATTTACTGCGCGTTCCGCGATTATCATCGGGGGCGCTATATTATTCCCATGCGTGGCGGCTGGCAGCCCTGCGCCATCACCCCTGCGCATTTGGCATGGGTGCCAAGGGATTTACCGATAGAAATCTGGCACTGCCTTTGCTGTTGTTTCGCATCTCCCGCTTCTGACAAACTGGCAGAGGTTCCATCCAGTTTGCCATTCGCGCAGCGGCTGTCGCGCCACCAAAGCTGCTACCGACGATTACACAGTCATGCGCCATAAATCCTCCCGTAAAAGGCCATTCCCCGCACCGGTCATTGGAATAAGCCAAAGATCACAGGCGCTGTCCATCTGTATGTGGAAAACTGCGCCTTGGTCACGTAGCGTCACTTTGAACGCCGCCGCCTCTCAGCGCCTTTTAATAAACTTCACAACTATTTGTGCGATTGAGCTTGGACAATCCCCCTTTCGCCAAGATATCACATTCCTTGAATACATCCCTATAACGTATGAGCGCCCCGATGCATAACACCACCACATTCACACGCGACCTTGTGTTTATCGGAGGGGGGCATGCCCATGCTCTGGTCTTGCGCAAGTGGGGTATGAACCCGCTACCCGGTGCCCGGCTAACGGTGATCAATCCAGGGCCAACAGCGCCCTATACCGGGATGCTGCCGGGTCATATTGCGGGGCATTATGACCGCGACACGCTGGAAATTGATCTGGTCCGTCTTGCCCGTTTTGCAGGGGCACGGCTGATCCTTAGCCATGCCACCGGTATTGATCGCGTTGCCAAAACTGTTTCTGTCGAAGGGCGCGCGCCGCTCTCCTATGATGTTGCCTCTATTGATATCGGCATCACGGCCCGCATGGATATCGACGGGTTTGCGCAAAACGCGGTCGGTGCGAAACCTTTGGACATTTATGCACGCGAATGGCGTGATTTTCTGGCGGCGGTTCAATCGGGGCAAAAAGAACCAAGCGTTGCGGTGATTGGCGGTGGCGTAGCTGGATGCGAATTGGCCATGGCCATGGCATTTTCCCTGCGCCAATCCGGCGCAAAGCCCCAAGTTACCGTGATCGAATCCGGCCCTGAAATATCAGGTGTCGGCGCCCCTGCCCGTGCAAAACTGGCCGCCAGTATGATCGATATGGGGATTACGTTTTTACCCCATGCACAGATCGAACGCATTGCGGCTGGCTCAGTCGTGATAAAGGATCAGCCTGCGGTTCAAGCGGCCCTTTGTGTTGGAGCGGCTGGTGCCTTCCCCCACCCATGGGTGGCGACAACCGATTTGCCCTTAGCCGAGGGGTTCATCGTGGTTGATCCTGATCTGCGCGTGAAAGGGGATGAGACCCTGTTTGCTGTCGGTGACTGCGCCCATATGCCTTTTGCTCCCCGCCCAAAGGCGGGTGTTTTTGCCGTTCGTGCAGCCCCAGTGCTGCATCACAACATGCGGGCAGTTCTCACCAATGGGCCGCTAAAACCATTCAAACCTCAATCTTCGTATCTCAAGCTGATTTCGCTGGGTGGCAAATCTGCGATGGCCGAGAAATACGGCTTTGCCCCTGCTGGCCCTTTGCTGTGGAAATGGAAAGACAAGATCGATCGCAGCTTTATGAACCAGCTCGATGAACTTCCCCTAATGGCTCAGCAGCTTCCCCCGTCTGAACGGGCCCTTGGCGCGGATGAGGCCCCCTCCCTTCCTCTTTGTGGAGGGTGCGGCGCAAAGGTTGGTAGTGAGGCGCTAAAGCAGGCGCTATCCGCGTTACCGCAGGCCCATGCGCCCGAGATTGTAACAGGAGCCGGTGATGACGCTGCCGTTATACGCCAATCAGGGGGTGGGTTTCAGGTAATCAGCGTGGATCACCTGCGCGCCTTTATCCTAGACCCTGTGCAAATGGCCCGTATTGCTGCGGTCCATGCGCTGGGGGATATCTGGGCTATGGGCGCGGCACCTCAGACGGCCCTCTCTAGCATCATCCTGCCGCGCATGTCGGCCGCCCTTCAGGAACGCACACTCAAGGAAATCAATGCGGCAGCGGGAGAAATTTTCGCCCAAGCAGGCGCAAGTATTGTGGGGGGGCACACCACAATGGGGGCCGAAATGACGATTGGTTTTACGCTCACAGGTACAAAAGCGGAAATGCCCCTTACCGTTGCAACCGCGCAAGACGGGGATGTTCTGGTTCTGACGCGCCCTATCGGCTCTGGCGTGATCCTTGCCGCCCATATGGCTGGCGCTGCCCCTGCTGCCACCGTGACAAAGGCCCTCGCCCAGATGGAACAGCCCCAGATCATCGCGGCAAAGGCGCTACAGCATGCCAACGCAATGACGGACACCACGGGTTTTGGTCTGGCAGGTCATGTGCAGGAAATCTGTAAGGCCTCGGGCCTTCAGGCCGAGTTGTGGCACAAGGAAATCCCGTTTTATGACGGCGCTCAGGCCTTGTCCCAAGCGGGCTTTCAATCATCCCTGCTCAGCGCGAATATTGCAGCGGCGCCAACCAGCGGCATTTCTGATCCCTTGCTGCATGATCCACAAACCGCTGGTGGATTGCTGGCCGCCTTGCCCAAAGCCGCCGCCGAACAGGCCATTTCCGAGATGGCCAAGCAAGGCCAAGAAGCCGTTATCATTGGCCAGCTCACCCGTGGGGAGGCTGCGATCAAAGTCAGCTAAATTGCGCGTGCAATTGTATTGCGGCGTGGTGCAGCCCGTCATCGTCTAAACTCGGCAATGTGGTGGCCATAACGGGTGGTGCAGCGCGTGCCTGAGATTTCGCATAGCGCGGATCGTAATGCTCTTGCATCAGTTGCGCGGCCAAACGGGGCCAATCGCCCGCCTTGGCCAGCGCGCGCCAGCTGTCGATATGGGCGGCAGCATGGTAAGGCCGCAACTGATCGATCAAACCGACCAAACCCTGAGGATCATCGATCAAATCACGATAGGCCGTGGCAAGGAACCTGCCGCGCTCTGCCAGCGCGGCTTGTACCTCTATCCGAGGGGCCGCGCGCATTGCGTGCCACAGCATCGGCGGGATCACCCGCGCGCCGATCTTGTTACTTTCCGCCTCAACCCACGTCAGCTTGGCAGGGTCCAAGCCGCTTAGCGCTGCGGCAAGGCGCGATTCAAACATCTTTTGCGCGGGTTGTCCGCCTTTCATGGCCCCGAACAAGGAACCGCGATGCTGGGCCATCCCCTCCAGATCCAAAACCTGCGCCCCTTGGGCGTGCAGGTGATGTAAAAGGGCCGTCTTGGCCGTGCCTGTTCCGCCAGAAATCAGCATGAGCCGATGTTGAACAGGCGCCGTATACAAGGCCTCGCTCACCTTGCGGCGATAGCTTTGGTAGCCGCCTTCGATCAAACGAACGCGCCAGCCGACCTGTTCCAAAATTGTCGCAAACGACCCTGATCGCTGCCCCCCGCGCCAGCAATAGACCAGCGGCTGCCAATCCCCTTGCTGTGCGGCCAAGGGCCCCTGCAAATGCTGCGCAACATTCGCCGCCACCAAAGCGGCCCCGATTTTGCGCGCGCGAAACGGGCTGTCCTGAACATAGATCGTGCCCACCTCGGCCCTTTGTGCATCACTTAGGACAGGTAGGTTGATCGCACCTGGGATGTGATCCTGTGCAAATTCGGCAGGGGCGCGCACATCGATGATCGTATCGGCCCCGATTTCGGCGATAGATGATAGCGACGTAAGGGTTTCCCTGATCATCTCTTGCTCCGAGGGTAAGTTACATCTGTTCTACTGCACCCTGTGAAGAGGTCTAGCGCAAACAAGGCGCAAATGGCAAACGCCCCCGCTTTGCTGGCACGTTAGATCGTGACCGCGTCCAGCAGCTTCTGCCGCTCGGTTGAGGCTTTGTCACTGCTGAGCGTGACCTCCCCCCGTTTCAGAACCACAAATTCATCGCCCAGATCAAAAGCAAAATCAAAGAACTGCTCAACAAGGATGATCGCCATATCGCCGCGATCCCGTAAGAAGCGGATCACATCTCCGATCTGTTTGATGATGTTTGGCTGAATACCCTCTGTCGGCTCGTCCAGCAGGAGCAATTTGGGTTTGGCAACCAAAGCCCGCGCAATCGCCAACTGTTGCTGCTGCCCGCCCGACAGGTCCCCGCCCCGCCGGTGGCGCATTTCCTGAAGGACGGGAAACAGTTCAAAAATCTCGTCAGGGACCATCCGCTCGGCCCGATCCAGACAGGCATAACCAGTTTCAAGGTTTTCGCGAACCGTCATCAAGGGGAACACATCCCGCCCTTGGGGCACATAACCGACCCCTTCGCGCGCCAGTACATGGGCACGTGCGGATTGCGCGATGGCATGGCCGTCCAGCGACACAGTGCCACCAGATCGCGGGTGGGCCCCGCAAATCGCTTTGAGCAGGCTGGTTTTCCCCACGCCGTTTGACCCCATAAGGCAGGTCACCTGCCCCAAGTTCGCCGACATCGAAACGTCATGTAAAATCTGCGAGTGACCATAGTGCAGGGTCAGGTTTTCGACATTCAGCATAGTTCAACGTCCCAGATATACATCAATAACTTCGGGGTTTTGGGTGACATGGTCGATCGACCCTTCGGCCAAAACAGACCCTTCGTGCAGCACAGTCACTTTGCAATTCAGGCGGCGCACAAATTCCATATCGTGTTCTACCACGACAACAGCGCGTGTTTTGGCCGCCTCGACAAGGATCTCGGTGGTCTTTTCACGCTCGGCCAATGTCATCCCTGCTGCGGGTTCATCTACCAACAGCAGCCGCGGATCTTGGGCCAAAAGCATGCCGATCTCGAGCCATTGCTTTTGACCATGGCTTAGCTCGCCTGCTTTGCGGGCCAGCTGATCGGTCAGGCTGATCTGCTCGGCCAAGGCTTTGATCCGCGCAGCGCCCTCGGCGGTTTTGCGGTAAAAGAGAACCTCGAAAGGGCCGCGCGGGTTTTTCAACGCCATGGCAAGGTTTTCGCGCACTGTTTGTTCTTCGAACACGGTTGGTTTCTGGAACTTACGGCCAATGCCTTCGCGGGCGATCTGGCTTTCGGATTTGCCAATCAGCTCGATTGATTTCTCACCCCATAGGATGCGCCCTTCATCCGGTTTGGTCTTGCCCGTGATGATATCCATAAAGGTGGTTTTTCCCGCACCATTCGGCCCGATGATCGCGCGCATTTCAGGTTCGGCAATTTGAAAGGCCAGATTGTTGATCGCCTTAAACCCGTCAAAGGAAACCGAGACGCCCGAAAGCTCAAGAAGCGTATTCATGATGCGTCCCTCTTTAGCTTGTCAAAGATCATGCCAATGCCCCCTGGGAAGAACAGCGTCACCGCCACAAAGGACACACCAAGCAGCACAAGCCACCAATCGGTCCAGTGGATCGTGTAAAACCCGAGATTAACGTCAGGCGCGCTGCCGCCCGTGAACCAGCTGGACAGCAGCGATACAAAGGCCGTCCCGATCACCGCACCATAAAGCCGCCCGCGCCCGCCAATCGCCACCCATACCGCAAGATAGATAGAGGCAATCGGCGCGATTTCGGCGGGGTTAATGATCCCTGCTTGGGGATAATAAAGCGCCCCTGCAATTCCCGCGACAATAGCGGTAAGGGTAAAGACAAACAGCTTGTAGCTTTCCACTTGATACCCAAGAAATCGCACGCGGGATTCATCATCGCGAATAGCGCGGATAACACTGCCCATCTTGCCTGTCAGAATACGGGCAAACAGGACATAGCCCAGCGCCAAGGCAACAGCAGAGGCCCAAAAGAAGCCCATGGAAACGACCGATTGCGGCACGCTTTCAAATCCGGGGATGTTTTGCAGGCCGGACAGGCCATTGTTGCCGCGCAGACCGCTGTCGTTCTGGAACAGGTAAAGGGCCAGCGCCAGTGTCATCGCTTGGGTCAGGATCGACAGGTAAACGCCCGTCACACGCGACCGGAACGCAAGCCAGCCAAAGATCAGCGCCAATAGCCCCGGCACCAGAACCACCATCAGCGACTGCAACAGCAGGCTATGGGAAAATGCCCAGATCAGCGGAAATTCGGACGCGCCCACCACACCAAAGATTTGCGTGGCGATGGCATCGTTTATTTCGGTTGGGGTTGGGGGGATGACCCGCTCGGCCAAGTTTTGCGTCACGATCGTTTCGGTACGCGCAAACATCAGCCACATGCCCACCGCATAGCCGCCAATCCCGAAAAACGCGAAATGCCCCAGCGAAAGGATACCGCAATAGCCCCAGACCACATCCATCGCCACCGCAACAAGGCAAAGGCACAGCACCTTACCCAAGGTTTTGACAAAAGAGGTCGAGATAACCCCCGCGCCTGTGGCCTCGGACAACAGGGTAACCGCTAGCGTAAAGAGGCCAAGACAGGCAAGGAACCAAAGGACAGAGGGGTTATCGGCAAAAAAGCTCTTGCGCATGGGATCAATCTCCTGCTGCGCGGCCTTTGAGGGCGATGATGCCCTTTGGCCGGAATTGTATAAAGAGGATGATAAACAGGATCATATAGGTCTGCGCCGCCAGCGTGTTCGACGGGTTGAGCCATTCAACCCCTTTTTGGAAGGTGCCGATCATCGCCGCCCCCGCAAGCGCCCCCCAGACATTGCCAACCCCGCCGACAACAACCGTCATAAAGGATTGCACGATATAGTCAGAGCCCATTTCAGAGGTCACTTTGGCAAAGAGACCAATCGCAACACCCGCAATCCCCGCGATGCCAGAGCCAAGCCCAAACGTCAGCATTTTGATTTTATCCGGATTGATCCCCATAGAGGCGGCCATGCTGGGGTTTTGAGTGACTGCGCGCACCTCCAGCCCCAGACGGGTTCTTTTCAGAACAAACAAAAGCAGCCCAAGAAACACCAAAGCCAAGATAAAGATCGCAATGCGGATATAGCTGATCTGTACCACGTCATTGATGATCCACGCGCCATCCAGCCACCCCGGAGAGGTCAGCGGGCGCGCCTGCGTGCCAAAGATGTTCTTGGCCAGCTGCTGAAGGGCCACGGAAATCCCGAAAGTCGCCAGCAAGGTTTCTAGCGGGCGGTTATAAAGCCAGCGGATCACCAGCCGCTCCATCGCGACACCTGCGGCAAAGGTCACGATAAAGGCCAAAGGCAGCGCCACGATCAGCGAGGCGGTGTAATTGGGCACAAAACTTTGCACCACATAGCCAGTATAGGCGCCCATCATGATGAATTCGCCATGGGCCATGTTGATCACCCCCATCACACCAAAGGTGATGGCGAGGCCAACAGCAGCAAGGAAATAGATCGAAGCCAGCGAAACCGCATCAAGGCTTAGATCAAAGAACTGGTTCACGCCAACCCGCGTTTGCACAGCCGATTGCGCGATCAAAGCGGCCTCGGTGACCTTGCTGTCCTGCTCTAGATAAACCTTGTGGATTTTGTACAGCTTAAGGGCATCATCCACTGCGGCCTCGGTGACCCGTTCAGGCACCACGCCCTGCGCGGCAAGGGCATCATAGGTCTCTACCCGCAGTTCCAGATCATCCAGCTGGGCCACCGGCACCCCCGCGATCTTCCCCCCGTCAACATGGGCTTCAAGGGCAAGGCGCAGCTCATTTTCGCTGAGCAGCGGCGTTAGGCCAGCCTCCTCGACCAGATATGAATAAGCCTCTTGGCGGGTGATGTCTTGGCCGACGATCAATGTCTTGGCCAGATTGCTTTGGGATGCGCCCTTTGACACTTCAATCTTGCTTGCCAGAATTTGCGATAAAGTGGCTCGGCCCTCGACGCTCAGGTCTTTTGCGATGCCTTCAATCGCGGCGATGCGCTGTGCGCTATCCTCTGAGAACCGCGCCCCAAGGTAGTTTGCCAGCTTTTCTTTGCGCGCCTTCAATGCGGCGTCGGGTTCTTGCGCGATAGAGCCAAGCAACGGAGCCAGCATGCTTCCCACCATATTGCGTGCAATCGCGTTTACGGCATCTTTGCGGCGGTTCAGGTCGGGGTCGCTTAGTTGAAACTGCACCAATGCCGAGGCGATTTCTTTACGAACGCCGCCATTGGGTTTGATTTGTTTAAGGGATTTCACATCCTCTACGGCAACGGCGCCACCCGTATCGGGATCTATAAACCCCAAAGTGCCATCCGTTTCCTCCCCATAAAAGAACAGCCCGTCATCCTTGCGGTTATAGACCTTTTTCTCCTGCCAGTTTTCCAAAAACTGCGGCACGTTCGGCAGACCCGATGTCACCAAAGCCTCTAACAGCGGGCCAACCGTCTTGCGCGAAGGCTTTGCCACCACTTTCTGGTGTTCCTGCAACAGGTTTTGCAGGTCTTGGGCGTGCACGGTTAACGGCAGGCACAACAGGGCCAGCACAAAGGTCAAAATACGGATCATGGGGGAATGCACCAATTAAAGTGAGGCCAAGGCGAAAACGCCGCCTTGGCCGGATTTTACGAGATCAGATTAGTAGTTGGATTTGATCTGTACGCAGGAGTTGGTTTCCGTGTTGTACATACCGCATTCCAGATCTTTCCAATCGGATTTGAGAACCGCGGAAGCAGGCAGGAAATCTGTCCATGCATCACCTGGAACTTCGGCAGTTTTCGAGATGATGTCGAACTGGCCATCGGCCTGAATTTCACCAATCAGAACCGGTTTCGCGAGGTGGTGGTTTGGCAACATTACCGCAGTACCGCCTGTCAGGTTTGGAAACTCCTGACCATACATCGCGCTGCGCACCGCATCCACATCTGTGGACCCTGCTGCTTCAACCGCGTTCACCCACATGTTGAAACCGATGTAATGCGCTTCCATTGGGTCATTGGTCACACGATCTGCGCCTGCATAGGCTTTCCATGCATCGATAAATTCAGCATTCGCATCGGATTCTGCGGATTGGAAGTAGTTCCAAGCGGCCAAGTGACCTTCGAGGTTTGTTGTGTCCAGACCAGACAGCTCTTCTTCGCCAACCGAGAAGGCAACAACCGGAATATCGTCTGCCGAGATGCCCGCCGCTGCCAGCTCTTTGTAAAAGCCGATGTTCGCATCGCCGTTAATTGTCGAGATAACGCCAACGGATTTACCGTCTTCACCCAAGGCCACAACATCCGCAACAATCGTTGCCCAGTCGGAATGGCCAAACGGCGTGTAATTCACAAAGATATCGTCTTTTGCGATGCCGTTATCCTGCAGATACTGCTCGAGGATGTTGTTGGTGGTACGTGGGTAAACATAGTCAGTGCCGAGCAGCGCAAACTTTTCTACGCCCAATTCTTCGAGGAAATAGTCAACCGCTGGGATCGCCTGCTGGTTTGGCGCGGCGCCTGTGTAAAATACGTTTTTGGAGGACTCTTCGCCTTCATACTGAACAGGGTAGAACAGCAAGCCGTTCAGCTCTTCGATCACAGGCAGAACGGATTTACGCGAAACAGATGTCCAGTTGCCAAAGATCACATCGACTTCGTGTGTTGTCAGCAGCTCACGCGCTTTTTCGGCGAACAGTGGCCAGTCCGAAGCAGGGTCAACAACAACCGCCTCTAGGTCACAGCCCAGAACGCCGCCTTTGGCGTTTTGCTGTTCAACCAGCATCAGCATCGTGTCTTTCAATGTGGTCTCAGAAATCGCCATGGTGCCAGAAAGCGAATGCAGAACGCCCACTTTGACGGTGCAATCCGCTGCCATAGCTGCGGTGCCTGCAATGGTGAGCGCAGCTGCGCTGGTCAGGGTTTTGGTGAATTTGATCATTTTAACTCCCCGCGGAGCGCACGCCGCATTGCACGAATGCACATGAAAGCGTAGCCTTATCTCCGCAACGTTTGTTGCATTTCGTGTGGCGGCCTCTTCGAGGTCCAATCGGTTGGCCGTCACACACCCAATCCCCTCCAACGCGCGAATGCTCATCAGAAGGTGGCAACATGAAGGGATGTGTCCGCTTTGGTTTCAACGACGGAGGGCGAAACGCGGCCCCCTCAATCTCGAACGCCTAATTTTTAGGCTATAATTCTAACGTTCGGTTAATTTTTACTCAAACCCAGCGTTCCGCAGCCTAATTCTGCCCCAAACTAATCACTTCTGGCGCCCATTGACCAAAGATGCAGCAGAACCAATACAGGAATCAGGCCATCACCGCGAAAGCTGCACATAAGATCGAGACCGCCATTGGGCCCGTCCCGCGCACCAAAGGCACGCTCATGCTGTCTTCGAAACGGGTGGAGGGCACAAGCGGCATCAATCGCTTTCGCACATCTGGCGCGATGAAGGCCCTGTTCCCGCGCGCTGATGATCTGCAGGCCATTCTGATCAATACATCTGGTGGGCTGACGGGGGGCGATCAGATTGATATCTCGGCCAGCGCCAGCGAGGGCAGCACGCTGACCTTAACCACGCAGGCGGCGGAACGGGCGTATCGTGCCCACAGCGGGCGCGCCCGCATGACGGCAACGCTTCAGGTTGAGGCAAATGCCCAGATCAACTGGCTCCCCCAAGAGATGATCCTTTTTGAAGGTTCCGCATTAGACCGCCATCTGACGGTCGATCTGGATCAAGGCGGGCGTTTCCTGATGGTGGAACCCATCATCTTTGGCCGCGCAGCCATGGGCGAAACCCTGACATCGGTTTCGTTCAAAGACCGCGTTCGGATCAACCGCGGCGGCAAGCCGCTATATTGGGACGGGCTTGATCTGGATGGGGATACAATGCGCCACCTGTCGCGCAGGGCTGTGGCTGGGGGGGCGCGCGCCATGGTGAGCCTTGCCTATGTCGCGCCCAATGCTGAAACCCATCTAGAACCCCTGCGCAACGCGCTGCCCGCAACAGGCGGATGCAGCCTGCTGGGGCCAGACCTCCTTACCCTTCGCCTCATTGCTGCAGACGGTTTTGAGATGCGGAAAACCCTGATGCCCATTCTGGAGCGGTTGACGAACGACCAGCTCCCCACGTCATGGAGACTTTGACAAAATGAACCTCACCCCAAGAGAAAAAGACAAGCTTTTGGTTGCCATGGCCGCCGAGGTCGCCCGCAAGCGGCTGGCCAGAGGCGTCAAGCTGAACCACCCCGAAGCCATCGCCCTCATCACGGATGCGGTTGTGGAAGGGGCGCGCGACGGTCGTTCTGTTGCGGACATGATGGAGGCAGGTGCCGAAGTCGTCAGCCGCGATCAATGTATGGATGGCGTCGCAAGCATGATCCACGAAGTCCAAGTCGAGGCCACCTTTCCCGATGGCACGAAATTGGTCACCGTTCACAACCCGATCCGCTAGGAGATTCCCAATGAAATTCGCTTTGCCTTTGTTTTTGCTCGCCTCTCCTGCCCTTGCCCATACTGGCGCCCATCTGCACCCGCATGGTTCTGAAAACTGGATCATCGGCGCCCTCCTTGTGGGGACATGTTTCACCGTTCTTGCCGCTAAACGGCTGAAAGCTGCCCGTGCGGAGAAACGCTCATGAAGCCTGGTGAAATCATCCCCGCCGCGGGCGAATTGGTCCTGAATGCGCAGGCCGAGGCCATTACGCTAATGGTGGCCAATACTGGTGACCGCCCTGTGCAGGTTGGCAGCCACTATCACTTTGCCGAGTCCAACCCCGCGCTGGATTTTGATCGCGATGTCGCCCACGGGCGCAGATTGGACATTGCTGCAGGCACTGCCGTTCGTTTTGAACCCGGACAGCGCCGCGAAGTCCAGCTGATCCCCTTTAGCGGGGCGCGTAAAATCTATGGTTTCAATCAAAAAGTTATGGGAGCGCTCTAATGCCAGCAACCATCAAACGATCCGATTATGCCGCCATGTTTGGCCCTACTGTCGGGGACAAGGTCCGTCTGGCTGACACCGACCTGATCATCGAAGTCGAACGCGACCTCACCGCCGAGCGCGCAGGCGCGGCGCTAACGGGTGGCACTGGCCAGAACGCGCTGGCCTATGGTGAAGAGGTCAAATTCGGCGGCGGCAAAGTCATCCGCGACGGCATGGGGCAATCCCAGATCACTCGCGCCGAGGGGGCCGTTGATACGGTCATCACCAACGCGCTGATCGTCGATTACACGGGCATCTACAAAGCCGATGTAGGGCTACGCGATGGCCGGATTTACAAAATCGGCAAGGCTGGAAACCCCGACACCCAACCGGGCGTCGATATTATCGTAGGTCCAGGCACCGAAGCCATTGCTGGCGAGGGGCGTATCCTGACGGCAGGCGGATTTGACAGCCACATCCACTTTATCTGCCCCCAGCAGATCGAAGATGCTTTGCATTCGGGCCTGACCACCATGCTGGGTGGCGGCACTGGCCCTGCCCATGGCACCTTGGCCACCACCTGCACCCCGGGGCCTTGGCACCTTGGGCGGATGATGCAATCGGCTGATGCCTTTCCGATGAACCTTGCCTTTGCGGGCAAAGGCAATGCCAGCCTGCCCGCCGCCTTGGAAGAACAGGTGAAAGCGGGCGCTTGCGCGCTAAAGCTGCACGAGGATTGGGGCACCACCCCTGCAACGATTGATTGCTGCCTGTCTGTGGCGGATGCCATGGACATTCAGGTGATGATCCACACCGATACGCTCAATGAATCCGGTTTTGTCGAAAACACCGTTGCCGCAATGAAAGGGCGCACCATTCACGCGTTCCACACCGAAGGGGCTGGCGGCGGGCATGCGCCCGACATCATCAAAATCTGCGGCGAAGATCACGTTCTGCCCTCCTCCACAAACCCGACACGCCCCTTTACCGTCAACACCATCGAAGAGCATCTGGACATGCTGATGGTCTGTCACCACCTCGATAAATCCATCCCCGAGGACGTCGCCTTTGCCGAAAGCCGTATCCGGCGTGAAACCATCGCCGCCGAGGACATCCTGCACGACATGGGCGCGTTTTCGATCATCGCCTCAGACAGTCAGGCCATGGGCCGCGTTGGCGAAGTATTGATCCGAACGTGGCAAACAGCGGATAAGATGAAAAAGCAGCGCGGACGCCTGTCTGAGGAAACCGGCGACAACGACAATTTCCGTGTGCGCCGCTATATCGCAAAATACACCATCAACCCGTCCATTGCCCATGGGCTCAGCCACGAAATCGGCTCGATCAGCGAAGGCAAACGGGCTGACCTTGTCCTGTGGGACCCTGCGTTTTTTGGGGTAAAGCCGGAGATGGTATTGATGGGTGGCAGCATTGTTATGGCGCAAATGGGCGACCCGAATGCGTCGATCCCGACACCTCAGCCGGTCTATTCACGCCCCATGTTCGGCGCCTATGGCCGCTCGGTTGAAAACTCGGCCGTTGTCTTTGTTTCTGAGGCCGCGCAAAGCGAGGGCATCGGCGACAAGCTAGGTCTTGCCAAGAAAACTTTGGCCGTGCGCAACACGCGAACCATCGGCAAATCCGATCTCAAGCTGAATGATGCCACGCCAGAGGTTGAGGTAGACCCCGAAACCTATGAGGTGCGCGCGGATGGTGAGCTGCTCACCTGCCAACCTGCAACCGAGCTGCCCATGGCGCAGCGTTACTTTTTGTATTGAGGCGGCTATGACAACACTCCCTTTGGCTCAAACCCTGCACCGCCATTCCCATGCCGCGCATGCAGATACGATCACCCTGCCCTATGACGACCGGTTTTTGCGGCGCAAACGGCTGGACACGGACGGCGGCCTGTCCTTTGTTGTCGATCTTGAGAAAACCCAATCGCTGGATCAAGGCGATGCATTGGAGCTATCCGATGGCCGCCTGATCGCGGTCAGGGCAGCCCCCGAGGCGGTTTTATCTGTGACAGGCGACAACCTGCAACGCCTTGCATGGCACATCGGCAACCGCCACACGCCCTGCCAGATCGAAGCAGACAGGCTGGTGATCATGAACGACCCAGTGATCAAACATATGTTGGAACATCTGGGTGCAACGATTGTGGAAACCACCGAACCCTTCACGCCCGAGGGCGGCGCCTATGGGCACGGGCGCACACATGCGCACGAACACGGCCATTCCGCCCATGCCCATTGACCCCAAGCTGCTCACCCTGACCCAATGGCTATCCCCTGCCTATCCGCTGGGTTCTTTTGCCTTCTCTCATGGTCTGGAGCAGGCGGTTCACAGTGGCTGGATCACAGACGCAGCAGAGCTGCGCGAATGGCTAGAGGATATCGCGCGGCACGGCGCGGGGCATTCTGATGCCCTTTGGCTTCGTTTGGCCTATGAGGCCGAGGGCGCGCAGGCGCTGCACATCCTGAACCAGCAGTGCCGCGCCTATGCCCCCTGTCACGAGCGTTTGCGCGAAGGCGAAAGGCAGGGCCAAGCCTTTGCGCGGATCACGTCACAGGTTTGGGACATGGAGCTTCCCGCTTATCAGTTTCAAATCGCGCTGGGGCGGGCTGCAAAGCTGGCGGATTTGCCCGTCGACGAGGTGATCACCCTTTTCCTTCAGGCGTTTCTGGGCAATCTCGTCTCTGCGGCGCAACGGCTGATGCCGCTGGGGCAAACAGGCGCGCAATCCGTACTGGCCCAGCTGAACGCCGTTTGCATTGACGTTGCGCAAAAGACCGACGGCAAGGGCCTTGATGATATCTCGGGCAGCGCCTTTCTTTCTGACATATCGGCCATGCGGCACGAAACACTTGAACCAAGGATTTTCCAATCATGACAAAGATGAACGGCCCATTGCGCGTAGGCATCGGGGGGCCTGTTGGTGCAGGCAAAACCACGCTGACCGCGCGCTTGTCAGAGGTGCTGAAAAACCAGCTCTCACTCGGGGTGATCACCAATGACATTTATACGCAGGAAGATGCCGAAGCCCTGATGCGCATGCAAATCCTACCGCAGGATCGCGTTATTGGGGTCGAGACGGGCGGCTGTCCGCATACAGCCATTCGCGAGGATGCGTCGCTCAACCTTGCGGCGGTGGCCGAAATGCAAGACCGGCACGCAGACCTAGAGATGGTGCTGATCGAAAGCGGGGGCGATAACCTGTCGGCAACCTTTAGTCCCGAACTGGCCGATGTGACGATTTATGTGATTGATGTAGCCGCTGGCGAGGAAATCCCCCGCAAAGGCGGGCCTGCGCTGACGCGATCCGACATCCTGATCATCAATAAAACCGATCTGGCACCCTACGTTGGCGCCTCTTTGGACGTGATGCAGCGTGATGCAGAACGCATGCGCGAAGGGCGTCCGTTCCTCTTCACCAACCTCAAACAATCGGTAGGTGTGGGCGAGGTGATTGAATGTTTGGGGCATCTTTCCGGATTGGAGCTCGCCTCGGCGTAAGGCCTGTGCCAACAAGGCATCCCTTGCCTTGGCCAGCCCTCTGGAAAAGGCGGGCATGCGTCAGGGACCTTAGGCTAAGGCCCCTGACACGGATCACATCCTAGTTGCCCTGCGTGGGCAATAAGCGCGTCATTGGACATCGCCCTTTGCAACGGCAGCTGCAACTTGGGCAATTTCGGCGTCGGAGAGGCCGTATTCCTTGGCCGCTGTTTCGGCCGAGATATAGCCACGGGCCAGATCCCGCTTGACCAGTTCAACAGGACGATCCGCTGGCGCGCCATAGCCCGCGCCCCCTGGGAAGGCCATGATCACACGTTCGCCATGTGGGACAAATTGTTTGCCCTTTACGTGCATCTCGGCGCCATCGCTGCGAACGATGGTTGTGTTCGCGCCGTTTTTGCCACCTCTGCGCCCCCTTGCGGGGTGTTCGCCACGGTCGAACATGGCTTGGATGTCAAACTCGTGCCCTTCTTGCGCGCCGACTTCCATGTATTGGCCCAGTCCACCACGGGTTTTACCAGCGCCACCTGAATCGGGCCGCAATTCTTTGCGCCAGATGATCACGGGGCCTGCGTGTTCAGTTGCCTCAATCGGCATGGTCATCACACCCGATGGGAAGGCCGTTGCGTTCAGCCCGTCATGTTCTGGCCGCGCGCCAGAACCGCCAGAGTTAAAGGTCAGCACCTCGGAACGGCGGGCGTTTGCAGGTGCAGGCGCATCCATACGGGGGCGTAGGGAAACTTGGAAGTTGCACAAACACCCTGCCCCTTCGGCAGGAACCAATCCCGGCACGATTTTGTCAAAGGCATCGTAAACCGCATCAGGCACAAAGTGCCCCACGATGTGGCGCAACGCGACGGGTGCGGGATGCACGGCGTTAACGATGGTGTTTTCAGGTGCGGTGATTTCAAACGGTGCCAGCGAGGCGGCATTGTTCGGGATTTCGGGCGCTATCGCCACTTTCAACGCATAACACGCATAGGCTTTGGCATAGACCAGCGGGCAGTTGATGCCTTTTTTGTCGACGCCCGTGGTGCCGGTAAAATCCGAGACAATCTTGTCGCCCTCGACGCTCACCTTGACCTTTAGGGTGATCGGGCGGTCAAAACCGTCCATTGTCATCTCGCCCTCAGCTGAGGTTTGCGGCAAGGCTGCGATGCGTTCAATCGTGGCGCGGCGGGAGTTGTCCAGAATGAATTCGGCAATACCCTCAAGGCTCTCGAGGTCGAATTCCTCCATCATGTCGATCAAACGGCGGTGGCCGATTTCATTGCACGTTGCCAAAGCATAAACATCGCCAATCAGCTGGTCGGGCTCGCGCACGTTGCCACGGATGATACACACCAGCGTCTGGTCCACCTCGCCCTTGTCAGCAAATTTCATGATCGGGATGTACAGCCCTTCTTCATAGACCGATTGCGCGTCGGCCCCGAAACCACGCCCGCCAATATCCACGATATGTGCCGTACAGGCGAAAAATCCGACCAATGCACCCTTGTGGAAGGACGGGGTGACCATGGTGATGTCATGCAGGTGGCCTGTACCTTCCCATGGGTCGTTGGTGATATAGATATCCCCTTCCATGATGTTTGGGCGGCCAATCCGGCGGATGAAATGCGCCACCGCATCGGCCATGGCATTCACATGCCCCGGCGTGCCGGTGACAGCTTGGGCCAACATCTGGCCTTGCGTGTCATACACCCCCGCCGACAAATCCCCCGCTTCGCGTACCGATGTGGAAAACGCGGTGCGCACCAATGCTTGGGCCTGCTCTTCGACAACCGAGATCAGGCGGTTCCACATGACCTGATAGGCGACTTTTGAATGTTCCGTAGCCATCGATTTATCCCTTCTTCACAACATCAATGCAGCCATCAGGCTGGCGCACCGCATCCCGACTGGCGGGCACGATGATGGTGGTTTCATCCTCGACAACGGCGACAGGCCCTGACGCCCGTTGACCCGCTGGCATATCAAAGCGGTTCACAATCTGCGCATCGAGGTATTTGGCGGATGCCGCATCAAACAATTGGCGCGTGCCTGCAGGCTCTGCCGCCTCGGCACCTGTGGTTTCATCCATCCGCGCAACCTGTTCTGGCGGCGTGGTTGCATTCACCGACCAAACGGTAATCTCGATATCCATGCCTTCCACGGGGCGGCCAAACAGCTTGCTGTAATCTTCGATAAACCGCGCCTCAAAGACGGCAGCATCGGGGTTCATCGCCTGCTCTTCGCTCAGTTCAATCGGGATTTCCCAGCCCTGCCCCGTATAACGCATATAGACTTTGAACTCGGACAGGATCGGGCTGACCTCATCACAGGTGCGTACAAAACCTGTCGCCTCTGCCTTGAGGTCGGACAGCAAGGATTTGATCCGCTCGCCGTCAAAATCGGACAGTTTCATGTAAACAGATCGGTTCGCCTCAAAGCTGAAAGGCGCCCGCAAGAACCCGATGGCCGAGCCAACCCCAGCCCCTGGTGGCACCAACAGGCGATCAACACCCAGCTTTTCACAAAGGCGCCCAGCATGCAGCGGCGCCGCGCCCCCGAATGCGATCATTGTGTATTCGCTTAGGTCTTCGCCGTTTTCTACCGCGTGAACGCGCGCAGCATTGGCCATGTTTTCATCCACCACCTCAGCCACACCAAAGGCCGCCTCAACCGCGTCCATATCCAGAATATCGCCCACGTTTTTGTTCAACGCGGCTTTTGACTCCTCTGGGTGCAGTTTGATCGAGCCCCCTGCAAAGTTATCCGGATCAAGTTTGCCCAAGACCAGATCGGCATCCGTCACGCCGGGGCGTTCGCCACCCCGGCCATAACAGGCCGGACCAGGCTCGGAGCCGGCGCTTTCTGGGCCGACGCGGATTTGGCGCATGGCGTCGACATGGGCCAATGATCCGCCCCCTGCGCCGATCTCGACCATGTCGATCACGGGGATCGAGATGGGCATGCCAGAGCCTTTTTTGAAACGGTAGGTTCGGGCGACCTCAAAAACACGTGACGTTTTGGGCGTTTGATTTTTGATCAGGCAAATCTTGGCCGTGGTGCCGCCCATGTCGAATGAAAGCACCTTGTCCAACCCATAGCGCGCCGCGATATGGGCCGCAAAAACCGCGCCCCCCGCAGGACCGGATTCAACCAAGCGCACAGGGAAATCCGCCGCGTTCTGGATCGAGATAATCCCACCACCCGAATGCATCAGGAAGATACGGCAGGATACGCCCTCCCCTTTCAGGCGATCCTCAAGACGGCCCAGATAGGAGGCCATCAGTGGTTTGATATAAGCATTGGCTACAACGGTGTTAAACCGTTCGTATTCGCGCATCTGCGGGCTAACCTCGGATGAGATCGAAACCGAGACATCGGGCAGTTTTTCTGCCAGCACTTCGCGCACTAACTCTTCATGCGCGGGGTTAAGGTAGGAGTGGATCAGCCCCACTGCGACGCTTTCAAATCCGGCCTCGGCGATCTTTTCGACAACGGCCTCGACCTCGGCGCGATCCATATCGATCAAGACCTCGCCATTCGCATCAACCCGCCCTGCCACAGTATAGCGCATGTGCCGCGGCAACAGCGGATCAGGCAGGTTGAGGTTCAGGTCATATTGTTCAAACCGCGATTCCGTTCGCATTTCGATCACATCGCGGAAACCTTCGGTGGTGATCAGTGCCGTTTTGGCGCCGCGCCGTTCAATCAACGCATTCGTGGCAAGCGTGGTTCCGTGAATGATCTGCCCAATGTCAGAGGGCGACACGCCCGCTTTCTTGCAGACCTGATGCATCCCGTCGATGATCGCGTTTTCAGGCGCCGCATAGGTCGTCAGAACTTTTGTTGAAAAGGACGCGCCGTCTTTTTCTAAAACAACGTCAGTGAAAGTACCGCCGATATCGACGCCAAGGCGAATGGATGTTGATGCCATTTCGGGCTCCTGCTGGATGTTACAGGGTTAGATGGCCTGAAAGAGGGCGGATAATCAAATTGATTAATCTTCTCACCCTAATCAATTTTATTTATCGCGCGCGCATTCATCGCGAGGCTTGCGAGCTGGGCGGCTTTTTTCACGTAAAGACCTGCCCGTGATTGCGCATAGCGCGCATAAAAAGACAAAGGATCAGGCAGCCAGCCTGTCTGGATCTGATACAGCTTGCCTGTTGCAATCTCACGCTCCACCAACCGCTCTGGCAACATCCCGACCCCCATCCCCTCGAGGACCATGGGCAAACAGGCGGATAACGCACTGGAATGAACGATCCGGTCTCGCGGCAGCCCGCGATCTGCTGCCATCTGATGCAAGGACGCGCAGGCCTGTGTATGTTTTGCATGCGTTAAAATCGTAGCATCAAATAATTCCTCGATGCCTGCCGCCGCGTCTAGCGCCGAGGATAATTCTGCACTTGCCACCCAACAATATGCCTCTTGGCCGAGGGGTTCACTGGCAAAACTGGCTGATTTAAAGGGCTCTGTTTGCAACGCAAGGTCCAGCTGCCCCTCCATCAAGCGGGCATCAATCGCGGTGGAAATGTCGACCTCCAGCTGAATGCGCAGATTGGGATAGGCCTCTTTGATCAACCGCAGAAAATCCTGCAACCACGTGCAAGCGACCAGCTCGGTCACCCCTAGCCTTAGGGTCTCTTCGATCAAATCCTGCCGAGCGGCCTCTTCCAACAGCGCCTCACCAGCCCACAAAACGTCACGGGCCTTTTGCAACAGCTTTTCGCCCTTGGCCGTCAATCTGACAGAGCCTGAATCGCGGATCAACAAAACGACATTCAGCGTAGATTCCAGCGCGGCTATGCGCGCCGAGATGTTGGGCTGCGTTGTGCCCAACGCCGCGGCTGCTGCGCGAAAGGTGCCAGTATCCACCACAAAGGCAAATGCTTCTAGTTGCTTTAGGGTTATCTGGCTTTTGATCATCTGCGCCTCACTGATCGCTTTTTCTGATCCAGCTTACCTTTTTGCATCAAAACGGCAAACCACAAGCGACCCAATGCCGATAACAATCGGGCGCAGCCGCAAACGCTGCGCGCCAGACGATATATTCAAACTGTTAGAAGAAAGAAGTGGTGCGGGTGAAGGGACTCGAACCCCCACGCCATAGGCGCCAGAACCTAAATCTGGTGCGTCTACCAATTCCGCCACACCCGCATGGGGGCCTACATACTGTCGACTGCGGTGGTGTCAATGGGCTCAGGCATAGTTCCTGACCTTCAAAGCAAAGAAATTTAAAGAATTTCCCTTTTTACTCCGCCACAGGCCCCTTTTCTTGGGCTTTTTGGGTTAGGTGGCATCGCCGCCTCCCCCGGGTTGCAACAAACCCTGCCAAGTTTTTTGGAGCGCAAATGAAATTAGATTAATTGGGATTCAAATGAGCCATAGATAACCAACCGATCTCCCGCCTCAAAAAACACAACTCAAGACCGGATCAATCACCCCCTCAAGCGACTGTTTTTGCTTGAATTTTCCAAAAGACAAATCATACCTTCCGCGCAGAAGAGAAAAGCCAACATTTATGACTCACCTTTAAAACTCTCTCAAAAAGAGCAAGACATTTACTTTTTTTTGTCATATTCTGCTGGATAACCTGAGGCAGGTTTAGACAATAAAAGTGAGACGCCCATGAAACCGAATACGGTCGGGTGCGTTAGTGGAAAAACTCCACAAACGGGCCAATATGCGCCTTATGCAAACCGCGATACTGGATTGCTAAAAGGCACCACACTGCTGACACTCGAAGGCGAAATGCCTGTCGAATTTATCAATGTCGGCGACAAAGTAATTACACGTGACAGCGGCATCACCCGCATCCTGCACATCCAGCGCTCTACGCGTTTGGTGCATACCATCGAATTGGCGGCTGGCTCTTTGGGCCACACACGTCCGGAACGGGATGTTGTGCTGGCTGGCGATCAGATGTGTTTGATCCGCGACTGGCGCGCACAGGCGATGTTCGGTGCGGATCGCGCACTGGTTGCTGCGCGCACCTTGGTTGACGGCGAATTCATTCGCGACCAAGGCATGCAAGAACAGACATTGTTCCAGTTCTTCTGTGACGGGCCGCATATTCTATATGCGGATGGTCTGGAAGTTAGCACAGCCGACGGCGCACGCGCCCGTGGTCAGGTACTTCACGCCGCCTAAGCAAAGCCTATTGTCTATTCCTATGAACCCCGGCAGCGCCCGGGGTTTTTCGGGTTGAGCCAGCACACTCGGCCCCCCCCCTGCGACAGCACCAAGTTGAGCGATTCAATTTAGATTAATTTTTAATCGTTGAGCTTACTTTTTAGTCGCCACGCCTCTAAAAGCATCGTAATTCCACAAGTGGTAGGTCATGGCATCTGGATTCCTGCCCATCGCAATGAAATTGACGACATCAAACTGGCATGAGGAGGCCCTACGGTGAAAAAGATCGAAGCGATCATCAAACCATTCAAACTCGACGAGGTGAAGGAAGCCCTTCAGGATGTCGGCGTTCAGGGTCTCTCAGTTATCGAGGTTAAGGGTTTTGGCCGTCAAAAGGGTCACACCGAACTTTACCGTGGCGCGGAATACGTTGTCGACTTCCTCCCCAAAGTAAAAGTCGAAATCATTTTGGACGACGACCAAGTTGACGCAGCCATCGAAGCAATCGTTGCTGCCGCAAAAACCGAAAAAATTGGTGACGGGAAAATCTTTGTTTCCCCCGTCGAGCAAACCATTCGCATCCGCACCGGCGAAACCGGTTCAGACGCCCTGTAATCCACACAACCGACAATTCGAAAAAGTAGAAGGACATAGCCATGAGCGCTAATGCAGACCTGATCAAACGCATCAAGGACGAGGAAATCGACTATGTCGATATCCGTTTCACAGACACACGCGGCAAGCTGCAGCACGTGACAATCGTCAACGATCTGGTAGACGAAGATTTCCTCGAAGAGGGCTTCATGTTTGACGGCTCCTCCATCGCGGGTTGGAAATCCATCGAAGCATCCGACATGAAACTGATGCCCGACGCGTCCACAGCCTATATCGACCCCTTCTATGCTGAAAAAACAATCTGCATCCACTGCTCTATCGTTGAGCCAGACACAGGCGAAGCTTATGAGCGTGACCCACGCGGCACAGCACAAAAAGCCGAAGCATACCTGAAGTCTTCCGGTATCGGTGATGTTGCCTACATGGGCCCAGAAGCTGAATTCTTCCTGTTCGACAACGTCAAGTTCTCCAACAGCATCAACAAAGTATCCTACGAAGTTGATGCGTCTGACGCGTCTTGGAACACAGACACAGACTATGAAATGGGCAACATGGGCCACCGCCCTGGCCTCAAAGGCGGCTACTTCCCCGTCAACCCAACAGACGAATCCCAAGACCTGCGTGCTGAAATGCTTTCCACTATGAAGCGTTTGGGCATGAAAGTTGACAAGCACCACCACGAAGTGGCCTCCTGTCAGCACGAGCTGGGCCTGATCTTTGGTTCCGTGACCGAACAAGCGGACGAGCTGCAGAAATACAAATACGTGATCCACAACGTGGCGCATGCATACGGTAAATCCGCAACCTTTATGCCAAAGCCAGTCTATGGCGACAACGGTTCCGGCATGCACGTGAACATGTCCATCTGGAAAGACGGCAAGCCACTCTTCGCAGGCGACAAATACGCCGACCTGTCACAAGAAGCGCTGTATTTCATCGGCGGCATCCTGTCCCACGCAAAAGCACTGAACGCTTTCACAAACCCATCCACAAACAGCTACAAGCGTTTGATCCCGGGCTTTGAAGCACCAGTTCTGCGCGCCTACTCTGCACGTAACCGTTCCGGTTGTGTACGTATCCCATGGACAGAATCCCCCAAAGCCAAGCGCGTTGAGGCACGTTTCCCTGATCCAGCAGCCAACCCATACCTGTGCTTCTCTGCACTGTTGATGGCTGGCCTTGACGGTATCAAAAACAAGATCGATCCAGGCGAAGCCATGGATAAGAACCTGTATGACCTGCCTGCAGAAGAGCTGGCCGATATCCCAACTGTTTGTGGTTCCCTGCGCGAAGCGCTGGACGAGCTGCAAAAAGATATGGACTTCCTGCTGGCTGGCGACGTGTTCACCAAAGACCAGATCGAAGGCTACATCGAGCTGAAGATGGAAGAAGTGCACACATATGAGCACACGCCACACCCAGTTGAGTTTGGCATGTACTACAGCTGCTAATTGCACTGACATAGTTTTGGAAAGGGCGTCCCAATCGGGCGCCCTTTTTTTGGTCAAGCTCCACAGCTTTCTTGGTCTGGCCCTATTGCCGCCCGATTGCGCAGCTAACCCTAGGTTCAAGGCCTAGAGGTAGCGAGCAGGGGCAAATCCATGCAAGACGATTTTGAAAAGCGGATGAAGCGCATAAATGCGCGCAGGACTACGCCGCCGCCGCTGCCCCCTGCCGCCCCAAAGGGTCCGCCGCCTCTACCAAAACCCCAGCGCAAAAGGTCTAAGGTTTTTCTAATCGGCATCGCTGTGACCGTTGTGCTGGTTGTCGGCATTGGTAGCATCGGCACGGCTTACTACTCGGGAATAAGTGGTCTGCTTGGGACTGATCTAAAGGGATCGATGGCCAGTATTCTGTCGTCGGATGGTCCAAGCCCCCTTGGCAGTAAACTCGCCAAGGACGCCAAGATGGCCTATATTCTAAACAGGTATGAATCTGGCAAAATTACCAAAGAAGAGGCGGTAAAGATGCTTCACGATGCGGGAATTGAACTACGCTAGCGCCCCCTCATCACAAGCCCGAGAGGTGTGCTGCTTTTCCCCTGCACCGCGAATTTTCCCCGCAACTCGGGGCTTTGCAACCCTCAGTTACTGCGTTAACCTCTCCCGAACTGTATTTCAGGGAAAAAAATGATGCATTTTGCAAAGAAACTTGTGCTTGCTGGCACGTTTATAGGTCTGTTCGCCACCCCAACCCTCGCTGCGCAATGTGGTAACGATGCTGGTGGGTTTAACGCATGGAAATCCGCCTTTGCTGCCGAGGCGAAAAAGGCTGGCGTCAAACAGCGCGGCCTTGATGCGCTTGCCAGCGCCCAATACGCCACAGGAACGATCAAGGCGGACCGCAACCAGAAATCTTTCAAATACACGCTTGATAAATTCATGAAAGTGCGCGGCTCAGCGACTATCATCAGCCAAGGCCGCAAACGCAAGGCCAGCAATGCAGGCCTGTTTAATGCGTTGGAAAAGCAATACGGCGTGCCAGCGGGTGTTCTTTTGGCAATCCACGGGATGGAAACCGGCTTTGGCGGCTTTATGGGCAGCTCCAAAATTGTATCAGCGATCACCACGCTGGCCTATGACTGCCGCCGCTCGGATTTCTTTGTGCCACATGCTGTTGGCGCGTTGATGTTGGTTGATCAGGGATCAATCACCAGCAACACCAAAGGCGCCAAACACGGCGAATTGGGCCACACACAATTCCTTCCCGGCAATGCGCTGCGCTATGGCGTAGATGGCAATGGCGATGGCCGTGTTGATCTGTACAACCAGACCGATGCGATGGCTTCGACTGCGAATTTCTTGCGTAAAAAGGGCTGGAAACCTGGCCAAGGTTACCAAGAAGGCCAGCCGAACTTTAAGGTGATCAAGCAGTGGAATGCTGCAACGGTCTACCAGCAAGCGATTGCAATTATGGGCGCCAAGATCGACGGCTAAGCCCCCTTACTGATCTGAAATGTCACACAGACCCCGGCCCTTTGCGGTCGGGGTCTTGCGTTGTGGGGGGATGCACCCTATCTGGGCATCAAGGGTCAGGCCCCTGCCGTTCGCAATTTGGTGAAGTCCTGTCAAAAACATTCAAGTCCTCAACCACACCGATACGTGGTCCTTAGGCAACGCGAACACCTCAAGACGCACGCAATTGGAGTGATGGACAATGACACAAATACCCTCCCGCGATGTGCTGAAAGCACAGGCAAAACGCCTGCGCGCGGATATGAAAGAAAAAGGCACAGAAATGACCCATGCCGCCTCGCTGGAAACAGTGGCGCATCAATGGGGCATGCGCGATTGGAACACGCTGGCGGCAAAAGCTGATGTGAGTGAGATCCAATGGTACCCTGGGCAACGGGTTTCGGGCCGTTACCTTGGCCACAAGTTTGACGGGATCATCAAGGCTGCGCGCCTTGCCTCGTCGGGGTTTTGGTCTTTGACGGTTCGGTTTGATGAAGCTGTTGATGTGGTGGAGTCCCAGCTCTTTACCTCGTTGCGTCAGCAGATCAACACAACCGTTAACGCCCAAGGGGTATCGCCCCAAAAAACATCAGATGGGCAACCGCATATGGTGTTGAACACCCCTTAAACGGACTGCGCGCCAGTACTTGCTGGCGCGCATTTTACGTGCGCACCACATAGGTGTGGATCGAAAAAACAACGGCCTGTGAAATCGGCATCCGCACAAGGCATTGCCGTTCGGATCGGATAAATGGCGCTGCTGTTTCGTCTGGGGTAATGCGGCGCGGGCTGCTGGCTGAGCGTGGCTGGTGCAGCTCTGGGTCGTCATACCACAGGCGGTTAAACCGCCACAAAGGCCGCCCGACCCGCACACCATCAAACAGCCGCTGTACCCGTTTGGCAAGTTGCGCATCGTATTCTTCGACGGGTTCATGTATCGCGATCAAAGGCTTACCCGCCTTTTCCGCCAGCCTCCAACTAGCGGGGAAACACAACACAGCCCCCACCAGCACATGTTCATCGCCTTCTTTGCGCAGCAGGCAAAAGTCTTCTTGAACCAATTGCCCTAGCGTTTTTAATGGCGCATGGCGGTCTATCGTAACGTCGCGCCCATCGGGGCATGTCACCCGCCCATGGCCAAGCGAAAACCCCAAGTCAGGCAATAGTGGTAGCACCTCATCCAGCAGTTCCTGCCCAACGGCAAGCGCGCTAGGGTCCATCCACAGCACATCCCCTGTCTGATGTTCGATCAGCTCCAAACGCCGCTGCATTTGCGCGCCGTAGGCTTCATCGACGCGCAACCAGTCGTGCGGCGCGGCCGGCGCAATACCGGGAAGGCTAACCTGCGCGGTCATCTCTTCGGGAAGGGTATCTTGAACAATCTCGGTCATATCGCTTCATACCCCGCCCCCCAACCAGAGGCAAAAGCGACATCTCTGCGTGTCGTATTTCGCAATGCATGCGTGCAAATTTGCGGCACGCTGGGGCAAAGGGAGCCATAAAAATGAACAACCATTACCGTGAAACCCGAAAAATTGACCCATCCAAAGGCGCTGACCTGCCTGACGGCTCGCCCAATGACGCGAACCGCGTGGAAATTGGCCCAACTCAGTTGGCTTTTCGCGAATGGGAGGCCGCGGGACTGGGCCTGCCCAACCTGACCAAGATGCGTGAATACCGTTGGAAGAGGCTGACCCAGCACATCGTTGATCGGGGCTATGGCGGGTTGCTGATGTTTGATCCGCTCAACATTCGCTATGCGACCGACAGCACGAATATGCAGCTGTGGAACACCCACAACCCGTTTCGCGCCGTCTTGCTGTGTGCAGATGGGTATATGGTGATCTGGGATTATAAAAACTCACCCTTCCTAAGCGAATTCAACCCCTTAGTCCGCGAACAACGATCAGGTGCAGACCTGTTCTATTTCGATCGCGGAGACAAGATCGGTGAAGCTGCTGACGTATTGGCCAAGGAAATTCACGCGCTGATCCAACAACATGGCGGCGGTGAAAAGCGGCTGGCCGTGGATAAGATCATGCTGCACGGGCTGCGATCACTTGAGCGGGCCGGTTTCGAAGTCATGGACGGTGAGGAAGTCACAGAAAAATCCCGCAGCATCAAAGGCCCCGATGAAATCCTAGCCATGCGTTGCGCCAGCCATGCCTGTGAGGTTTCGGTACGTGCGATGGAGGATTTTGCCCGCGCGCATGTCCCTCTTGGCCAGACTTCGGAGGATGACATCTGGGCGGTTCTCCACGCCGAAAACATCCGCCGTGGAGGCGAGTGGATCGAAACGCGGCTGCTTTCCTCTGGTCCGCGCACGAACCCGTGGTTTCAGGAATGCGGGCCTCGGATCGTGCAGAACAATGAAATCATCAGTTTTGATACGGATCTGGTGGGCAGTTACGGCATTTGCGTGGATATCTCGCGTAGTTGGTGGATCGGCGATCAATCCCCCCCGCCCGATATGGTTTACGCGATGCAACACGGGGTCGAGCATATCATGCAGAACATGCAAATGCTTAAACCCGGTGTGATGATCCCAGAACTGTCGGCAAACACGCATGTCTTGGACGCGCAATTTCAGGCGCAGAAATACGGCTGCCTGATGCATGGCGTGGGCCTGTGTGACGAATGGCCGTTAGTCGCCTACCCCGACAAACTGGTCGAGGGTGCCTATGATTACCCGCTAGAGGCGGGCATGGTGCTGTGTGTCGAGGCTTTGGTCAGCCCTGAAGGGGGCGATTTTTCCATCAAATTAGAGGATCAGGTTTTGATCACCGAAGACGGGTTTGAGAACCTCACCAAATATCCATTTGATGAGGCGTTGATGGGCGGCAGCGCCAGCTAACCTATTGGCCCAGCGCCTGCGCCAGATCATCGATCAAATCACCCGCATCCTCGATCCCGACGGACATGCGCAGCAGACCTTCGGGGATTCCTGTGTGCGGCTCAATCGTGTGGCGATGCTCGACCAGACTTTCGACGCCGCCCAGCGATGTGGCGGGGTGAAACAGCTGCAACCGTTTCACCGCGCCCAGCGCCTTTTCTGCCCCGCCCTTCACAACAAATGACACCAGCGACCCATAGCCGCCCTTCATCTGCTGGCTGGCCAAGGCATGGCCATCGTGGGTTGGCAATCCGGGATAGAGAACGGTTTCCACGCTGGGATGATCGCTGAGGTATTCTGCCAGTTTCATTGCATTGGCCGACATCCGCTCCACCCGCAGCGGCAAAGTGCGCATCCCGCGCATGAGCAGCCACGCCTCAAACGGCCCCAAAACCGCACCCGCGGCGTTACGATCATTGCGGATGGCTTGCCATATGTCGCTTTGCGCGTCCCGACAGCTCAGCGCGCCGGCCAATACATCCGAATGGCCATTCAGGGCTTTGGTGGCGGAATGCATGACGATATCCGCACCAAAGGATAATCCTTGCGTGATTATTGGTGTCGCCGTTGTCAGATCGGCGACCAATACACCCCCCGCCGCATGCACAGCTTGCGCGCAGGCTTGTAGGTCAACAATGCGCAACCAAGGGTTTGAGGGGGTTTCGACCCATGCCAGCGCTGGCTTGTGCTCGGCGCAGGCGGCTTGGAATGAGGCGGTGTCGGCGGCCTCTACCTCGATCAAGGTGATGTCGCGGCGGGCGCAAAAATCGCGAATCCATGCGGTAGTGCCCCAATAGATCTGCGATTGAACCAACACGCTCGCCCCTGTCGCGAGTGTTCGAAATACGGCGGCGACGGCGGCCATACCCGACGGGAAAACCATCGCATCGGCTGCGCCCTCTAGCTGGGCCAGTATTTTTTCGGCCATTTGGCCGTTTGGCGCATGGGAACGTGAATACACATTGCCGTCAACAGCCGGTTCATAGTTGTCATCGCGGACAAAAGTTGTCGCGGGATGAATGGGAGGGACAACCCCCCCTGTTGCATCATCCAGCAAACCAGCCGCCTGAGCAGCAACGGTTGCGGGTTTGAAATTTTCCATTTTTTTCGGGGACATGGCAAGGGCTCCGCAGTGTTTCACAGCCAAGGCTGTTTGTCGGGACACTAGGCTGTGCCAAAGCTGCGTGCAAACAATCTGTCACGCCCCCGTGAAGCCTGTGACAATCCCTTGAACCTTCCGCGCCCTTGCGCCACCTTTATCCTGAAAAAAGGAGGCACAGCATGGTCGCCCAACGCATTACATTCCCCGGACATGACGGATCACAGCTATCTGCTCGTTTGGATTTACCTACTGGACCGCATGTTGCGACAGCAATTTTTGCGCATTGCTTTACCTGTGGCAAAGACATCCCCGCAGCACGCCGAATTGCCGCGCGTCTGGCGGCCATGGGGATTGCTGTATTACGGTTTGATTTCACGGGCCTTGGCCATTCCGAAGGCGAGTTTGAGAACACCTCCTTTTCCAGCAACGTCGATGATCTGATTGCTGCTGCAACTTGGTTGGCACAGGAAAAGATGCCCCCGAGCCTGCTGATTGGCCATTCATTGGGCGGGGCCGCGGTGATCAAGGCGGCCAGCATGTTAGACGGCATCAAAGCGGTGGCGACCGTCGGCGCCCCGTTTGACCCAACCCATGTGCGACACCACTTTGCCGATGCGCTGCCTGAAATCGCAGAAAAAGGCTCTGCCAAGGTTTCCTTGGGCGGGCGACCGTTTTCCATTGGAAAGACCTTTATCCAAGACACAGGCGCCGAGGTTTTGACCCATGTGCTGGGGCATTTGAACGCTGCTTTGCTGGTCATGCATGCGCCGCTGGATCAGGTGGTCAGCGTGGATAGCGCCGCGCAGATTTTCATGGCCGCCAAACACCCCAAAAGCTTTGTTTCACTGGATAATGCCGATCACCTGATCACCAAAGCAGACGATGCAGAATACGTGGCCGAGATGATCGCCTCATGGTCCACCCGCTATATCGACCGCCCGCTTCCTGCGCCCCCCATCGGCACGCCCGAAGGTATCGTACGTGTGAGCGAGGCAGACCCTGCCGGTTTCTTGCAAGACATTACATCAGGCAGCAATGTTCACCTGCTGGCGGATGAGCCACTGGCCTATGGGGGCACCAATAGAGGCATGTCACCCTATGGGTTCCTCTCGGCCAGCCTCGGGGCCTGTACCTCGATGACGATCCGTATGTATGCGCGCCGCAAGGAGTGGCCGTTGGAAAATGTGCGCGTTGATGTGAGCCACGACAAGGTCCACGCGCAAGACGCCGCAACTGGCGCTCAGGACAAAATCGACAATTTTGTGCGATCGATCACCCTTACGGGCCCTGAACTGACTGCCGAGCAGCGCGAGAGGCTGCTTGAAATCGCAGATCGCTGCCCCGTTCACCGCACGCTCGAGCGTTCTTCGACGGTTACGACCTCTTTTGCGGATTAATCAACAAAGGCCCCTTCGGTGATTTCCCCCAAGGGTCCGATAAAACGAATGTGGCCTGCTTTGCCTTCCATGTCATAGCAGGCCCAAATATCTTGAGGGGGCCAGAGGCTGCAATATTGATCACCGCGCACCGCCCAATAGCCCCAGCTATCGCGCCCCGCATTGTACAGCGTCTTGCCGGATGCGCGGAATTCTTGCCAAGCGGTTTCATATTGAACGCGCTGATCCGTCAAGGTTTCGCTGATCTGTGCTCCGCTCATCGAATGCCAATGATCCTCCTGTGCCAGCGCGGCAGATGCCGTCAAAGCCAGATATAATGGAATAATAAGCCGCATCAGCGCTCTCTCACCTTGTTCTTCAACCCTGCACAGTCTATTGCGCCCCTGTCCCTTGCATAGTCACAAAAAGGTGTTCCGATGATCCCCCGCTATTCCCGCCCTGAAATGGTCTCTATCTGGTCGCCTGCGACCAAATTCAAAATCTGGTATGAGATCGAGGCGCACGCCTGTGATGCAATGGCCGATATCGGCGTGATCCCCCGCGAAAATGCCGATGCCGTCTGGAAAGCAAAAGACGTCGAGTTTGACGTAGATCGCATTGACGAAATCGAAGCCGTCACCAAACATGACGTCATCGCCTTCCTGACGCATTTGGCCGAGCACGTCGGCAGCGACGAGGCGCGTTTTGTTCACCAAGGCATGACATCCTCTGACGTTCTGGACACATGTTTCAACGTACAGCTGACCCGCGCCGCAGACATCCTGATCGCCGACATGGATCTGCTGCTGGCCGCGCTCAAGCGCCGCGCGATTGAGCATAAAGACACCGTGCGTGTGGGCCGCAGCCACGGCATCCACGCCGAGCCAACAACAATGGGCCTGACATTTGCGCGTTTCTACGCCGAAATGGACCGCAACCTGACGCGCCTGAAAACAGCCCGCGAAGAAATCGCCACCGGTGCGATCTCGGGCGCGGTTGGCACATTTGCCAACATCGATCCCGCGATTGAGGAACACGTCTGTGAAAAGCTGGGCCTCTCGCCCGAGCCGATCAGCACCCAAGTTATCCCGCGTGACCGTCACGCGGCCTTCTTTGCGACCCTTGGCGTGATTGCATCCTCTATCGAAAATGTCGCCACCGAAGTGCGCCACATGCAGCGTACCGAAGTTCTGGAAGGGGCTGAATTCTTCTCGGCGGGGCAAAAAGGCTCTTCCGCGATGCCGCACAAAAAGAACCCAGTATTGACCGAAAACCTGACAGGTCTGGCCCGCACAATCCGTATGGCCGTTATCCCTGCGATGGAAAACGTGACCCTCTGGCACGAGCGCGACATCTCGCACTCTTCCGTTGAGCGCGCGATTGGCCCTGACACAACAATCACCCTTGATTTTGCGCTGCACCGCCTGACAGGTGTGATCGACAAACTGCTGATCTATCCTGACAACATGCTGGCCAACATGAACAAATTCAGCGGCCTTGTGATGTCTCAGCGCGTGTTGCTGGCCCTGACACAGGCCGGTGTGAGCCGCGAAGACAGCTATAAGCTGGTTCAGCGCAACGCGATGAAGGTTTGGGACCACGGCAAAGATTTCAAAACCGAGCTGCTAGGTGATGAAGAGGTTTTGGCCGCGCTAAGCGTCGAAGAAATCGAAGAAAAATTCGACATGGGCTACCACACAAAGCACGTTGATACGATTTTCAAACGTGTTTTCGGTGACTAAACGCTAATCGGTTTTCCGCCGATTTTCTTGCAAATTTGACTGAACGGCGCGATTTCCTTTGAAATTGCGCCGTTTCGCATTACCCTAGGGAAACATTATCCAGAGGAGTAATACCGATGAAGATTGTACTTTCCACTCTTGCGTTGATCCTACTACCCGTGATGAGCTTTGCCGAAGGGTGCCGACATGATCAGCAGGCCATGACCTGTGCCGCTGGTACTGTTTACGACGCCGACAGCCATAGCTGTGTTGCCACAACGGGTTAACCTCTGACAGCACTAATACCTTCAAACTAAAATGTGATGCGGCGTGGGGCCATCTGACCTTTACCATGCCGTAATGGGTATTAGGTATTATGGCACAGGACTTTCTTAACTTCGGAGCTTTCATGCGGTTACTTCTTTCCACGGCCCTCGCCCTCACCCTCCCCTTGGCTGCCTTTGCGGCTGGTGATGAAACAGCACCGCCCAAAAAGCCAAAATGCGAGAGCGGTTTTGTTTATGATAAAAAGACCAAATCCTGCATCAGCGAAAACGGTCACACACTGGATGTGGACACTTTGTACCAAGAGGTCCGTTCGCTTTCTTATGACGGGCGTTACGCCGATGCGCAGGTTTTGTTGGCACAGATGCCCGCCGATGATGACCGGACCCTAACCTATTTGGGCTTTACCCACCGCAAGATGGGAAACACCGACGCGGCGATGACCTATTATGCCCGCGCATTGGCCCGCAACCCGGGCAATATTCTGGCGCGCTCCTATATGGGTCAGGGTCTCGTTGAAGATGGAAACATCTCTGCCGCTCTGGAACAGCTACGCCAGATCCGCTCCCATGACGGCAAAGGCACATGGGCCGAAGCCTCCCTAAGAACGGCGATTGCCACGGGCCGTACGTTTAACTGGTAAGACCGATTGAAATGATGCGGCGCGGCAATCTGCTGCGCCGTTTTTCTTTTTTCATTTTCCGCTGGGTGTTTCAGCCGATTTTTACTTTTGTCACCGATTGTTTGGGGATCACTCTCTAAATGAACCGGTGCCCATGAACGATCTTTCCACATTCCCCTCTTCCGTCCCCACCACCACCAGCACTGGGGCGCGCATTGTGCCGCAACCCCTTTTGAGCAAACGCGCAAAGGCGGCGATTGTTGTGCGTCTTTTGATCAATGAAGGCGCCGATATCGCGTTAGAGGAACTGCCCCCTGAATTGCAGGCCCAACTGACCCAACAGATGGGCGCGATGCGGGTTGTGGACCGTGTGACCCTTGCATCCGTTGTTGAAGAGTTCACCGAGGCGCTTGAATCCATCGGGCTCTCTTTTCCTGGCGGGATGGCTGGCGCATTAGATGCGCTAGACGGGAAAATCGGCCGCGAGACCGCCGCGCGGTTGCGCAAAGAGGCAGGCGTGCGCGCCGCAGGTGATCCGTGGAAACGCCTGCGCGCCCTTCCCGCAGAGGATTTGGTGGATATCATAAAGAACGAAAGCACAGAAGTCGCTGCCGTGCTTCTTTCTAAATTGGATGTTCCTGTCGCCGCCGGATTGCTGGGCAAGATTTCTGGCCCCGAAGCGCGGCGCATCACTTATGCGGTCTCTCTGACGGGGGATGTTACGCCCGAAGCCATTGATCGCATTGGCATATCTCTGGCTGCGCAACTGGATAACAAAAAGGAATCTGTTTTTGGAACCGGCCCTGCCGAACGGTTGGGCGCCATCCTCAACTCCTCCTCCACGCCAACCCGCGAAGATGTCTTATCCGGCCTTGAAGAAACGGATGAAATTCTGGCAACTGCCGTGCGCAAGGCCATCTTTACCTTTGGTAACATCCCTGCACGGATCACACCGCGCGATATCCCACGGATCCTGCGCGAGGTCGACGGCGGGGACTTGCTCACCGCGATGGCAGGGGCTGAAGCCGCAGGCTTTGCTGATGCGCGTGATTTTGTTCTTGAAAATATGTCAGGCCGCATGGCGGATCAGCTGCGGGAAGACATGGCAGAGGCTGGAAAAATCAAACCCGCCGTCGCGGACGAGGCGATGTCGTCCTTTGTTTCGGTCATCCGAGACATGGAAAGCAGAGGCGATTTGGTGCTGATCGTCGAGGAAGAGGATGAGGACGAATAAACCCGCTCTTGTTGGATCGGATGCCAGTGTCTATGTCTGGCATTCGATAATTCATAGCGTCAGGTCCACATGTCCTCCTCAGCCCCAAAAGATAAATCCGGTTTTTTCCGCACAACCGGCCACTATCTAAGTAATCTGCTGATTGTTGGGCTGATCAAGGCGGCGCTTGCCCTCCCCTATCAGATACGCATTCCTTTGATGGGTAGAGTTGTGCAATGGGGTATTGGCCCATTGGCCGGATATCGCCGCCGCGCATTAAACAATCTCGCGCTAATCTGGCCCGAAATGCCAAAGCAGCAGCGCCAACAGATTGCGGGCAAGTGCCTCAACAATGTCGGCCGTAGCTTTATCGAAAACTACTCGGCCGCTGATTTCCCCAAACGCATGTCGACAAACAATATCACCGGTGAGGGTGTCGCGGCGCTGGATGCGGCTGTGGCCTCGGGAAAGCCTGTGATCCTTGTGACGGGCCACTACGGGAATTATGAGGCCACGCGCGCAGCATTGGTTGCCCGCGGGTTAAATATTGGCGGTCTCTATCGCGATATGAAAAACCCCTATTTCAATGCCCATTATGTAAAAACTATGGAGGCATTTGGCGGGCCAGTATTCCCCCAAGGGCGTCGCGGCACGGCGGGTTTTGTCAAACATCTGAAAAGCGGCGGGCAGCTGGTATTGCTGTTTGATCAACATGTCTTTGGCGCGCCAGCATTTGATTTTCTGGGGCAGCCAGCAAATACCGCGCTTTCCGCGGCCGAGCTGGCCCTGCGGTATGACGCTGCGTTGATCCCGTTTTATGGTATTCGCCAACCAGATGGCTTGACCTTTGAAACGGTTCTTGAGGCCCCGATCACCCCATCAGATGCGATGACCATGACCCAAGAGATAACCGACAGTTTGGCCGCCCGCGTCAACCAAGACCCAACCCAGTGGTTTTGGGTTCACCGCCGCTGGCGCCCGCAAAGTTAATCGACGCGCACAGCGCCAATAATTGCACCGGCATTCGCTTCCTGAACCAGCACAACAACCGGATCATCATTGCGAACATCCAAAGTCATTGTCAGCGCATCCGCCCCATCCCACTGTCCGGCAAGCTGCCAATCATGGGCGATATTCGAATACTGAAGCGTATTGCCGCGGTTTTCTCCGCGGGTGATCCTTGTTTTATGCGATGGCAGAACCTGAAGCACATGAACCTCCATCGGGGCAGCCCCCGTTGTTGGCACGCTGCCCTCCACCTTAACCGTGGCGCCATCACGCACCGCCTTTAGCTCCATCAGGGGTGCTTTTGCCTTATGTTCTGCAATCGCTTTGGACAATGCTTTGGGTTTGGCGCCCACGATATCGGTCTGCCCTTGGACGATCATTTCCGGAGTATAGATCGTTCGACGCCCCGCTTTATTTGCATAGTCGCGTTGCCGTTTAGCATGTCCAGCATCGCCAAATTCATCTTTCCAGCCGATGTAATCCCAGTAATCAACGTGCAAAGCGATGGCGATCACGTCATCCCGACCGCTTAGTTCGGCTAGCATCGCATCCGCTGGCGGGCAGCTTGAACACCCTTGGGACGTATATAGTTCTACGACAACGGGGTGTTGGTCAGCAAATGCGGGCGCAACAATGCTGGTAGAAAGGGATAGAGCTACGCCTGTCAGGATATTCGTAATTTTGGACATGTGATTCCGATCGTGGCTGTTGTGCTAATGTACCTAGCAACTGCTATTTGAAATAACCAATCAAGGTTTCGAGAGAGTATGTAATCGGTCCATATGGCCAAAGTGAGGAATATTTGGTATACATTGGTATACCAACGCAAGAGGTTTTCCAAGAAAACCGTATCTGAGACGCAGCTCACCCGTTAATATCGACCTGTAGCCAAACCCGAATCCGGAGCCACATATGCCAATCATCGTCGGTCAAGATACTGCAAACACACGCAAAACCGTAACCGCAGGCGATCAAAGCATCGCCTATTACTCAATTCCTGCCGCTCAGGCTGCTGGGCTGGGCGACTTTTCCAAACTACCCGCCGCGCTAAAGGTGGTGCTGGAAAATATGTTACGTTTCGAAGATGGCAAAACCGTTACCGTTGATGACATCAAAGCCTTTGGCACATGGGCCGAAAACGGGGGGCAGAACCCGCGTGAGATCGCCTATCGCCCTGCCCGCGTGTTGATGCAGGATTTCACAGGCGTTCCAGCGGTTGTCGATCTGGCCGCGATGCGCGACGGTTTGGTCGCCCTTGGCGGGGATGCCGAACAGATTAACCCGCTCAACCCTGTGGATCTGGTCATCGACCATTCGGTGATGATTGACGAATTTGGCAATCCGCGTGCGTTCCAGATGAATGTGGACCGCGAATATGAACGCAACCTTGAACGCTATACCTTCCTGAAATGGGGGCAAAAAGCCTTTAACAACTTCCGCGTTGTGCCTCCGGGTACCGGCATCTGCCACCAAGTGAACCTAGAATACCTGTCGCAGGCCGTTTGGACAGATACCGACCAGAACGGAGCCGAGGTTGCCTATCCCGACACATTGGTCGGCACCGACAGCCACACCACCATGGTGAACGGCATGGCCGTGCTGGGCTGGGGCGTTGGCGGGATCGAGGCCGAGGCCGCGATGCTGGGCCAGCCGATTTCGATGCTGATCCCCGAGGTCATCGGGTTTGAACTGACTGGTGAAATGGTTGAAGGCACCACAGGGACCGATCTGGTTCTGAAGGTTGTCGAATTGCTGCGCGCCAAGGGCGTGGTGGGTAAATTCGTTGAATTCTATGGCGCGGGGCTTGATCACCTGCCGCTAGCGGATCGTGCAACGATTGCAAACATGGCGCCTGAATATGGCGCGACCTGTGGCTTCTTCCCGATCGACGGTGAAACCCTGCGTTATATGCGCACCACAGGCCGTGACGAGGCGCGCATCGCCCTTGTCGAGGCCTATGCAAAAGAGAACGGCATGTGGCGCGATGCCAACTATGCGCCGATCTATACAGACACGCTGTCTTTGGACATGGGCACAATTGTTCCAGCGATTTCCGGCCCCAAGCGGCCTCAGGATTTCGTCGCCCTAACCAATGCCAAAGCCGCCTTTGCCCAAGAGATGGAAAACACGTTCAAACGTCCCATGGGCAAGGAAGTGCCTGTTGAGGGCGAAGAGTACACGCTGGAATCCGGCAAGGTTGTGATCGCTTCGATCACCTCCTGCACAAATACGTCCAACCCCTATGTGATGATCGGGGCTGGGCTGGTTGCGCGCAAGGCGGCTGCTTTGGGGCTGGATCGCAAACCATGGGTAAAGACCTCTCTTGCCCCTGGCTCTCAGGTGGTGAGCGCCTATCTAGAGGCCGCAGGGTTGCAGGAAGACCTTGATAAGGTCGGCTTTAACCTTGTTGGCTATGGCTGCACGACCTGCATCGGGAACTCGGGACCGCTTCAGCCCGAAATCAGCAAGGCCGTGAATGACGGGGATTTGGTGGCAACCTCGGTCCTGTCTGGCAACCGCAACTTTGAAGGGCGGATCAGCCCCGATGTGCGCGCCAACTATCTGGCCTCGCCGCCGCTGGTGGTTGCCTATGCTTTGGCGGGCACCATGGATATCAACCTTGCAAGCGATCCAATCGCCCAAACGCCCGATGGCAAAGACGTCTATCTGCGCGACATCTGGCCAACCACGCAAGAAGTGGCCGAACTGGTCGAGCAAACCGTCACCCGCGAGGCCTTCCAGACGAAATACGCCGATGTATTCAAAGGTGATGAAAAATGGCAGGCCGTTGAAACCACGGATGCCAAGACATACGATTGGCCCCCTGCCTCGACCTATGTGCAAAACCCGCCCTATTTCCAAGGGATGAGCAAGGAACCCGGTGTGATCACCAATATCCAAGGCGCCAAAGTGCTGGCCGTTTTGGGCGATATGATCACTACCGACCACATCAGCCCCGCGGGCTCCTTTAAAGAGACCACACCCGCAGGCCAATACCTGCTGGACCATGACGTGCCTCTGCGGGAATTCAACTCTTACGGCTCACGGCGCGGCAACCACGAAGTCATGATGCGCGGCACCTTTGCCAATATCCGTATCAAAAACGAAATGCTGGAAGGTGTTGAGGGGGGCTATACCAAAGACGCGGATGGCAACCAGACGTCAATCTTTGACGCCGCCATGCGCTATCAGGAAACGGGCACGCCTTTGGTGATCTTTGGCGGCGTGCAATATGGTGCGGGCTCCAGCCGTGACTGGGCGGCCAAAGGGACGGCCCTGCTGGGTGTAAAGGCCGTGATCGCCGAAAGCTTTGAACGTATCCACCGCTCGAACCTTGTGGGGATGGGCGTGATCCCGTTTGAATTCACCAATGGCGATAGCCGCAAATCGCTGGGTCTGACGGGGCAAGAAAGCGTCAGCATCACTGGCCTCGACACGATCAAACCACTCGAGGAAGTTCCCTGCGAGATCACGATGGCGGATGGCACGGTCAAAAACATCATGATCAAATGCCGTATCGATACCGCGATCGAGATTGAATACATCGAGCACGGCGGCGTTTTGCACTATGTTCTACGTGACCTTGCCAACAAAAGCGTCGCGGCGGAATAATCGCCCTTAACACCCTGAAAAGGCCCGCGTTGTTCATCGCAACGGGGGTCTTTTGCACGGGCGATGCCCCTGCGTCATTACAGCATGCCCTGCTGTTCCAGCTTGTCCTTATGCCTAGAATATGAACAGGTGCGCCCGACCTAATTAACCAGTTCTAAGGAGGCCGCGAAAAAATGAGCGCGACCGCACGTAAAACCGCCCCGATGCCGCAGGATATTCTGGCTCGCAAAGGGGGCACCCCTCTAGTCAGTCTCACCGCCTATACCACGCCTATGGCGCAGGTGATGGATGGTATCTGTGATTTTGTTCTTGTGGGCGATTCTGTGGGCATGGTTTTGCATGGCCTCACCTCTACGCTGGACGTCACCCTAGATATGATGGTGCTCCACGGCAAAGCGGTAAAGCGCGGGCTGAAACAATCCATGATGGTCATCGACATGCCCTTTGGCAGCTACGAAGAAGGCCCCCAACAGGCGTTTCGCAATGCCGCCCATTTGATGCGCGAAACGGGCGCTGGCGCTGTGAAACTGGAAGGCGGTGTTGAGATGGCCGAAACGATTGCCTTCCTCACCAAACGCGGCATTCCCGTGATGGCCCATATCGGCCTGACGCCTCAGTCGATCCACACATTGGGCGGTTACAAGGTGCAGGGCCGCGGCGAGGCTGCCGATCAGATGATGGCGGATGCAGTGGCCGTGGCCAAGGCTGGTGCTTTCTCGGTTGTCCTTGAAAAGGTTCCCGAAACATTGGCCGACCAAATCACCGCAGAGGTTGCGATCCCGACCATTGGCATCGGCGCTTCGGCCAATTGCGATGGGCAGATCTTGGTTGTTGATGACATGCTGGGCCTCTTCACCGCGTTCAAGGCCAAGTTTGTAAAACGCTTTGCCCAGCTTGGGGATGACGCAAAACTGGCTGTGCAAGCCTATGCAGACGAGGTTCAAGCGCGCAGCTTTCCCGCGCCCGAGCATGTTTTCTCAGATAAGAACCCAAACACATGAAGCCTCAGATCATCCGCACGCTGGCTGAACTGCGCCAGATCGTAAAAGACTGGAAAGCCGCTGGCGAAACCGTTGGGGTTGTCCCGACGATGGGGGCGCTGCATCAGGGGCACCTTAGCCTTGTGCGGGCAGGCAAAGAGGCCTGCGACCGTGTGATCGTCACGATCTTTATCAACCCCAAACAGTTCAACAATCCTGACGACTATAAAAACTATCCGCGCACCGAAGAAGAGGATGCGAGGAAGTTGGAAGCGCTGAAGGCTGACGTGGTTTATGTCCCCGATGGCGCGCAGATGTATCCAGCTGGTTTTGCCTCAACCGTTTCGGTCGAAGGCGTCACCGAAGGTTTGTGCGGTGCGCATCGCGCGGGGCATTTTGACGGCGTCGCAACCATTGTGACCAAGCTGTTTACCCAAACGCAGGCTGACAAAGCCTTTTTCGGGGAAAAGGACTATCAGCAGCTGCTGGTGGTTAAGCGGATCGCAACTGATCTGGACCTACCGATCGAGGTCATCGGCTGCCCGACCATCCGCGAAGAAGACGGTCTGGCCATGTCATCCCGCAATCTGCTGTTGTCTGATCGCGCGCGCACATGGGCCCCTGAGATGAACCTCGCCATGGAGGAACTGGCCGAAAAGCTGCGCGCCGGTGGCGACTGGGACGCGCTGAAGGCCGCCGCGATTTCGCGCATGGAACGTGCAGGCTTTACTGAGGTCGAATATCTGGACCTCCGCGCCGCTGACAACCTAGAGCTGCTAAGCGCGCCCGACCGCCCTGCGCGTCTGCTCGCCGCCGCTTGGCTGGCGGGGGTGCGGCTGATTGATAATATCGCTGTGGGTTAAACAGATCCGGAGAAGCGGTTAAACGCTTCTCCGATGATGTTACTGACCTTGGGCCGCCAAAAGGGCGGGCAAAAAGCGTTGTTCGTAATCGCTGCCGATGAGAGGTCCGGCAAAGCGGAAAAGGATCGTGCCATCCCCATCTAGGATAAAGGTTTCTGGCGGCGCGGTGACACCCCAATCAATGGCTGTCCGCCCCTCTGGGTCAAAGGCCACGCCAGAAAACGGGTTATCATCGTCGATCAGATATTTGGTGGCGGCGCGCGCGGTATCTTTGAAATTGATCCCCACGATGTTCATACCATCTGCCTGCATTTCCAACAGCTTTGGGTGTTCTGCACGGCAAGGCGGGCACCAGCTGGCCCAAAAGTTCACCAGCGTGACCTCACCCGTCGCCAACATATCCGCTGTTGCCTGTGGGAAATCCGCCAGACCTTTTTCTGGAATATTAGGCGCGGCTTGCCCCACCAACGTAGAAGGCAGCCCATCAGGATCGTCGCGAAACATCCCCACAGCCGCCAACCCGACAAAAGCGGCAAAGATCAGCGGTGGGGCGATCATAAGCGGATTAACCTTTGCCATGGCGGGCCGTCTCCTCTTCCATTTGGCGCAGGGCTGCGCGTGCTTTGGCGCCGCTGCGCAGGGACAAAACCAACAGCCCCGCGATCAATCCAAGTGAAATGCCATAAGCACCCAAGACTTCGGCGGCGTATTTTCCAAGATCAGGCATCATGCTTTCCCATCCAAACGAATACTCAGCGCACGCGCGCGGCGTTTAGCGATTTCGGTGCCGGTGCGGTACAAAACCAGCGCCAGAAACAACAGGGTGAACCCTGCAATCGAGATCACCAGCGGGAGCCAGAACACGTTTGAGATATTCTCTTCCTTGTCCAAGCTCAGCGATGCCCCTTGGTGCAGCCCTTGGCTCCAGAACAAAACCGCGTAACGCGACAGGAGCGCAAAAACCGATCCCACAAGGCAAAGAACCGAGGTCAGATCCGCCGCCGTGTCAGGGTCTTCGACAGCTTCCCAAAGGGCGATGTAGCCGAGGTAAAACAGAAACAGGATCAGGAAAGACGTCAGGCGCGGATCCCATGCCCACCATGTGCCCCACATCGGCTGGCCCCAAATTGCGCCTGTCACCAGCCCGATCACGGTCATCACCAGCCCAACAGGTGCCGCTGCTTTTGCTGCTAGCGCGCTCACGTGGTGGCGGCGCACCAGCCAGACCAGCGAGGTGATCAACATCATGATCCACGCGTTGATGGCGATCCATGCTGCGGGGACGTGGATATAGATGATCTTTACGGTTGATCCTTGGCGAAAGTCGTCCGGCGTTCCAAAGAACCCCCAAGACAGGCCCACAAAGATGCCAATCGCCGCCGCCGCCCAAGCAAAGGGCTGCACGCGGGCGCTGAGCGCCAAAAACTTTACCGGATTTGCATATTCCCAAAGTGACATATGAGTTATTTAGTACTCCGTGTAAAAAGGCTCAATGGTTAAGCGGGTGATCATCTAATTGTCATCCGCAGGGCTGCAGCGGCTGCAAAGGGCAAAAGCGCAATACAGCCAAGGCTGATCCCTGCCAAAAGAAACAGCGGCGTTTCAGCGGCCATGCCCGTGGCGCCCCTGCGCGCGGCTTCGGCCCCAAAAATCAAGGTCGGAACATATAGCGGCAGCACCAAGAGCGACATCAACAGCCCGCCGCGTTTGATCCCGACAGTAATCGCCGCGCCGAAGGTGCCGATCATCGACAAGGCCGGCGTGCCCAGCAGCAGCGATATGATTAACCATGAAAACCCTTGCGGTGGTAGGTTCAGCAACACGCCCAGAACGGGCGCTGCGATGACCAGCGGCATTCCCGTTGTCATCCAATGCGCCAGCCCTTTAACAGCCAATGCCGCCTCAAGCGGCAGCGGCGCCGTGGCCAGAACATCCAGCGTTCCATCCTCGAAATCCAACGCCAGCAGACGGTCCAGCGACAACAGGCAGGCCAGCAACGCCCCCAGCCACAAGACGCCCGGCGCAATCGAGGTCAGCAGCGCGCTTTGTGGTCCGACGCTAAACGGAACAAGGACAACAAGGATCAGAAAAAACGCAAGCCCCAGCCCAAAGCCGCCGCCAGCGCGAAAGGCCAGCCTGAGGTCTCTGATCAATAACGCAATCACAAGAATGCCTCGTCGCTTGCGCCATGCATCGCCTGAACCTTTGCGCGCAGCGGGGTTACGTCCAAAACATCGGCGTCGATGCCCAGATCGATATGCGTGGCCAATACCGCCAGACCACCGCCCTGCAGATGCGACCGCACGGCAGCGGCAAATAATGATACCGCATGCGTGTCCAACGAAACCGTCGGTTCATCCAGCACCCAAATGGGCCGCCCCGTCACCATCAGACGCGCCAGCCCTGCGCGGCGCTTTTGCCCAGCTGATAGGGTTCCTGCCAATCGATCCGACAGCGGCGTTAGCTCATAGGCGTTGAGCGCTGCGGATATGTCCGTTTGGCCGTAGACCGCGGCCCAGAACCTTAGATTTTCCGAAACGCTCAGCATGGCCTTCAAACCATCTGCGTGCCCTGCATAGGCAACGGCGTCCGCGCCCCCTTCGATCTCACCCGATAACACAGGTTGCAATCCGGCAATGCTGCGCAGCAACGTCGTCTTGCCCGAGCCATTAGGCCCGCGCAAAACCAAAGCCGCCCCCGCGTCGAGCAAAAAGGAAACCCCGCTAAGCACAGGCACCCCGCCCCGCGCGACAGCCACATCTGTTAATCGTAAACTCATCCGTTAGATCGGCAACATGGCAAGGGCAACGCGGCGGCCTTCGCTCAGCAAAACATTATAGGTGCGCGCCGCCGCAGGAGAGGCCATCGCCTCAACCCCGACGCCCGCCTTTTCAAGCTGCTCTCTCAAACCCGTTGGCAGATGGGCAATCTCGCTGCCGGTTCCGATGAAAATCACATCGGTATGGGCCGCTAGCGCCTCTAACGCGGGGATGTCATCAAACCCGCCCCATGTCCGTGTACCAGATGGTGCTGTGATCACTGCCCCCTGAATAACCTGCCCGCCAATGCGAAAAAAGCCGGGGCCGTAGCCTTCGACCGGTTTGGCATCATTAAAGACAATTTCATTCAGGCGCATGGGTTATCCTTTCCACAGCGGCAGACCCACAATAGCCGATACTGCGATCACGAGATAGGCCACGTTGCGAAAAACCTTCTCGGCGGATGGGTCAAAAAGACGCGCTCCGATCACATTTGCGATCATATTGGGGATGCCGATCATCAGACCAAGAATGACAATAGGGCCGCTTAACAAGCCCATGAACCAAAGCATCCCAAACAAGAGAATATCCAAAGCCGTGAGATACAACAGGAAATTGGCGCGGATCACCGCGATGGGCAGTTTGCTGGCCATATAAAGCATGATCACGGGGGGACCAGGTAATCCGACAACCCCCATCATGAACCCACCCAAGGTTCCTGCAGCAACCGTAAGACGATGCGTCAGGGCCCCCTTTAACCGCCAACCAGAAACCGTAAGCGCCAACAAAGTGATGACAGCAATGGAAACGATCCAGCCAAATTGGGTTTCATCCATCCCGCTAAGCAGCCAAATCCCTATGGGTAACCCAATCACGGCCCCCAAAATCAGGCGCCCAACATCTTTTGGGGTGCCTTCACGCCACGCGGCGGGCGCATTGGGAATTGGGCCGATGATTTCGGCAGCGACCAGAAAAACCACTGCCTCGACAGGGGGCAAAACCGAACTTGCCACTGGCATGATGATCATCGCCGAGCCAAAGCCCGCAAAACCGCGCACCACGCCTGCAACACAAACCGCTATGATCAGCCAGATCAAACCTTCGGTAGCAAAGACCGAAGAAACGATATCAGGCATCAATATTTGCGTATTGGTTACCTGCGTTCATATCCGGTTTGGACCAGTCGCGTTTCACACCGAAATACAGCAATGCAGCGGTTGCCACAAAGATGGATGAATATGTACCCACAACGACACCCCAGATCATCGCAAAGACGAACCCACGGATCACATCACCGCCCAGTACAAACAGGGCAATCAATGCCAGCAGTGTCGTTACCGAGGTCATGAATGTCCGGCTGAGCGTTTCGTTGATCGACATGTTCAGCACCTCTTTCAGAGGGCGGCTTTTGTATTTGCGCAGGTTTTCACGCACGCGGTCAAACACAACAACCGTATCGTTGAGCGAGTACCCAACAATGGTCAGCAAAGCCGCGATAATCGCCAGATCAAAGCGGATTTGCAGGGCCGAGAAAACGCCAATGGTCAGCGCAACATCATGCACCAGCGCCAGAACCGCTCCGGCTGCAAACTGCCATTCAAAGCGCAGCCAGATATAGATCAGAACCGCGCCGATCGCCAAAGCAACCGCAAGGATCGCCGTATTGATCAGCTCGCCCGACACTTTGGGGCCAACAGATTCAACCGAGATGAATTTGATGTCAGGACGCACGGTTTTTAGCGCGCCTTGAACGCTGTTGATCACATCTGTGGTCACTGCCTCTTGATCGTCTTGGGCCTGAATGCGGATCATCGCGACGTTTTGATCTTCGCGAAATTGGGGATCAAAAACCTCGGTGATTGTGATGTCACCCAACCCCAATGGCGCGATTGCATCGCGGTATTCCGAAACGCTCACCTCCAGCGGGCTTTCCGTGCGGATGGTCGTCCCACCGCGGAAATCGATGCCAAAATTCAGCCCTTGGGTCAAAAAGGACGCAAGCCCTACCAGCACCATGAGCGCCGATACCCCCACCCACATTTTCCAGCGGTTGAAGAAATCAAAATTTGTGTTTCGTTTGACCAGTCTCAGACGCATATCAAAGCTCAATCGTTTTGGGACGGCGGCGTTCAAACCAGATAACCACCATCAGACGTGTTACAAAGATCGCCGTGAAGACCGACGTGACAATACCAAGGCCCAGCGTAATCGCAAAGCCGCGCACAGGCCCCGAGCCCATGGCGAATAGGATCACCGCCGTAATGAATGTGGTGATGTTCGCATCCAAAATCGCGCTCAGGGCTTTTTCATACCCCAGCGCAATCGCACGCGCAGGGCCTTTGGCTGTTTCCAGCTCTTCGCGGATACGTTCAAAGATCAGCACGTTGGCATCAACAGCCATACCTACCGTCAAAACGATCCCCGCAATACCAGGAAGTGTCAGCGTGGCGCCAATCAGGCTCAGCAAGCCAAACAACAGGGCCACGTTGATGATTAGTGCGATATTTGCAAACACGCCAAACAGGCCATAGCTGGCCCACATAAAGAACAGCACGGCGGCAAAGGCGACCATCGTGGCAACCTTACCCGCGTCGATGCTGTCTTGGCCCAGCTCCGGACCAATGGTGCGTTCCTCTAGGAAATCAAGCTTGGCCGGAAGGGCACCCGCACGCAGCAGCACCGCAAGGCGGGTGGATTCTTCGACGTTAAAGTTGCCTGTGATGATACCCGAGCCACCTGGAATATGGCTTTGGATGGTGGGGGCGCTGACGACTTCGTCGTCCAGAACAATCGCAAAGGGCGAGCCGATGTTTTCGGCTGTGTAATCCCCAAATTTGCGCGCGCCCGAGGTGTTAAAGCGAAAGCTAACAGCAGGGCCGCCATTCTGATCAAAGCTGGGCTGCGCATCGACCAGCTCCTCACCCGTCACGACAGGGGCGCTTTCGATCACGTAAAACACACCGGATTCATCAAGGGATGGCACGGCCTTGTTCCCGATACCGGGGTTGGCGGCGCTATCGCTGGTGCGGCGCACAACGGGGTTGAACGTCAGCTGCGCTGTGGTGCCGATGATTGCCTTTAGCTCGGCTGCGGAACCAATGCCGGGCACCTGAATAAGGATACGATCCGCGCCTTGACGCTGGATCGTCGGCTCACGCGTGCCGACTTCGTCGATACGGCGGCGAATGATTTCCAGCGACTGCTGCATTGTACGCTCATCCGTTGCGCTTTTCTCTGCTTCGGACAGGACAACCGTGATCACACCAGAATCGCCCGCGACCTCGATATCGTTGGCCCCTGCCCCTGTCAGGGTTTGAACAGGACGGGCAAGGCCGCGCACGATCTGCAAAGCTTCGCCCATTTTGTCAGCATCGCTAAGGCGGACTTTCAATTCGCCTGTAACAGCATCCTGACGGCGCACAGGGGTCAGCCCGCGCAGCGCATCGCGCACCTCTGGCCACATCGCCTCTAGGCGCGCGGCATAAACATCCTCAACGCGGACCTCGGCCAGCAAATGCGCCCCACCGCGCAAATCCAGCCCGAGGTTCACCAGACTGCTGGGCAGAAAATCAGGCCAAAGCGCCTTTTGCGCCTCAAGCTCGGAAGTACTGCCTGACAGTTCGATTTCTGTAACCGCGTCATTATGGCTTTCTACGGGGCCATAGAATGCGTTGGGCATCGCCAACAGCAAACCAACCGCGCAAGTCAGCCAAATGGCGACGCGTTTCCATACAGATATCTGGAGCATGAGCCGCCCGCCTTTTGTCTTGTCGTGTTGGGTGGTTTATTTCGCTGGTTCGGTTTTGTTGATCACGGTTGCGATGGTGCTTTGGATCACACGCACCTTAACGCCGTCAGCGATTTCCAGCTCCAGCTCACCGTCTTCTTTAACCTTAACCACTTTGCCGATGATCCCGCCTTGGGTCACAACCTGATCGCCACGGCGCAGGGCCGCAACCATCGCCTGATGATCCTTGAGCTTTTTCTGCTGTGGGCGGATCAGCAGGAAATACATGATCCCGAAAATGAGGATCAGTGGGATAAATTGCTCAATACCTGACATGGGATGGTCCTTTTACGCGGCTGTTAGGGGGCAAGCCCCTGTTGTTCTGAGTTCGCCAGAACCTATGCGCGCCATTGGGGGTTTGCAAGGCACACAGCCCCCCAAAACAAGCGAAATGACCAAGTTTCCGCCCCCCGCCCTCGCCCCCTCTATTCTACGGCGAAATAATGGGCCATAACGCGGCGCACACGATTCACTCAACAAAGGACAGACAGATGCATGACATCCGTGCGATACGCGAAAATCCCGATGCTTTTGACGCCGCTTTGGCGCGGCGTGGAGACGATGCCCTGTCCTCCTCGATCCTAGAGCTGGACACAGCGCGGCGGAGCAAAATTCAGGCCGCTGAAGCAGCCCAAGCAGACCAAAACGCCGCATCGAAACAGGTTGGCGCAGCCAAGGCCAAAGGCGACGAGGCCGAATTTGAAAGCCTGCGCGCGCTGGTGTCGGAAAAGAAAGCCGAAGTTGCAGCGATGCAGACCGAAGCCAAAGAGCTGGACGCAAAGCTGACAGATGTTCTGGCCCGCATCCCCAACATCGTCGCCGATGATGTGCCACAAGGCGCGGATGAAGATGAAAACGTCGAGGTAAAGCGCTGGGGCGATGTTCCTGAATTCGCCTTTGCACCGCGTGAACATTACGATCTGGATAGCGTTGCCGCCTCGATGGATTTTGAAACAGCGGCCAAAACATCGGGTGCACGTTTTGTGATGCTAAAGCGCGGCGTGGCCCGCATTCACCGTGCCTTGGCGCAGTTCATGCTGGATACACATGTTGATGAAAACGGCCTGACCGAAGTGAACTCGCCCGTGTTGGTACGCGACGAGGCCATGTATGGCACCGACAAGCTGCCAAAATTCGGCGAAGACAGCTATAAAACCGAAGAAGGCATGTGGCTGGTCCCGACCTCTGAGGTGCCGCTGACCTATACGGTTGCAGGTGACACGCTAGAGGCCAGCGACCTGCCTCGCCGCATGACATCGCACACGCTGTGCTTCCGCTCAGAGGCGGGCAGCGCGGGGCGTGACACATCCGGCATGTTGCGCCAGCACCAGTTTGAAAAGGTCGAGATGGTTTCGATCACCCTGCCCGAGAAATCAGACGAAGAGCAAAAGCGCATGCTAAGCTGTGCCGAAGGCATCCTTGAGGCGCTTGGCGTACCCTACCGTACGGTTCTGCTGTGCACAGGCGATACAGGTTTCGGCGCCCGCCGCACCTTTGATATCGAAGCATGGCTGCCCGGGCAAAACGCCTACCGCGAGATCAGCTCGGTCTCGACCACGGGTGATTTTCAGGCCCGCCGCATGAACGCCCGCTTTAAGCCCGAAGGTGGCGGCAAGCCACAGTTTGTGCATACGCTGAACGGCTCTGGCCTTGCGGTTGGCCGCTGCCTGATCGCAGTGCTGGAGAACGGCCAGCAGGAAGACGGCACAGTCGTCCTCCCTGCTGTTCTTGGGCCTTACCTCGGCGGGAAAACCACCCTGTCGCTGGATGGCACCCTAAAATAAATGGATCGGGGCCTAGCGCCCCGGTTCGTTCCGATCCTCAGGGCGCTCGACCGGTTCGGGATCACCGAACAGAGTTGGCATCAGGTTTTTCAACGATCTTGGACGATAGTCGCGCCGTGCGTCGATGCGCGCCTTGGCGCTATCGTGCAGATCAATCGGATGCCCCGGCCCTTTGCGCCACTTCAACAGATTTCCCGCAACCGTATACAACCACGGCGGCTGGCTGAGGGTGTGACTATCCGCCAAGGGGTTGGGCACCCTGTCCAAAAGATCAGCCATATCAATCTGCAAGCCCGCTTTTTGCGCGCCTTCGGCAATCCATTGCAGCGACTGCCCTGTTAGTGCGCGCGCCTTGGGGGCCGAGCCGCCGACAATGGCGTGTGTCCCTGTGAACCAGACCTGCTGATACGGGCGCTCATCGCTCCGATCCCCTGCGTTCAGCCCTGCATCATCGCGAGAGGCCTCAAGGTTTTCCCACAGTGACGGGCGGTAAAACACCCGTCTTTCATCCAGCGCAACCGCATGGCGCGCCGATTTCACCATCGAGCTGAGAAGCGTGTCATGGAAACGGTATTTACTATTCCAAAGATGCGCGACCGGCCCCAACAAAGGTGCAGGAATACCTAGCGAGCCAACCGTGTCCCAGATCCCCAGATAGGCGATATCCACTTGGTGCATCTGCCCTGTATCGGTTCGCCACGGGGTCACAGTGCGCCAATCCATATCCGCCTGAGATGTTGCGAAACGCGGAGACAGCTCACGCCGCGATTTCAGGATATGCAGCGCGTCAGGATGGTTTTCAGCACCGGGTTTACGGTACAGCTTGAACGCTTTGGAGAGGTTTTTCGGCGTTGGATCAGCCACGATACCACATTTGCGGATCATCCCCGCCAGCGAGCGGGCGGTATAGGCCCCGCGCGAAAAGCCAAAGATGAAAATCTCATCCTCTGGCTCGTATTGCTCACAAAGGGCGGCATAGGCCTGTTTGATATTCTCGTTCAGCCCCCAGCCAAAAGCACCGCCACCGATTTTCATCAAGGCTTGGCTCACGGGGCCAACACCCCCTTCATCGACCCCGACACCTTCGAAATAATGGGTGTGCTGGGAATTGGTTCGGGGCGTTTTTTCAAACAGGCGCACCACATGGGTGGGTTGTTTCATCGTGGGGCTGTTCCACGTGCCGTCGCAAAAAATAGCGATCCGTGCCATTCATAAATTCCTTTGTGCCAAATAATTGATAGCGTTGCGCAGTTTCCACCAAAACGGGCGCAGTGTCACCTCCTCAACAGGTCAAAATCACGACATCTGCTAAAGAAGGACCTGTTATGCCAAACAAAAAGGCGCGCCCGAACGGCACGCCTTTTGTTTTAGATATTTCGGCCTGTGGCCTGATCCTTGCGCCGCCCTGCGGTGTGTTTTCGCAGCTTGGAGGGGGCGTTTTTCTTGCGGCCCTTATAGGGGTTGGCATCAGACTGCCCCCGCATCCACAGCCGGATCGGCGTGCCTGGCATGTCAAAGTCCAGACGCAGCCCATTCACCAGATAGCGGCTGTAGCTGTCTGGCACTTTGTCAGGGTGGCTACACATCACCACAAAACCCGGCGGTCGGGTTTTCGCCTGTGTCATATAGCGCATCTTGATCCGCTTACCCTGCGGCGCAGGGGGCGGGTGGGCCTCCATCATACCCGAAAGCCAACGGTTCAACTGGGCGGTGGTGACACGGCGGTTCCAGACCTCATAGGCGCGCATGATTGCTTGGTGCAGGCGGTCCAGCCCCCTGCCCGTTTTGGCCGAAACCGTTATCAGCGGCGCACCGCGCAGTTGGGGCAGCAGACGTTCAAAGCTTTCTTTCAGCTCTTTGAGCTTGGCCTGACGGTCTTCTTCGATGTCCCATTTATTGACGGCGACAACAACAGCGCGACCTTCGCGTTCGGCCAGATCGGCGATGCGCAAATCCTGCTGCTCAAACGGGATTTCCGCATCCAGCAAGACAACTACAACCTCGGCGAATTTCACCGCCCTCAACCCATCGCTAACGCTGAGTTTTTCGAGCTTTTCCTGCACCTTCGCCTTTTTGCGCATCCCAGCCGTATCAAAGATACGCATCGGCACAGGGTCCGTATCAAATCCAGCCGCCCATTCCGTGGTGAGCGAGATCGCATCGCGGGTGATCCCCGCCTCAGGACCAGTTAGCAGGCGGTCTTCTTTCAGGATTTGGTTGATCAGTGTCGATTTACCCGCATTCGGGCGCCCAACGACAGCAACCTGCAAGGGGCGCGCGCGTGTTGGCACGCGAACGGCATCTTCGTCTTCGTCCTCGTCGCTGACATCCACATCAACCTCGGGCGAGTCGTCTTTTGCTTTTTCCGCATAGGCATCGGCCAGCGGCATCAATTGGGTATAGAGATCGTTCAAGCCTTCGCCGTGTTCAGCAGATAGGCGGATCGGCTCTCCTAACCCCAGTGAATAGGCTTCGATAACACCTGCATCAGCGGCTTTGCCTTCAGCCTTATTTGCGGCAAGAATCACATGGGCAGAGCGTTTGCGCAGGATGTCGGCAAACACCAAATCCGACGGCGTGATGCCAACGCGCGCATCCACCATGAACAGGCAGATATCGGCCATATCAACCGCGCGTTCCGTCAAACGGCGCATCCGCCCCTGTAGGCTATCGTCGGTGACTTCTTCCAATCCGGCCGTATCTACAACGGTAAATCGCAGATCGGCCAAACGCGCAGCACCTTCACGCAAATCACGTGTCACGCCGGGCTGGTCGTCTACCAAGGCAAGGCGCTTGCCGACAAGACGGTTAAACAGCGTGGATTTGCCCACATTTGGGCGGCCCACAATGGCGAGGGTGAAAGACATCAGGATGGCTCCGGAAAACGGCGTTAGACACGCGCCATACCGCAAAGCGCTGCGCTATGAAAGCCCTCAGTCTTTAAATGCAGCGATCATGCGCTTGCGGCGAGGTGTTTAGCGATAGGCCAGCAATTTCCCATCGGCAGAGACAACATACAATGTACGCCCTGCGACCACGGGCGCTGATGTCGCCCCGCCCGGGATTTCAACCGATGTGACCTGCGCGCCATTTGTAGGATCAAAGCTGCGCAGTTGCCCGTCACCGGAGGCCACAATAACCCGCCCACCGGCGACAATTGGACCATGGTGCGCAACGACGCGGCTTTGCTTTAGCGGCTTGCGCTTTACAAAATTAGGGAGCGGCGCGCTCCAGATTTTGCTACCGTCATTGGCGTCCAGACGGATCAATTCGTTTAGGTCATTCAAGGCAAAGATGCTGCCGCCGACAGGCCAAACAGGGCCAATTGCACCATCACGGGCGGTCCAGACGCGCGCGCCTGAATTGACGTCCAGCGCGGCAATACGGCCCGATTGGTTCCCCACATAGACATGCCCACCAGAGACAACTGGCGCAGAGGTGACGTCAGAAATATTGCTAAGGGCGCGGCCACTGCGTTTACCCAAAATAGAAGCATCCCAGCGGCTCAACCCTCCACGGCGGAAAACCGCCTGAACTTCACCAGACCCGAAGGCAAAGATCGCCAAATCCTCTGTCAAAGCTGGCGCAGGGGCGCCAAGGATGTTGCTGGTATCACCAGAGGCGCCAATCTGCCATTCAACGGTTCCTTTGTGACGATCCACAGCCCAGCCTGTGTTATCGCCTGCTGTCACGTAAACCAAATCACCTGAAACTGTCGGCGTGCCCGACCCGCTTGCGTCTAGCTGCTGGGTCCAACGGGTGCTGCCATTTGCAACATCCAATGCGGCCAGAACGCCAACACCAACCGATACATAAACAGAGTCACCCGCAACAACGAGACCACCACCAGAGGCGTCACCCGCCTGATCACGCGCGGGGCGCAGATCAACCTGCCACAATGGCGCGCCCGATGTGGATGTCGCTGTCACAACAGACTGCGCATCAAGCGTGAAAATACGACCATTGGAAACAACGGGGACAGCTGTGATCCGATGTTTGCGGCTGTCACCTTCCCCGATATCTGCCGCCCATGCCAGCGACAGCGAACCACCCAATGCTGGGTGGCTAACCCGTGTGGATGCATTCCCCGTGGTTTGGGCCCAATTCTTATTCGCCCGTGCAGCCGGAAGTGAAATGGAGCGTTTTTGGTTGCCCTCGAATGTAGCGGCAGCACCAAGATCATCTGACTGGTTCTGAAGGACCGAGCGGACATCTTCGCGATATCCAGGCAAAACCGTGTCAGGCTCGGTGCAGCCCGATACCATCACCGACACCCCGACCATACCAAACATCAAAGCGCGCAGCCCTGACGGACGTTTGCGTTGCAAAGAATAGCTAAAATCTGTCATTGCCTGCTCACTTTTGTCTACATCCAACGGTACGGTTCATCTGCTCAGAACCCGTCAAATGTATCCTTATCCGTTATCTTCATCTGTCACAGTGCCGCCTAAATCCGGCTCACCACCCAAGGCTACAATCACCTGCAACGCACGCTGTTGCAAGTCCGGTGTGACGCCAGCATCGCTCAGGATGTTTTGATAGGCCTCAATCGCCCCTGCTTCATCACCTTCCTGAACCAAAATCAGGGCCAGTTGCTCTTGGGCCAACAGGCGCAAACTGCCGGTTCCGGCGGCCAAAGCCTCAAAACCCTGCTTGCGCGCGCTGGCGTCCAGCGTTTCAGCCTGTAGGGTCAGCGCCTTGAACTGCGCGATCTGGCGATAAATCTGCGGGATGTCCCCGCTGGTCGCGACAGCGTTCAGATTGCTGACCGCGCCTTCCAGATCATCAGCAGCCAATTGTTCGGATGCCGTAAGAAGCGCCAAAACAGCGCTTGCCTGTGGGTCGCTGGCCGCAACAGATTGCAGCGCGCTGACACGTTCTGCCGCTTCGGGGCTATCCAAAGCGCCCAGCATCGCGTCACCAAGGGCCTCGGCCTCTGCGCGCGCTTGCGCTTTTCTATACTCGGAAAAGGCCGCGCCCCCGACGATGAGCAACACTGCCAAAACAGCGATCCACCCATATCTCTTGAGTTTGGCCAGCATCTGGTCGCGGCGCAACTCTTCGGTGACTTCTTCAATAAATCCGTCGCTATCGCTCATCTGGAGATTGCCTTTGCCTAATCGGTTTTGCTTCTCTTAACGAAGCAAAGAAGCCAAGCCAAGGGCCAAGCACATTCCTGTTTTCCCTGTTCTCTGCCTGCTTTGCAGTCTTTCACCGTAAAAGTTGTAAAAATTCTTCCCGAAGAACTGGGAAGTCGCGATTGCATCCCCTACATACTAGCAAATAATTGCCGATGCTCTCGCAAGGAGAACCGCGGCTGACCCTATTGGACGAGGCTTCCCAATGCGTATCTTTCCCATTCTGGCGTCTATTGCCTTAGCTGTAATACTTTACATGGCGATTTTAGAGCGGCCTACGCTGCTTGGTTACTTTGGTGTCGAAAGCAGCGGGGAAGAAGGCGCAGTTGTTAACGCAACAGAAACTGCAGGCGACACTGTTACAGATCATCGGGTCAAGGTCGTAACAGAACGGCGTATGTCTCAAAATATCGACAGCGCGGTTCTGCTGCGCGGCCAAACCGCCGCTGCACGGCAGGTTGCTGTACTGTCGGAAACTTCGGCGATTGTGATCTCGGAACCTCTGCGCAAGGGCGCTCAGATCGAAAAGGGTCAGGTTTTGTGCAAGCTTGATGAAGGCACCCGTGGTGCGTCACTTGCGCTGGCGCTTGCCCAATTGTCCGAAGCGCGATACCGCGTTCCAGAGGCAGAAGCCCGTGTTCAGGAAGCAAGCGCACTTCTGGAAGAAGCAAGAATCAACCAAAACGCCTCATCCCGCCTGAATGAAGGCGGGTTTGCCTCAACCACACGGGTTGCCAGCTCGGATGCGGCGGTGGCTGCCGCCGAGGCAGGCGTTTCAACGGCCCAATCAGGCCTCAGCGCTGCGCATTCAGGGATCGAAGCCGCACAAGCGGCCGTTCAAACCGCCGAGACAGAACTGGACAGACTGGTCATCAAAGCGCCCTTTAGCGGCCTGTTGGAAAGCGACACAGCCGAGCTCGGCTCGCTTTTGCAGCCTGGTGCCCTTTGCGCCACGATCATTCAGCTTGATCCAGTGAAACTGGAAGGGTTTGTTCCTGAAACCGAGGTGAACCGCATTCAGGTTGGCGCCAAAGCGGGCGCGCGGCTGGCCGCTGGTGGGGGCGATGTGCAGGGAACCGTTACCTTCCTGTCCCGCTCGGCTGATCCGCAAACCCGCACCTTTAGCGTTGAAATTGAAGTCCCCAACCCAGACCTGAAAATCCGCGACGGGCAAACAGCCGAGATCCTCATCGCATCCGATGGCGCAAAGGCGCATCTGGTCCCGCAAAGCGCGCTGACGCTAAATGACGAAGGCACATTGGGCCTGCGACTGGTGGATGCAGATAATATCGTTTCCTTCCATGCGGTTGAGCTGGTTCGCGATACAACCAAAGGGGTTTGGGTGACGGGCCTGCCCGAAGTGGCCGATATCATTGTTGTGGGTCAGGAATACGTCATTGCCGGCGTCGAAGTCCTCCCGACACAGCGTGAGGTCTCCCAATGACCGGTATCGTTGATTGGGCAGCTTCCCGCGCCCGCATGGTCGTCGCGTTTATTCTGCTGAGCCTGATCGTTGGGGCATTTGCCTATACCACGCTCCCAAAAGAAGGTGAGCCGGATATCGAAATTCCGGCGTTGTTTGTTTCTGTCCCCTTCCCTGGCATTTCTGCGGCTGATGCGGAAACCCTGCTACTAAAACCCATGGAGACCGAGCTGAGCGATCTGGATGGTCTGAAAACCATGACAGGCACAGCCGCTGAAAACTATGCGGGTTTGGCGCTGGAATTTGAATTTGGTTGGGACAAAACCTCGATCATCGCCGACGTGCGCGATTCGATGGGCACCGCCGAGGCGCTATTCCCTGATGGGGCGGAAACCTATTCGATCAATGAAATCAACTTTTCCGAATTCCCGATCATCATTGTGAACATGACAGGTCCAGTGCCTGAACGCACAATGGCGCGATATGCCAAACAGCTACAGGACGACATCGAAGGGATGGACGCCGTTCTAGAGGCTGGCATTGCGGGCAACCGTGATGAAATGCTCGAAGTGCTGATCGACCCGCTTAAACTCGAAGCTTATGATGTGACGGCCAATGAGCTGATCCAAACGGTGCAGAATAACAACCAACTGATCGCAGCTGGTGAAGTAGAAAGCGAAAGCGGCACGTTTTCGGTGAAAATCCCCTCCAGTTTCGACGAACCACAAGACGTCTATGACCTGCCTGTAAAAACCAATGGCAACCGCGTGGTGACATTGGGCGATCTGGCGCAAATCCACCTGACCTTCGAAGACCGCCTTGGCACCTCCCGTTTTGACGGTGAATCATCGGTGGCTTTGCAGGTGGTAAAACGCAAAGGGTTCAACCTGATCCAGACGGCCTCGGCCGTTAAGGAGCTGGTTGCCGAACGCAGCAAACAATGGCCAGAAGAGCTGAGAACCGCTGTTGAAGTTGGCACATCGAACGACCAAAGCCGCGTTGTGGATAGTATGGTTCAGCAGTTGTTGGGATCGGTGTTCACCGCGATTGCGCTGGTGATGATTGTCGTTTTGGCAGCCTTGGGTATTCGCGCGGCTCTTTTGGTTGGTTTTGCAATCCCCACGTCCTTCTTGCTGTGTTTCGCCTTCCTTGCCTTGATGGGGATTTCCATCTCGAACATCGTGATGTTTGGTCTGATCCTTGCCGTCGGGATGTTGGTGGATAGCGCCATTGTTGTGGTCGAATATGCAGACCAGCAGCAGCAAAAGGGCAGCGGCCCGATGCAAGCCTATGTAGAAGCGGCAAAACGGATGTTCTGGCCTGTGATTTCATCAACAGCCACCACGCTTTGCGCCTTTTTGCCGATGCTGTTCTGGCCGGGCGTTCCGGGGCAGTTCATGGGAATGCTGCCCGTGACCCTGATCTTTGTTCTCTCTGCCTCGCTGATTGTGGCCTTGGTTTATCTGCCCGTTATGGGCGGGGTCACAGGCCGTTTGGAGCAATGGATGGCCGCAAACATGGAGCGGATCGCCGCATTGCCGTGGTATCTGCACCTGCTGCTGTTCCCTGCTGCCTTTGTGATGATCTTTCCCGCGATGTCCTTGCTGGCTCCCTCTGGCCCCGGGGTTCCTGCCCCGTTGTTCTCTTGGATCGGCGCGCAGTTTGGCGGGATGGACGGGCTTGATCTGTTGAAATCCGTGATCCCGACTTTCATTAAGGTTTTCGGCCTTGTGGTCATCGGGATTGTCGTTCTTTTGATCGCGCTTGCAGGGTTCTTGATGTTCCTGCTCACCCTTTTTGCCGTTCTGACACGGATGGGGAAATGGGGCCGCTGGCTTGCCTCGCGATTGTTCAGAAAACAACCTGACCGGATTTACGCGGGCTACAAACGCTCTCCTTTTGGGCGGGTGATCGAAGCCATTACAGGCAATCCGGTTATGCCGCTGGTGATGTGCGGGATCGTATTTGTCTTTGTCGGCACCACGTTGATCTTCTTTTCCAATAACTCAAAGGGCGTTGAGTTCTTTGTGGAATCCGAACCCGAGCAGGCGATTGTCTATGTTTTGGCGCGCGGGAACCTGTCCCTGAATGAAAAAGACGATCTGCTGCGTCAGGCCGAACAAGTGGTTCTGGACCATCCCGGCATCGCAACAGCGTTTGCCTTTGCCGGTGAAGGCGGGCTGGACAGCAACACGGGCGGCAGCCAAGCCCCAAAAGACCTAGTCGGGCAGATTCAGATTGAAACCATCCCATGGGAGGATCGCGCCCTACAGCCCGAACTGGATGGCGATATCGTCATTGCCGAACTGACCGAGGATCTTTCAAATATTCCGGGCATCAAGATCGAAGTGCTTTCCCTTGATCGCGGTCCAGCCTCGGGAAAACCCGTTCACCTGCGGTTTAAATCCGACAGTTTCACCGATCTTGTGACCTCTACAACCATGGCGCGCGCTGAGTTTGACACGGTCCCCGGCCTGACCCTGATCGAAGATACCCGCCCTCTTCCCGGCATTGACTGGCAGATTGATGTGGATGTTGAAAAAGCAGGGCAATACGGCGCTGACGTTCTCAGCGTGGGCGCGATGGTTCAGCTGGTCACCCGTGGCTTGCTGCTGGATACCATGCGGGTTGATAGCTCGGATGAAGAGATCGAAATCCGCGTTCGTTTTCCCGAGGAAGACCGCCTTCTGTCGACGTTGGATACCCTAAAGGTGCGCACTTTGGATGGGCTTATCCCGCTGTCCAACTTTATCACGCGCACCCCCGTTCCCAAACTGGCCGAGATCAGCCGGATCGACCAAAAACGCTATATGGATGTAAAGGCCGATGTGACACCGGGGTTGATGAAAATCGTGTCCGTGAACACAGGATCCGACGACGCTCCAGAGGTTACCATGGGCACCTTGCGCCCAGCGGGTGAAGACGCTGATTTCACCGCCACCGATGGGACGAAATACAAGCTCGCCGATCGCACAAGCGCGGCGCAAGATACCGACCTACAGGCCGATTATGACGCCCAAAAACTGCGGTTGGTTCCTGTAAATGCCAACGAACGGATTGCAGAGATCACAAAATGGATCGAGGGCGCCGACCTGCCCGATGGCGTCACCTATGAATGGACAGGCGATCAGGAAGATCAGGCCGAAAGCGGTGCCTTCCTGCAATCTGCCTTTACGGCTGCATTGGGGCTGATGTTCATCATTCTGCTGGCGCAGTTCAACTCGTTCTATAACGCCGTTCTGGTTCTGCTTGCGGTGGTTCTGTCTACTGCCGGTGTCCTGATTGGTATGTTGGTGATGGAGCAGACATTCTCGATCATCATGACTGGTACGGGGATTGTCGCGCTTGCTGGTATTGTTGTGAATAACAACATCATTCTGATCGACACCTATCAGGAGTTTAGCCAGTACATGCCGCGGATCGAAGCGATCATCCGCACTGCTCAGGCGCGTATCCGTCCGGTTTTGTTGACCACGATCACCACGATGGCTGGCCTTGCGCCGATGATGTTTGGCCTGTCTCTGGATTTCGCCGAAGGCGGCTATACCATTGATAGCCCAACCGCCCTTTGGTGGAAGCAGCTGGCAACGGCCGTTGTGTTTGGCCTTGGCATTGCAACGGTCCTGACGCTGGTGCTCACACCGTCGCTTTTGGCGGTTCGGGTTTGGGCAACAACCTATGCCGAATGGATCGCACGCCTCTTGGCCCGTATGTCGATGGGGCGCGCCAGCCGCGCGGCCCAAGACTGGGCCTTGCATCGCAATGCACGCCGTTCAGGCACAGAAGAGCTGATCTGGAGCGATGACAGCTGGGGCGACCCAGATGGACCAAAACCTGCACCTGCGGCAGAGTAACTCACTCACTCCATTGTGACAAAAGGCCTCTCGCTTAGATTGCAAGAGGCCTTATGCTATGGAGAACGATCTCACTGATTGGAAAAGGATTCATAGATGTTTCGTAAATTACTCGGCCTCACAACGGCACTGTCTCTTGGCTTGGCTGCGACCAGCGCCCTCGCCCAAGATGCCCTGATCGAAAAAGTCAGCAACCATTCGGTAACGGAAACGCTCAACCGCCTAGAAGCGGCGGTAACTGCCGCAGGCGCAACCGTTTTTGCACGGGTTGACCACAGCGCAGGTGCAACAAAGGTAGATATTGATCTGCGCCCGACCGAGTTGCTGATTTTCGGCAACCCAAAAATCGGCTCGCCCGCTATGGTTGATGGGCAGACCGCGGGGCTGGACCTACCGCTGCGCGTGCTGGCCTATGCTGACGCTGAAGGCGTCGTGCGGATCGCCTACCACTCCCCTGACGCCTTGGCGAAAAACCACGCCCTCCCCCAAGATGCAAAATACCTGCAAATGATGAAGGGCGCGCTGGACAAGCTGACGAACAAAGCAGTCGCAGCAGAATAACGCCACCACACCCCACCCAAGGTCGCGTCCAGCGTGCTGTAGCAAGGCCGGATGCAACCGAAAGAGTATTTTCAGCACCGCCCTTGGGCGGTGCTGTCATTCGGATCAGGCCCTGCTGCTGGGGGGCTTGCTTAATCCTCGGCCTGTTGGCGATGCCATAGCTGCGCGTAACGCGCGCCGTTCTTTAGCAGCTCGTCATGTGTGCCTTGCTCTGCAACTTCGCCCTGTTCCAAAACAATGATCCTGTCGGCTTCGGCGATCGTGCTTAGGCGGTGGGCGATAGTCAAAACAGTGCGCCCTTTGCCTGCACGGCGCAAGGCATCCTGAATTTCATGCTCGGTCTCGCTGTCCAGCGCGCTGGTCGCTTCATCCAGCAGCAGGATTGGCGGATCTTTAAGCAAGGTGCGCGCAATGCCCACCCGCTGCTTTTCGCCACCAGATAGCTTCAAACCACGTTCACCAACAGCTGTGTCATACCCGTCAGGGAGGGCGCTGATAAAGTCGTGTATCTGCGCGGCTTTTGCTGCCTCTTCAATATCGGCCTGTGTCGCGCCATCGCGCCCATAGGCGATGTTATAGCCAATGGTGTCGTTGAACAGCACAGTGTCCTGCGGCACCACACCAATCTGTCGATGCAAGGAGTTTTGCGTAACATCGCGCACATCCTGACCATCAATGCTCAGGCTGCCTTCCTGAACGTCATAGAACCGGAACAACAACCGCCCGATGGTGGACTTCCCCGATCCGGTGGACCCGACAATGGCAACCATTTGACCTGGCTCAGCGGTGACATTCACCCCCTTCAGGATTTCACGATCCGCATTATAGCCAAAGCGGACATTCTCCAGCTTGATCTGCCCGCCTGAGACCTTCAGCTCGGGCGCGTCTTCTTTGTCGGTGATCTCTGCTGGTTGTTCCAGCAGATCAAACATCTGCCCCATATCCACCAAAGCCTGTCGGATTTCACGATAGACCGTTCCAAGAAAGTTCAGCGGCACGGTTATCTGGATCATATAGGCGTTGATCATCACAAAATCACCCACGGTGAGCGTACCATTCTGCACGCCAATTGCCGCCAGAACCATCACTCCGACCAGACCAGCCGTGATAATCACCGACTGGCCAAAGTTTAGAAACGCAAGCGAGTAATTCGTCTTGATCGCCGCCGCTTCATAACCAGCCATAGCAGTGTCATAGCGCCCTGCCTCGCGGGCCTCGGCGCCAAAGTATTTAACCGTTTCATAGTTGAGCAAGCTGTCGATCGCCTTTTGGTTGGCGTCAGTATCCTGATCATTCATCTGGCGACGCAGCTTTACGCGCCATTCCGTCACCGCAAAGGTAAACCACACGTAGAGGCCAATCGTCACCGCAACGACCAGCAGATAGGTCGCATCAAACAACACCATCAGGATCACGCCGATCATCAACAGCTCTAGGATCAAGGGCCCGATGCTGAACAACAAGAACCTCAAAAGGAACTCGACCCCCTTCACCCCGCGTTCGATAATACGGCTCAGCCCGCCGGTTTTGCGGGTGATGTGATAGCGCATGGAAAGGCGGTGGATGTGGTTGAACGTCTCAAGCGCAAGCATCCGCAGCGCGCGTTGAGCAACCTTGGTGAAGATAACATCGCGCAGCTGCTGAAATCCAACACCCATCAGACGCGCCATGCCATAGGCGATGGTCAGGCTGATCGCACTCAGCGCAAACAGCGGCGCCCCTTCGCCTGCCAATGCATCCACAGCATCACGGTAAAACAGCGGTGTGGTAACGACCACCAGCTTTGACATGAACAAAGCGACCATTGCCCAAACCACCCGCTTGCGCACCCACGGCATGTCCGCAGGCCATAGAAACGGTGTTACCTTGCGCAGCACCCGCACCGAAGACTGGCGCTCTTGTTCGGCGGCGATCCCTTCTTCGGTAACAGCAGGATGATCGGCATTATTTGTATGGCGAGAGGAGGCTCGGTCAGCGGTCATGGTATTTCCTATGCAGTTGCCCCCTACATAGGTTGTCTACCCCGCAAGGACCACCTTAGTTCGGAAGATCAAACACCTGACCAGGATAAATCAGATCGGGGTCGCGAATACTGGCTGAATTTGCCTCAACCACACGCAAATATAACGTGCCATCGCCATAGCGGTCCCGCGCAATAGCCCATAGCGTTGCCCCCGTTTGCACGGTAATCGATTTAATCGGTCCTTCGGCTTCATTCGCTTGGGCCAGAACGGCGGCGGATTCGCGTTTAAAGGGGGTTTCAACGCGGCTGCTCACCGCGCCTTCGGTGCTTACTTCATCGACGCGCAACGTATATACGCCCTCGTCAACATCGGGCAGATCACCGCGCCAGCGACCTGACGCATCAACGGGCAAGCTGATGACCGAACGGTTATCCAGATAGACACGCACCCGTGCAGTATCAGGCTGCGCGCGGCCAGACAGCTGGACATCGCCGATCTCGGAATATCCGATTGTATCCAAGGCCACAGCTGTCATCGCCTGCGGTGGCTCTGGGTTCAAAAGGGTGACCCCCTCTTCGTCCGATTTCAGAACAGCCACTTTTGCGGTTTCAACGGGGGCTTGCGGCTGTTCGGCTGTTTCGTCGCTGGCAAGGTCTGTCGGGGCCTCCACCGCATCTGCTGGCTGGCTAGGTGCAGTGTCCTCAACGGTTGCCGTCTCCGTCTGTACCGGTTCATCAACACCCGTTTCCAGCGGCTGGGACGGGGCGAGGATAATTTCGTCTAAGGAGGCGGTGACATCCCCTCCCTCTTCCCCGCTTTCCGAGGAAAGGCTCACGATTTGCGCAGTGTCTTTGGGAGGCAAAACAGTGATTGCCGCAAAGCCACCGCTGCCATCTGCCGTAGCTGTTGCCACCTCGGCTCCGTCCACGATGATCTTCACCTCGCTCAGCGGCTCGGCCCGTCCCGCGATGATGGTGGTTCCGTCCTCTTCCCGCCGCAGCTCGTCAAAACTGGGGGCTTGTGCCTCAACGGTAGGTTCTGCGCTCTGCCCGTCTGGGGCTGGCTTGGCTGGTGTCTCTTGGGACGTTGTGGCGGGTGTATCAACAAGGGCGACAGGCTCGGCGTTATCGCCTTCGATTTGGTTCATCCCGCCAAAGCCTACATAGGCCCCCAGCCCCAAGGCTACGACCATACCGCCGCCCGCGATGAAGGCGCCCGTGTTCCCGCCGAGACTTGCCAGTAGTTTGCTCATTTCGCGTTTTCCTTGTTGAGCCGCATCCGCTGTGCGTTGAGCCTTTGTAGCTGACAGGCTATCACGGGTCAAAATACCATATCGTGACCAGAATTTTTTCTCAAAAGTGATGCAGGAGCTTTCAATGCCCAACCTTTCTGTCTGTGTATTCTGTGGCTCGCGCGCAGGGGACGACCCCGCCTTTACCCAAGCAGCCGAGCAAATGGGCGCGGGCATCGCGGCCAAAGGGTGGCGGCTGGTTTACGGTGCAGGGGATGTCGGCCTGATGGGCAGCGTTGCCCGCGCGGCCCAAGAGGCTGGCGGCAATACCTTTGGCGTGATCCCCCAACACCTTGTTGATTGGGAAGTCGGCAAAAGCGATCTCACCAGCTATATCGTCACAGAAACCATGCATGAACGTAAAAAAGTGATGTCCATGAACTGCGATGCTTTGGTTGTGTTACCAGGTGGCGCGGGATCATTGGATGAGCTGTTTGAAGTTCTGACATGGCGCCAGATCGGGCTACATGAGAAGCCGATTTATATCGTCAACTCAAATGGCTACTGGGACCCCCTAAAGCAATTGATGAACCACGTTGCGGATCGCGGCTTTGCGGATCATAGCCTGTTAGAATATCTCACCTGGGTACCGGATGCAGCCGAAACCCTAAAGGCCATCGAGGCTGATCTGGCCTAACCCCAAAACAAACAAAAAGCCCCGCAGCAAGATGCTGGCGGGGCTTTCTTTTTCTTTAGACTAACGTCAGCCGCTTACATGCGCGAGGCGACGTTTTCCCAGTTCACAAGGTTGTCGAGGAAGTTTGTCAGGTAGTCAGGACGCGCATTGCGGAAGTCGATGTAGTAGGAGTGCTCCCACACGTCACAACCCAACAGCGTTGTCTGACCAAAGCACAGAGGGTTCACGCCGTTCTCTGTTTTTGTCACTTTCAGGCCACCGTCTGTGTCCTTGACCAACCATGCCCAGCCGGAACCGAACTGGCCAGCGCCTGCTGCTTTGAATTCGTCTTTGAATTTATCAACCGAGCCAAAGCTCTCGATCAGCGCTTTTTCCAGCTCACCCGGCATTGCGGATTCGCCTGGGCCCATCATTTCCCAGAACTGGTTGTGGTTCCAAAGCTGGCTAATGTTGTTGAAGATACCGTTTTGCGCAACGGATGTCGCATTGTAGGTGCCTTTGATGATCTCTTCGAGGGATTTACCAGCCCATTCGGTGCCCTCAATCGCCTTGTTGCCGTTTACGACATAAGCGTTGTGGTGCTTGTCATGGTGGAATTCCAGCGTCTCGGCGCTCATGCCTTTGGATGCAAGGGCGTCGTGGGCGTAGGGAAGATCGGGAAGTTCAAAAGCCATTGGGGCCTCCATATTTGAAATTCAGTTGCCCCTAAATGACGGCCCCACCCGACCTTCGTCAAGGTCATCTTGGTAAAGAACTGGGTTTCTTCGCAGTTCAGTCCAAAATTCCTGCGCCGTTGATAGCTACGCCCCCAATTATCCCTTTGGGAAACCTCGGGTGCTGTTTCGTTTTTTGCAGGTGCCTTTTCCCGTAAAGCGTTGGGGAAAGCCTACAGGTTTCGCCAAAACAGAAACACCCAGCGTTTTTAGGTTCAGTTTGGCCGTATAGCTAAAGGTTGGAATGACCTGTCCTACGTGATCGTGGGCACCGGCAATATTCCAATGCAAACGTGCGACATCACCTGATTTACGCACTCGCGCCACGACGGGGTGGCCAACGTAGTGCAATAAAGCGCCATCAGCGACCTTAACAGTGCCAGCATCCTCAAAAACAATAGCCATCGTGGGCGATACCCAGCCTTTGGCGCGTTTTGCGTCTAGCTTACAATCGTACAGCACCCCTTTTGCGGCGGCAGGTGCCGCCAAGGAAACCACCATCAGGGTTGCGATCAAACTTTGCCGTAACATTCAGCCATTCCTCACCTAGGGTTGAACACTTCTTTCCCATTCGGCAAGGATCGTCAACCAGATCAAGGGGATAGCTTTAGAACACGTCCACTTCTGATCCCGGCTGCGCGGCGATGCTGAGCGCATCAAAAACATATTGCGCGACCGAGCGGAAACAAACCACATGAAACACGTCATCAGCTGGCATCCAAAACGCTGCCGCCACCTGCGCAATGCGGGTTCGGCGGAACATCTCTGGCGTAAACTGGCTGGGTGCCAGATCAACTGGCGCGAGTTTGGCCATGACCTCACGTGCATTCGGCCCGCTCACCTCAAACACAGCGCGGGCGTCCGAGACGTTGACCGCTAGCGCATGTTCATTTGCCAAACGCCCCTGAATATCCGCCAGCAGGCTTGCCGCCTCGGCATAGGGGCACACGATGAGCAGCTCATCAGGGGACATCCACGCGATGCTGTTTTCGCCTATGGTTAGGCATTGGCGCTGTTGGGGCATAGCCAGCCCTGATGCGGCTTTGACGGCTTTTTGCACAGGTTTTGAAGAAAGATCACCGCGCAGGGTAATCATGCCAACGGGGCCGCGCTCACGTAGGGTGGCGATGCCAGCGTCGAAGCTGGCGTTGTTCAATGCGGATACCGGATCAGACATTCTGCTTCTCCCCTTCTTTATCGTAAAACACCGGATCAACGATGCGCGCGTTATAGGTTTTGCCGTCTGTGCCCGGGAATTCCAGCACTTCGCCCATGCGGTCAGGGCCATGCAGGACCAAGCCCATGGCGATGCCCTTACCCAACGTCGGCGAATGATAGCTAGAGGTCACGCGGCCAATCATATTGCGCTGGCCATTTTCGTTGTTGCCTTCACCAACGGCATAGGCCCCATCGGGCAGCACGGAACCGTCTGTGGTTTCCAGCCCAACCAGCTTCCAGCGATTTGGATCAGCCATATGCGAACGCTGCTGGGCGCGTTTGCCCAGATAGTCTTCCTTCTTCTTGGACAGCGCCCAATGCAGGTTCAAATCTTGTGGGATCACCGTGCCATCGGTTTCATCACCGATCATGATGAAGCCCTTTTCAGCGCGCAAGATGTGCAAACATTCGGTCCCGTAAGGCATAACACCCAGATCGGCACCCGCCGCCATCAACGCATCCCAGAAGGCCTGCCCGTGGTTGGCATCAACCGCGATCTCATAGCTCAGCTCGCCCGAGAAGGAGATCCGGTAAACGCGGACCTTAAAGCCGCCGATCTCGCCGTCGGCCCATTCCATAAACCCAAGCGCCTCTTTCGAGACATCCATGCCGCCGAGTTTTTCCAGCGCCTTGCGGGCGTTCGGGCCCACCACTGCGACCTGCGCATATTGCTCGGTCACATTGGCGACATAGACCTTCATGTCCCACCATTCGGTTTGCAGCCATTCCTCCATATGGGCATGGATGCTGTCCGCGCCGCCTGTGGTCGTGTGGCACAGCCATGTGTCCTCATCGATGCGAGCAACAACACCGTCATCGATCAAGAAGCCGTTGTCGTTACACATCAGACCATAGCGACATTTGCCGATCTTCAGCGTGCTCATCATATTGGTGTAGAGCATATCAAGGAAACGGCCCGCGTCTGGCCCCTTCACGATCAGCTTGCCAAGGGTCGAGGCATCCAGCAGGCCCATATTGGTGCGGGTGTTTGACACTTCGCGCATCACCGCATCATGGGTGGTTTCATCCCCCTGACGATAGGCATAGGGACGACGCCATTGGCCTACGGGTTCCCAAACGGCACCGTTATTTTCGTGCCAGTCATACAGGGCTGTGCGGCGGATTGGCTGGAAGATTTCATTGCGCGCTTCACCGCCAATAGAGGCCATCGAGATCGGGTGGTATGGCGGGCGGAAAGTCGTGGTTCCCACCGCAGGAATCTCCTCACCCATCGCATTAGCTAAGGTCGCAAGGCCGTTGATATTGCTTAATTTACCCTGATCTGTCGCCATACCCAAAGTGGTGTAACGTTTGGCATGCTCAACCGAGACAAACCCCTCTTGCGCAGCAAGGCGTACATCAGAAACTTTCACATCGTTCTGATAGTCCAGCCATGCCTTTTCGCGCAGCTTTACGCTGGCACCTTGAGGCATCAGCCAGACCGGTGCCATGGGCGCCTCTTTGCGGCGGTTCCCTTTCGGGGCGGCCGCAGCTTTGGGCAGCTTGTGCCCGACACAACGCAGCACACCATCTGCTGCAGCAAAGGCATCATTCAGCACATCATCCAATTGGAAACGACCCGACGCCGCCCCCGCAGTTGAGACAAACTGCATGCCATCCGCACCTTTGGGCGGGTTGTCTGGATCAGGGTTAAAGCAGGCGTATTTCGTATCCCACGTCAGCTTGCCACCACAGTGCGACCATAGGTGTACAACCGGAGACCAGCCACCAGACATTGCGATTGCATCGCACTCAATCTCTTCCAGCACGGCACCTTCGCCAGCTTGGGCACAAACAGCCACGCCAGTCACCCGCTTGCCGCCTTTGATCGACGAAACACCGTGGCCCATCATCACCCGAATACCCAGCGCCTCGGCCTGCTCCATCACATCGCTGTTCTGGGCGGTTGGGCGGGCATCTAAAATCGCTGGCACATCCAGCCCTGCGTGTTTCAACGCAAAGGCCGTCAGATAGGCGTCGTCGTTATTTGTCACAACGACGGTGCGATCCCCCGCAGACACACCATAGTTCACTACGTAGTCGCGCAATGAGGCCGCCAGCATCACCCCTGGAATGTCGTTACCAGCAAAGCTGAGCGGGCGCTCGATCGCGCCAGTAGCGGTGATGATCTGCCCTGCCCGTACGCGCCACAAACGATGGCGTGGGCCCGCCTTTTCAGGGGCGTGATCGGTGAGTTGTTCATACCCCAGCACATAGCCATGGTCATAAACGCCTGCGCCCATTGTACGGGTGCGCATGGTGACGTTTTCCATCGCTTCTAGCTCGGCAATGGTGGCATCGATCCAGCTTTGGGCTGGGGCGCCGTTAATCTCGCCACCATCAACGGGCGTGCGACCACCCCAATGCGGCGTTTGTTCGATGATCATAACCCGCGCACCAGAGATTGCGGCCGCACGCGCGGCCTCTAGGCCCGCAACACCGCCACCAATGACCAGCACGTCACAGAAGGCGTAGAAATGTTCATACGTGTCCACATCACGTGCCTTGGGCGCGCGGCCCAGACCGGCCGAGTGGCGGATGATCGGCTCATACACGTGTTTCCACAGGGGGCGCGGGTGAATGAACATCTTGTAATAGAAACCAGCAGGCAAAAAGCGGCTGAGGTGTTTGTTGATCGCCCCTACGTCGAAATCAAGGCTGGGCCAGTGGTTCTGGCTTTGGGCGCTGAGCCCGTCGAACAGCTCGGTTGTGGTGACGCGGGCGTTTGGTTCGAATTTGCCCTCTTCGCCCAAGTTTACAAGGCCGTTCGGCTCTTCTGGGCCAGCCGCGACAATACCGCGTGGGCGGTGGTACTTAAACGAACGCCCCACCAGCATCTGGTCATTGGCCAACAGGGCCGAGGCCAGCGTATCGCCCTCATAGCCATCCATGTGTTTGCCGTTAAAGCGGAATTTGACCGCTTTGGATTTGTTCAGCAGGCGGCCGCCTGTTGCGAGACGAGTGCTCATGATTGGGGCTCCATCGCAAATGTTAGGTGCGGAACTAGGGAAAATACGGGCATCAGGCGTTATCCCGCCATCCAGGACGTTTGGCGTCGATTTCAGCCAACAGCTCCTCGGGGGGGCCGTATGTCTGGGCGCTATAGGTGCCGAAAACCTCCAGCGTCATCGTACAACGCGCCATGTGAAACCATTTGCCACAGCCGTTTTGGTGGCGCCAGCGTTCGAAATGCACGCCTTTGGGGTTTTTGCGCATGAACAGATAGGTCTCCATCTGGTCATCTGTGCTGCCAACGGTGTGGCGCGTGATGTGGGCCTCGCCATGGGCGTGAAATTCGGTTTCCTCGGCGGTGATACCGCAGCAAGGACAGGATACGATCAGCATGAAGGTGCTCCGATCTTGAAAAACGGGCCTGTCGGCCCCAAGTTTATAGGATGAATTGGATTTTTTGGATCATCGCGCTGATCGCGCTCGCCGCGGTTGGTATCGCCCTTTACGAGCGGCGCAAAAAACGCAGTCTGCTGGCCCATGACCTGAACCTTAGCCCCCGCAACGCGCCCCATACCGAGGCTGCGAGGATACAGGCCGAAGATGCCACAGCGCGCAGGATTTCCGGTTTCGACCGCTGATAACATCAGTGCGCCACCCCAGCCGCAACAGATTCATCGATAAAGCGCCCTTCCGTAAAGCGATTTAATCCAAACGCATCCGTAAGCGGCGAGCGGCCTTTTGCCATCAGCTCGGCCATAGCCCAACCAGACCCCGGGATCGCCTTGAACCCGCCAGTGCCCCAACCACTGTTGATAAAGATGCCATCAACCGGCGTTTTACTGAGAATGGGCGATCGGTCCCCCGTGACATCGACAATACCGCCCCATTGGCGCAGCATTTTCAGGCGCGACACCATGGGGAAGGTTTCGACCAACGCGCGCACTGTTTCCTCGATATGGTGGAAACTGCCCCGCTGGGTATAGTTGTTATAGCCGTCGGTACCGCCGCCGATAACCATTTCGCCCTTGTCAGACTGGCTCATATAGCCGTGGACCGTGTTGGCCATAACCACCACATCCATGCAGGGCTTGATCGGCTCAGACACCAAAGCCTGCAGCGCAACCGATTCCATCGGCAGTCGGAAACCAGCCATTTCCGCTAGGTGACCCGAGTGACCAGCAACGACGATCCCCAGCTTGTCACAGGCGATATCACCCCGCGTGGTTGTTACGCCCGTAACCTTGCCGCCTTCGGACTGGATGCCCGTGACTTCGCAGCGCTGGATGACGTCCATTCCCATATCTGAACACGCGCGGGCATATCCCCATGCAACCGCATCATGGCGGGCTGTCCCGCCGCGCGCCTGCCACAAGCCGCCCAAAACTGGATAGCGCGGGCCATCCAGATTGATGATCGGCACCAGCTGTTTGACCTTCTCGGGTCCGATGAATTCGGTTGTGACACCTTGCAACATGTTCGCATGTGCCGTGCGTTTGTATCCGCGCACCTCATGTTCGGTTTGTGCAAGCATGATAACCCCACGTGGGGAAAACATCACATTATAGTTGAGATCCTGCGACATCGTCTCATACAAGGAGCGCGCTTTTTCATAGATCGCAGCCGATGGATCCTGCAAATAGTTCGAACGGATGATGGTTGTATTGCGGCCCGTGTTGCCACCCCCCAACCACCCCTTTTCAAGGATCGCGACATTGGTGATGCCAAAGTTCTTACCCAGATAATAAGCCGTCGCAAGGCCATGCCCCCCTGCCCCGACGATGATCGCATCATAACGTTTCTTTGGCGCCGCATCGCGCCATGCACGCGTCCAGCCAGTGTGGTGGCGCATCGCCTCACGCGCTACGGCAAAAGCAGAGTATTTTTTCATCGCTGGTGTCCTTGGGGGCAGATCAGGAGTGGATTCGGGCGGACAAACGCCTTTACGACCTTCATGATCGAGTGGCCGAAAAAGAGGATACTCCGCGCGGCATTCTTTATCAATTTTGCGACATAGGCCGCAAGCAAAGGCATTTAGATCAGGTCTATTCGTCGCGGTCGGTGCATCCCCCTCTTTTGTATTACGGCTGCAACCATTAAATGGTAACCAACAAGGAGAACCCGCAGAATGATTAGTTTCTGGATCGTAGCGATCACAATCACCCTTATGGTTGGTGCCGTTTTGGCCCGCGCCGTCATCCGAGGTGGTCAAAAAGAGATCGCATCGCGGGCGGCATCCGATGTGGAGGTTTACCGTGCCCAGCTAGAAGAGGTGGACCGCGACGTGGCGCGCGGTGTCATCGAAAAAGCCGATGCCGAACGGGTTCACGCCGAAATCGCACGCCGTTTGATTGCCGCTGATAAGGCCCAGTCCAATGAGGAAACCAGCCGCGCGAATACCCCCGCCAAGGCTGCGGTGTTCATCATCCTTGTGGGGCTCATCGGCAGTGCCACCGCCTATTGGTTTCTCGGCGCGCCGGGTTATGGTGACATGGCGCTGAAGGACCGGATCGCCTTTGCCGAAGAGGTGCGCAAATCCCGCCCCGCTCAGGCCGACGCCGAAGGCTCCCTACCCCCGTTTGTGGAACCTGCGCAGATGGATGAGCGCTATAAAGAGCTGCTAAAGCAACTACGCACAACTGTCGCCACCCGCCCTGATGATGTAAAAGGCCACGCCTTGTTGGCCCAGCAAGAGCGCCGCATTGGTAACTTTGTCGCTGCGAAAGACGCGCAAAACCGCCTGCTAAAGCTCAAGGCAGATCAAGTCACGCCACAGGATCTGGCAGACTTTGGTGAATTACAGGTTCTATCCGCTGGCGGATATGTTTCGCCCGAGGCCGAGATGTCACTGCGCGCAGCCTTGGTGAAAGAGCCTCAGAATGGATCGGCCCGCTATTACATCGGCTTGATGTTGGCCCAAACGGGGCGGCCGGATCAGGCCTTTCGTATCTGGGATGGTCTTTTGCGCGCAGGCCCCGAGGATGCGCCGTGGATTCCTCCAATTCTGGAGCAAATCGAAGGTTTGGCCCAGCTTGCTGGCGTGCGCTATTCGCTCCCTGACATTGGCAGCGCCGCGGCCAAGGGCCCCTCTGCCGAGGATGTGGAAAACGCCCAAGACATGACACCTGCCGAACGGATGGAGATGATTGGCGGCATGGTCGCAGGCCTATCCGAACGTCTGGCCACCGAAGGCGGCCCTGCCCGCGATTGGGCGCGCCTGATCTCCTCCTTGGGCGTCTTGGGCGAGGTTGAGCGCGCGCAAGCCATCCATGCCAACGCTCTGGAGGCCTTTGCCAATGACAATGAAGCGCTAGACCTGATCAATGCGGCAGGCCGCAAAGCAGGAGTGGCGGAATGATCTATGACACCATAGAAGAGTTTTCTGCTGCCCTACCTTCAATGCGGGCCTTGATCGGGCTGGATTTGGGGGAAAAGACAATTGGCGTGGCTGTCACCGACAGCTTTTTATCCGTTGCGACGCCTTTGGAAACCGTTCGGCGCAAAAAGTTCGGTGTCGATGCCGCCCGTCTGGGCGAGATCATGACAGACCGCAATATCGGTGGTCTGATATTGGGATTACCTTTTAACATGGATGGATCGGAAGGGCCGCGATGCCAATCCACACGGGCCTTTGCCCGCAATCTGGATCGCCTGCATCCTGATTTGCCTATTGGGTTTTGGGATGAACGCCTATCCACCGTTGCCGCCGAACGCGCCCTGCTCGAGGCGGATACGTCTCGTAAACGTCGCGCCGAAGTGATCGATCACGTTGCGGCCAGCTATATTCTTCAGGGTGTATTGGATCGAATTGGTGTTCTGCGCGCCGCACAGGAGAGTTGATCAATGAGCGACGACATCTGGAAACGGGCCGAGGTCGAAAGCCCCTGCATCAAGATTTGTGTGGTGCATCCGGAAAGCCGTCTGTGTACCGGCTGTTTGCGCTCGATCGATGAAATTGGCGCTTGGTCAAAGATGAGCCCCGATGCGCGTAAAGCGGTGATCGATGATCTACCGTCTCGTTCGGCGGCGCTCAAAAAGCGGCGCGGTGGCCGTGCTGCGCGCCTGTCTCGTAAAACCTAAAAAGGCTTAGCTTTTGCGTTTTGTCGGCTCGCCAAACATGGCGATCGCTGCGCCCGTACGTGTTTTTCTGGGCATTTTGATTACATTGGGTGGCAGCATCCCGTTTGCGGCAACCAATCCTGCACCCCGCGCGAAATCGCAATTTGGAAGGTTCAGCGTCGGATATTGACCGCCAAATTTGGCGTTGGCGTTGTAATAGGCCATACGGCCAAATGGTCCTGTAATGATCTGTTTCATGTCCTGCCTCGTGCTCAATCTCTCCCCTCTTGCGGGGGCGTGTGGGTACAGTGATGCCAATCCAATTTGGCGACAATATGGCAAGGACAAGTTTATTGTTGGCCGAGGCGAAACGGATACAGTTTGCCCTCTTTGCTGATCTGCAGCCCAGAAATCAGGCAGACACCCCCTCTGAAGCGCCGCTAGAAAACACGCGGCGGAAAAGCGCAGCCTTTGCCCAAGCAGCCGTTTTCGCGTCATACTCGAAGGTGCAAAAACCCTCGGGGGCCATCACCCCCAAAACGCCTTGCGCAGCATGTTCAGGGCGACCAGAACCAAAAACACTGCAAACACACGCTTTAGCGGTTTTGGGTCCATCGCATGGGCCAGCCGCGCGCCGAGCGGAGCCGTCAGCAACGTCATGGCGATGACCAACACAAAGGCACCCAAATTCACCGCCCCAATGGTTAGCGGTGGTTTTTTCGCTGGATCCAGATCAACAAACAGGAAACCGATCACGGATGGCACCGCAATCACCACGCCAAATCCCGCAGCCGTCGCAACAGCACGGTGGATCGGTGTGTTATACAGGCTCATCATCGGCACGCCAAAACTGCCCCCGCCGATCCCCATAAGAACCGACAAAAATCCCATGAGCGGAGATAACACCGCGCGCAAAAGCCCCATCGGCATGGCCTGCCCAAGACGCCACTCAGACCGACCAAACCCCATATACAGCCCTACAACCAAGGCCAGCACACCAAAAATCGCCTGCAAAGTGGTCGAGCGCAGGCCCGCCACAACAAACATCCCGACAATCGCGCCAACCACGATACCAGGGGCCCAAGATTTAAGGATGCCCCAATCAACAGCCCCTTTTTTGTGATGCGACATCACAGAGCGCACCGAGGTCACGATGATGGTTGCCAGCGACGTGGCAAGACACATCTGCATCAGCTGGTCGCCACCATATCCAAGGGTTTGAAATGCATAAAAGAATGCGGGCACCAAAACGATACCGCCACCCACACCTAACAACCCCGCCAAGACACCGGCAAAGGCACCGATTACCAGCAGCAAAACAGCCATTTGAATTAACAACATCGTTTCCGGCATTTCGGCGCTCCTGATATTTGGTATTTGCTACACCGCGCGCAGCTGGCTGGCCAGAGCGGTTTGGGCCTTTACCTGATCCAATGCTTCCAACACCAGCGCGGTTCCGACCTCGGGGCGATGCCCGCCCTCGGACAAGACCCGCCGCCAGATACGTGCACCGGGACGGCCCGCAAATAGCCCCAGCATATGCCGCGTGACCGATGCCAACTTCCCTCCGTTATCCAGATGGGCCTGAATATAGGGCAGCATCGCCACAACGATTTCTTCGGGTGTTGTGTCCGCTCCGTCGCCATAAATGCGGCGATCTGCCTGACACAAAATCTCGCTTGGTTGGTGATAGGCCGCTCGGCCGATCATCACACCATCCACACCCGCATCCAAGGCCGCCTCAGCCGCCTCTAGCGTCGTGATCCCGCCATTCAACGAGATGTGCAAATTGGGAAATAGCTCTTTCATGCGGTGAACCAGCGGATAGTCCAGTGGCGGGATATCGCGGTTTTCCTTGGGGCTAAGCCCATCCAGCCACGCCTTACGCGCATGCACGGTAACCCGTTCGATCCCTGCGCCGACGATCCTGCTCAGGAACTCGGGCAGGACTTCTTCGGGGTTTTGATCATCCACACCGATCCGGCACTTCACCGTCACTTCGACCTCTACCGCGCGTTGCATCGCGCTCACACAGCGTGCAACAAGGGCCGCATCCTTCATCAGCACCGCGCCAAAAGCGCCTGATTGTACGCGATCTGACGGGCAGCCAACGTTCAGGTTAATCTCATCATACCCGACTTCTGCACCAATCCGCGCAGCTTCGGCCAGCTCGGCCGGATCAGACCCGCCTAGTTGCAGCGCAACAGGGTGTTCGGATTGATTGTAATCCAACAAATGCATCGCCCGCCCCCGCACCAACGCCGGAGAAGTCACCATTTCTGTATAGAGCAGTGTCCGCTTGCTCATCAGGCGGTGAAGGTAGCGGCAATGCCGATCTGTCCAGTCCATCATGGGTGCAACGGATAGGCGTGCGCTGTTTCTTAGGGTGGTTGCAGACTTCACAGTTTGGCTTTCCGTTTTGGGCAGTTTCACAAATAGGGGCGACCAGAGCATCCCAAAAGGGTGATCTGCAGCTCCATAAATCGGTTTTCGGGTAAAATCGAGGGGGAATGGCGATGACTTAGGTTGCCGATTTGAACCCTGTCAAAACAGAGCGTTCATTCCCGCCCTACAAAACCGATGAGCTTTTCCGAAGATTTCGCGCATTTCTGCGCCGCTGTTTCCGGTGTTTCATGCTGCTCGGGAATGGAGCGAAAGGCCCCCACGGCCAGCCCCTCCATTCGGCCGATTAACGCATCACAAAGGGATCAGGGATGGGATCATCGCTGGTGCGCAGCCAAACGGCTTTGACCTTGGTGTAATCCAGCGCGGCTTCGATGCCTCCTTCGCGCCCATGCCCCGACAGGCCATGCCCGCCAAAGGGCGCAATCGGGCTGACAGCGCGATAGGTGTTCACCCAGACGATCCCTGCGCGAATGGCGCGGATCATGCGGTGCGCACGGGTGAGGTTTTGCGTAAATACGCCTGACGCCAGCCCAAACTGGGTGTTATTGGCGATCTCGATCGCCTCTGCTTCGGTTTCGAAACTGACAACCGACAGGACAGGGCCAAAGAATTCCGCACTAAGGCTGGCAGCATCTGGCGCGTTGTCGCAATCCAGAATGGTCGGCGGGAAATAGAAACCCTTTCCTTGGGGCAGCTGCCCTCCCGTTATCACTTTGGCCCCTTGGGATACGGATTTCTCGATTAAGGCCATAGCATTATCGCGCTGCGCCTTTGTACAAAGCGGGCCAACCTCTGTCGCCATATCATCGGGGCTACCCATCACAACGGCCTCGGCTTTTTCTTTGAGGCGGGCCAGAAACGCATCCTTGATCCCTGCCTGCACAACCAGTCGCGACCCCGAGACACAGCTTTGCCCCGTGGCGGCGAAAACGCCCGAAACCTGCGCATTTACGGCACTTTCCAGATCGGCATCGTCAAAGACGATAAAAGGGGATTTCCCGCCAAGTTCCAGCGAAGTAGACGCAAGGTTTTCAGCCGAATTCCGCACAATATGGCGCGCCGTTTCCGGCCCACCCGTAAAGGCCACATGCGCCACGTCAGGATGGCTGGTGAGCGCGGCACCGATATCTGGCCCGCCTGTCAGCACGCTTAGGACACCTTTTGGAAATCCAGCCTGATCGAAAATCCGCGCAAACTCCAGCATCGGGGCTGGCCCCTCTTCGGAAGCTTTTAGAACCACGGTGCACCCAGCGGCCAAGGCAGGGCCAATTTTCACCGCCGATAAAAACAGCTGTGAGTTCCACGGCACCACGGCCGCGACAACACCAATGGGTTCACGGCGCAACCACACCTCCATATCGGGTTTATCAATGGGCAGATGCGCGCCTTCGATCTTATCCGCCAATCCCGCGTAATAGCGATAATAATCAGCAACATAGGCAATCTGCGCGCTGGTTTCACGGATGATCTTGCCTGTGTCACGGGTTTCCAGTTCGGCCAGTGATTGCGCATTCTCTGCCACCAGATCCGCAAGCCGCATCAGCAGCTTGCCCCGCGCGGTTGCGCTCATCAGTGCCCATTCGGGGGAAAGGAAGGCGTTTTGAGCAGAGGCAACAGCCGCGTTTACATCCGCAACCGACGCGCTTGGCATTTTTGCCCACGGCTGTTCTGTGGCTGGATCCAAACTGTCGAAATGCGTGGCGGCCTCTTTGAAGTCGCCGCCGATATAGTGCTGAAAACTCTGCATCGTTCTTCCTATCTGCGCCTATGAAAAGGCTGGCATAACCTCGTTGATGAACCGCTCTAGCGATGCTTTTTTGCGCTCAAACGGCATCGAGCTGTCGATCCAGAACGAGTATTCATCATAGCCAAGGTCTTCGTAAACCTTGATCCGCTTGATGACTTCCTCGGGCGTGCCAATCACCAGATCGCGCAACATCCCCTCGGGAGTGTAGAATGGATGCGCGGCGATGTCTTCGTCCGATAGCGGATCAATCAAGCCATGAGAAACATCGCTCTTGTTCATAAACCACGCCCCGAAATAGCAATAAAAACGGTTCAATTCGACAGCGGCCTGCTGGGTATCTTCCTCACCGTCAGAAACATAGGTGTGCAACAGCAACATGATTTTAGGACGCGGTTGATGTGAGAATTTCTCACAGGCGGCGTTGAATTTATCCATCAGGTCTTTGATCTCACCCTCGCCGTTCCAAAGCGGGGTTACCTGCACGTTGCACCCCTGCTCTAGCGCGAATTCATGGCTGCTAGGGTCGCGGGCGGCGATCCAGATGGGCGGGCCATCCTCTTGCAAGGGTTTCGGTGAGGAGGTTGTTTTGGGGAATTGGTGGAATTCGCCTTTGTGTTCATAATCCCCTTTCCACAGCGCCTTTACCGCGGGGACCAGTTCACGCATGCGCTGGCCTGCTTCCCAAGCGTCCATACCAGGCATCATGCGTTCATATTCATAGGAATAGGCGCCGCGTGCGATGCCCAGATCCAGCCGCCCGTCGGTGATGATATCTGTCATCGCCGCCTCACCCGCCAATCGGATCGGGTGCCAGAACGGCGCGATCACCGTCCCTGTTCCCAAACGGACGTTTTCGGTTTGGCGGGCAATATCAACAAGGTTGAGCATCGGGTTCGGCGTGATGGTAAAGTTCATCCCATGGTGTTCGCCGGTCCAAACCGCGTGCATACCGCCTTTATCCGCGATTTTGCACAGCTCGATGAACTCTTCATAAAGCTGTTTTTGGTCCTCTTCCGAGGAAATCCGCTCCATATGCGCAAAAAGAGAAAACTTCATCTCTCAACTCCCTGATGTCATGGGGCGAACTTCACCCGCGACTTGGTTTCCATAATACACACCGAAATCCCCGATACGGCTTTCGGTAGAAAAGCGTTCCAGCATCGTGCAAACAGCTGGGTCAGCCACATCGCCAAAGGTTGAGGGGCTTAGCTCTGTAAACATCCCTGCACTGGCGGTTTCTGTGCTGGCTTGGCATAAAAAGGATATATGCTGGGTTTCACGCGCCGCGTCTTCGTAGACAGAATAGATAAATCCGCGCTCGGCGTTGGTGCCACTGGCAGCGATCAATTTGTCCAGCGCCGCGGTTGCCCCGCCCTTACCCACCTTCATTTCAGGCAGCACAAGCTGACCATTCTCATTGCCCAACAACAAAACCTTGCCTTGAAATTGGATCAGGGCTGACACCACCAAATGGGTGCGATTGGCCAAGGCCTCCATTTCCGCAGCAGGGGTCACATAGGCGCCCCTGACATACCCCAATCCAGGCTTGGTGCTGTCCTCAAAGGCCTCGACTTGGCCAATCAGGATGACATGATCCCCCGCCTCAACAACATTGAAACTGGAACAATCAAACCATGCAGAAGTCCCTTCAATCACCGGAGCGCCATAAGGGCCCTTGCGCCAGCTTATCCCTGCAAAGCGGTCCTCGACAGGGCGTGCAAAGGTGTTTGAGATGTCTTTCTGGGTCTCTGACAGGATATTGACCGCAAAACCCTTGGCCTTTGTCAACGCCTCATAGTTTCGCGAACTATTGGCAAGGCAGACCAGAACCAAAGGCGGATCAAGGGAAACCGAGCTAAAGGAATTTGCCGTAAAACCAATAGGTTCCCCTGCCTCATCATAGGCGGTCACTACGGTCACCCCCGTCATAAACGCGCCAAAGGCATTGCGCAGCGCGCGTGGGTCAAAATCGCTCATGATTGCGGCTCCTTTCGCGTTGATTGCACCCAGTTGAGCAAGGCTGAGCTCACCTCATCTGGCGCAGTCAGGTTCACCATGTGGCGGTGCCCTTTGATCACCTTGGCCACACCATTTGGCACGGCGTCGGCCATGGCTTGGGACATCTCGGGGGTCGAGTTTTGATCGCCATCCCCTGTTAAGGCCAAGAAAGGGCAAGCGATTTCAGAAAAGCGATCCGCATATGTATCATCGCCCTTGGCAAAGGCGTTATAGGCCGTTGCATAGCCCTCCAGATCAACAGCGCTCAGCCATTGGGCCACGTTATCGCGGGCGGATTGCTCTATCGCTGTATCGCCAAACCATCGCGCCAGCGGTGTTTCCAAATCAAACCCGCCCGAGCGAATTTGCTGGGCACGGGCAACCACAGCGGCACGCGCATCATTGCTTCGCTTGAAAACCCCGTTCAACAAAGCCACGCCTTTAAGCTCTTTGGGGTAAGTCACCGCATATCCCGCGGCAATCAGCGCCCCCATGGAATGCCCCGCGAGGTAGACGTGGCGCAGCTGTAACGCCTGCATCACAGCCTGCAACCAATCGACAAACGCGGGCAAAGGCGTATCGGGCGGCAAAGGCGAAGACCCGCCATGCCCAGGCATATCAACCGCGATGACACGATACTGTTGCGACAGCGTCTCAACCTGCGGCGCCCATGCCGCTGATTGCATGCCCACCCCATGGATCAAAACAATTGGCGCCCCCTGCCCGACCTCGCGGTAGGACAGCGTGCCATAGGCCTCAGACAGAGGCTGGGTTATCAACGTCATGGCCAAGTTCCTTTAGGTCCTGATAACGGTCGCCAATGCGGTGATGCGGCCGCCCGCCGATAGAGGCCCCCAAGGCGACCACGATCTCATCCGGTGCTGGCGCGTCAGCAACTTGCAACTGGATCGTCAGGTAATGGCTGCGCCGCCCGCCATCATTTTTATCCATCAGCGGGATCTGCAACGGTGCGTTGGCGGGGCCGCGCGTGTTGGTAAATGCCAGATAGGATTTTGCGCCAACGGCCTCGCGGTAATGGTTGCCGAACCTCAGCGTGTGGATCAGGCCCGAGGCATGTTCGATCTCGCCGTTCACGCCCACGATCGCTGACTTCCCATAGCCTTCGACCTTGTCACCGCCACCAGCCGCCTCAAGGATCATCCCCGTCAGAAGCGCCCCCAGACCCGGTGCACAATCCTGAATTTCTGGGCGCAGATCCTCAACAAACCCCTGCCCCGCCCATGGATTTTTGATCACAGCCACGGCCGCAATCAGCTTGAGCGGCGTTTCAGCGGCTTTGCCCCCTTCAATCAGCGTTTCTTCGACGTGCAGGAGTGTTTTGCGGATAAGGGCTGGCATAGCGGTACCTCTATAGGGGATTCTCTGCGCCAATCTTGGTATACCATCATACGATCAGTCAATAGCATTGCTCTCAAATCTTCGAATGGTTATGCTAAGGGGATGACAATTGCCTCCCTTTCCAAAATCGAACAGCCCCCCGTAACCCTGCGGGATATGGTTCAGGAACGTATGCGTGACGCTATTATTGAGGGCCATTTCAAACCCGGCGAACGGCTGGTGGAACGGCCTCTTTGCGATCAGCTGGGGGTTAGTCGAACGGTGGTGCGCGAAACGATCCGCTATCTCGAAGCGGAAGGGCTGGTTGAAATCCTACCCGGGCACGGCCCCATCGTGGCACAGATGAACTGGACCGATGCGGCCCAAATCTATGATATCCGGCGCATGTTAGAAACGGCTGCCGCACGCAAATGCGCCGAACAGATTGACGCCACCCGCACCGCAAGCCTGCGCGACACCTTCTCGGATCTGAAAAAACACCTTTCCAGCAAAGCACCCGGCACCCTGTTTCGCGCCACATCAGCGTTTTATGCGGAAATCTTTAACGGCGCGGGCCACCATGTCGCGTGGGAAATCGTGCAACGCCTAAACGGCAGGATCAGCCGTTTGCGGATGATGACCCTGTCGACCACAGATCGTGAACGCCCCGGCCCCGATCACATGCAGGCCATTTACGAGGCGATCATTTCTGGTGATCCAAACGCCGCCGAAGCGGCTGTGGCGCGGCACCTGAATGATACAGCCGCCATTGCCGAACGGCTTTTGGCCGAACATGAGGGAAACGCCTGACATGCCAAAGGCCTATTGGATTGCAAACGTGACCGTCACCGACCCAGACGCCTATCAAGGGTATCAGGCCCTTGCTCCTGCTGCCTTTGCAGAATTCGGCGCGCGTTTTTTGGCCCGTGGTGAGGCCGAGACACTAGAAGGGCGCGACTGGCAGCGTCGTGTTGTGATTGAATTTGCGAGCCTAAAAGACGCCAAGGCCTGCTATAACTCGCCCGCGTACCGCGCCGCCCGTGACGCGCGCAGCAGCGCCTGTGAGGCTGACATTGCGATCATTGAGGGGCTGGAATAGGCACGCCCATGCCGCCCCTTCGGGCCATGCTGATTAATACGCGTGAAATTCCAACAGCATTCGCGTTCGCTCGGCCGTCAATTCGCTTAGACAGGTCGAATGAATGAGCGGCTGGATCGTGCCCCCTTCAAACGGGCTGGCATGGACAAGGCACGCGGCATCCCGATAGGCCAGCCACGCCCGCTGCGCCTTCAACAGCTCTTTGCCTTTCCCGATAGCATCACCAAATGATTTGGCCTGTTTCCAAGCAGCATTCAATGCGGCATCAGCCGCCTCAAATTCCTTTGCGGCACAGGCATTAATCAGGGATTGCGATTGGGGTTCAATACAATCCGCTGCGGTTTGTGCAGGGGCTGCGTGGGGCGCGGCAAATGCAAAAGCGGCCGCCACAGGCAAAACCCCAACAAGAAACAGCCAAAGCCCCTGACGGTTTGGGCTTTTGGCCTGTTTTGCGCTCATACCGAATACTTTTAATTCTAGCTTCACTTTTCAAACATCCCTTCTGAGAATGGTTCGTTTTTATCAACTATCTTGTGAAATCTGGACCTTCGGCCTTGTGCCGCCCAGCCCCGTAAATGCCATCTGGCGGCAGGAAAAAACGATCACCTGCTGATCGGTCGCAATCCGGTGCAGCGCCGTGAACATCGCAGATATCCGACTATCATCCGAATAAACCAAAGCATCATCCAGAATAACGGGCATCGGTTTGCCCTGTTTTGCAAACAACCTTGCAAAGGCTAGCCGCGTCAGAATGGCAATCTGCTCTTGCGTGCCACCGCTGAGCATATCCATCGTTTCATTGGCACCGCCCCGTTCAATCCCCTGCGGCAAAAGGGAGCTCGGATCAAAGCTTAGGGCCGCATCTGCATGCAGCAGCGCCAGCAAGGGCGCTAGTTCTTGCTGAACGGGTCCGAAATAGGCCTCTTGGGCCGCGCCGCGTTTTGCGCGCAAGGCTTCGATCAACAGCTTGAGACCCGCGACCTCATGGGCAAAACGAGCGGCGCGGGCTTGGGCCCGTTCCATCAGGCCCTTTGCCTCATCCCGCGCCTCTTCCACGCCGTCTTCGGCGCGCGCGCGTATGGTCGCGCTCAAATCCGCCTTGCGGGTTTGCAGGTCTGATCGTTCTTGCCGCGCATTGTCGGCGGCGGATTTTGCACGGTTTAGGTCTGCTTGCGCCATGGCAAGGTCGGGGGCGCCTTCCAGCAATGTCTTTGCCGCCGCTTCCGCATCTTTGGCAGCAACCTCGGCGGTGGACTGTGCACGCGCCGCATCGGCCTTACGCTCGGCAAAGCTTGCCTCATCCCCAACGATGGCTGCCGCGGAATCAAAGCTTGCCTGAACAGCGTCCCGCGTCACCTGCGCGCGCGCATTGCTGCTGCGCGCGGCGTCACGTTTATCGCGGCTATGATCATATTTCTGGCGCAAGGATTGCTCGGAGGCTCGTGCGGTCGCGATCTGCTCTTCCATCTGCTCTGCCGTCAGCCCCTCAGAGGCGGCACCCTCAGGATCGTCAAAAGCATCAACAGCGGCCTGAGCCTGCGCGGCTTGCGCCTGCATCTGCTCAATCCCTTCCGGAGCCAACGTTTCCAGAACATTGGCTAACATGCTGGCCTGATCCGCTTTTTCTTTTCTCAGCACAGCCGCAGCACGTGCTTCACTCACCTGCGAAAGACCGACATCGCTCAACGCTTTGGCCAACTGCGCTTTTGCAGCTTCAACGCCGCTGAGATCGGCAGCCGCCCCACCAGGATCGAGGGTCATCTGACCAACTCCGGGGATATCAAATCGTTGTTTTTCAACTAGTTGATGAACGCCTTCAGGGATAGCTGCGCCATCTTTGGCCAGACGCCCCTCGCCAGTATAGCTTAGATGCATCTGAACGCCGTTTGATGAAACCTCGGCCTGTTTTTGCAAAAGGCGCATTTCGCAGTCTTGGATTTGGCGCAGGACCTGATCGGTCACAGGCATCACGGCCAATGCGGCGCGGACCTCTTCCAGAGTTGCACGTTTTTCGGTGATCTGGTCCAGCTGCGCGATGAGACGAGACAGTTTTTCAACCGCATTCACCTTTAGAACGCCCTGCTGCAAACGGTCTTTTTCTTTCATCGCATCAGCTAGCGTTTGGGTGGCTTGATCCCATTCCGCTTGGGCGTTGGTCGTGGTGGTTTCCGCCTCTTCAAGGGCTGCGCGGGTTTCACCAATGGTTTTATTGGCGTCTTCCAATTGCCGCGCGGATTTTTCGAAACTTTCTTGTGCGCCGATTAGCCCGTCCAGCTTGGCCTGAAGGGTTGTCAATTCCAGCTTGCGCAGTTCCGCCTGTGCCTGCGCTTGGGCCAGTTTATCGGCATGGGTGCGCGCGGCGTTATAGGTGTTTTGCGCGGTATCCAGCGCCTGCTGCAGCGCCTCTTCCGCGCCAGGTTGTTCTAGAACATCCAGCCGCGCAGAGACCTCACGGCGCTGGTGCAGCGCGTTGGATAGTTCGCGGCAGCGTGCCTCTAGTTCGCCGTGGCGCTGTTCGTGGTTTTGGGCCTCTTGCTCGGCCTCCTTCCACGGGCCATTCGCCTTGGGTTGACCTGTGGCGGTTGCCAAACGCGCAAAGGCTTGTTGCGCCGCTTCGATCACGCGGTCCATGCGCCGACCGCCCGTGACCATATCGATTTCACCCGCCACGGATGACAACAGATCACGGCGCGCGCCCAACAGGCGTTCCTTTTCGGTTTTATCCGCGCCCGTATTCCCGACAGGTTCCAGTGCCGTCACACCCTGACGCACCCACAGCAATCCCGCCGGCCCGTCCAGCCCGCTGCCCATCAGCTTTGCGATCCAGCTTTCGGCTTCGTCGTCCAGCGCAACCAGCGCCCCCGAGCCATCATGAACCGAGGCCCGTTTTTGCGCCAAAAAGGATTTCTCAATGGTGAACAGGCCCTCGGGCAATTCGACATCGGCCTTGATCCGCACCGCACCGCCAGAACGCGGCTGTAGCGATTTCACCTCGCGCGTTGCGGCTCCGTATTTCAAAAAGAACAGCGCATGAATGGCGTCAAAGAACGTGGATTTACCAAACTCATTCGCCTCGGAAACGACTGTTACACCATCGCCTATGCCGCTGATCTGCGCGGTTTGGCCTGCGAATTTACGAACATTGCTAAGGGTGAGGCTGCGCAGTTTCATCAGGGTTGCTCTGCCACAAATGAAAACAGCTGCGAAAGAGCCGTTGCCGCGATGCGCCGATCCGCCGCCGAAAGATCGCCATCTTGCGCCTGCGTGGACAGCGCTTCGGCTGCTTGGCGCAATGCCCCGCCAGAGGGATCAATCGCATCAAGGTCCGCCGCCTCATGCGCCAGCTTCACCTCGTCAAGATCGCTGGTAAGGTTTAGAAAATCAGGCGTTACCGCGGCGATCACGCGTTGGAGCTGTTGCATTTGCTGCACACCTGCACGCCCCCCAACGATCACGTTCAGCAAAGTGTCTCTGCGCTCGGCCAGCGCTGGCAAGACAGACTGGATCAAGGCGGCTGCGTCCTCCTGAGGGGTCAGCTCAACCCGATTGCGCTGCCATAGGATTTCGCCGGTTTTGACGGGCGTTACCTCGGGCGGCTGCCCCGCCCCTGCAAGAGCAACAGCCAAGGCGGTGCCGTTGCTCACATGCTTAAAACTATCCGCTTCGGGCGTGCCGGAATACCACGTGTTTTCCGTGACTTTGATCTGCCCGTGCCAATCGCCCAGACCAAGATAATCAAGCCCTGCCAGCTTTGCGCGGTCTGGGGTGATTGTGCCGCTTGGCCCTTCCGCCGCGACCGAGCCGAGGCTGGCGAAATCGTGGATGCCACCGTGCCCCAACCCGAGCCGAATTGCGCCTTCGGGGGTGGCTTGGGCCATATCTATTGTCAGGTCGCGCCCGGGATTGCGGGTGGTACAGGGGGCGGGCAGCAGATGCGCACCGTTTAGGTCAATAGGCTCTGGTGTCAGGGCCAAGATGACATTTGGCGGCTTGTCCCGCGTGATCGTCTGCCACAGCTCGCTGGCGGCGATGCTGTCATGGTTTCCCGGCATCAAGACCCATCTGATGTCGGCCTCTTGCCCCATTGCGTTCAGGGCCTGACGGGTAATCGAGGGCGCTGGCGTTTCCTGATCAAAGGTATCACCGGCCAGCAGCACCAGATCGGCGCCGCTGGCGCGGGCCGCCTGTGCCAGCCGCGCAATAGCGCCATGACGCGCCTGTCTAAGCCTGCCGCGCACATCTTCGTCATGGCGGCCAAACGGCTTGCCAAGGTGAAGATCCGAGCTGTGCAAAAAGCGGAACATTTATGCTTTCGTTCTGGGTGTTACGGTGCTTGATCAGGCCAGCATTTGGCGGCGTGGTCAAGCACCGAATACCGCGTCAGCTGGCCAGTGAAGGCAGCCAAAGCACAATCGCCGGAAAGGCAACCAGCAGCGCAATGGTAACCGCGTCAGCAATGAAGAAAGGCGTCACGCCTTTGAACACGTCCTGAACGGTCAGGTCATCACGTACGCCAGCCACAACAAAACAGTTGAGACCAATCGGCGGTGTGATCAGGCAGAACTCGGCCATTTTCACCACCAAGATACCAAACCAGATCGCACACATCGGCCCTGACATGCCAAAGGCGCTATCGGCTGCGGCAACGGTTTCGCCGCCATTAAGCGCCATGATCGCAGGATAAACCACAGGCAGGGTCAACAGCAGCATGCCAATGGCATCCATAAACATACCCAAAACCGCATAGGCCAGCAGGATGCAGATCAGAATTACGATCGGCGCCATTTCCAATGAGGTGATCCATGCAGCGAAGGCATCGGGCAATTCGGCAAACCCAAGGAAGCGCACATAAATCAACACGCCCCAAATGATGCTAAAGATCATCACAGTCAGCTTGGCAGTTTCCAGCAAAGCTTCCTTCAGCTTGGCCCAACGCATGCCGCGATATAGCGCCATAAGAAAGACAATGAACGCCCCTACGGCTCCGCCTTCGGTTGGTGTGCCCCATGCATCGCCAAACGGGTTGTAAACAAAGAAGATGATAATCACGACAACGGCCACAATCGGCAGCGCAGGCGGCAGGCTTGCAAACCGCTCTTTCCACGTGAACCCCGTTACCGGAGGCCCGACATTTTTCCAGATCACGGCAATGCCGATGATAAGGCCCGCATAAACAACCGCCGAAAACACACCAGGGACAAAGCCCGCTAGCAGCAACATTCCCACGTCTTGCTCAACGATGATCGCATAGATCACCAAAATCGCCGAAGGCGGGATCAGCGAGGCAAGCGTCCCCCCCGCAGCAACCACACCAGCCGCAAATTGTTTGTTATAGCCAACCTTCAACATTTCTGGGATCGCGATACGTGCAAAAACCGCAGCCGTCGCCACCGAAGCCCCAGATACAGCCGCAAAACCCGCTGTCGCAAAAACAGTAGAGACCGCCAAACCACCTGGCACCCAAGCAAACCAGCGTTTGCACGCCTCAAACAAGGCCGTCGTCAATTGCGCGTGATAGGCCAAATAGCCAATCATGATAAAGACGGGGATCAGGCTCAGCACTTGTGAGCTGACTTTGGAGTGTGGGGTCAACCCTGCGATTTTCGTGCTGATTTCCACCGCTTTCCAAAAGCGTTCGGGATCATAGTCAAACCCGTTCCAGCGCAGCCAAACCAACCCGATGTAGCCCGCCAGACCAGCAGCAAAAGCCACCCGCATGCCCAGCACGACCATCAAAAGCATACCCGCAGATACGTAAATTCCGATTTCAATAGGTTCCATCAGTCGGCCCCTTCCAAAGATTTTGCTTCGGCCAAGGCCTGTTCTTCTATTGTTAATGACAACGGCACAGCGACAGGGTTTTCCAGCCCAAGGATCAAGGCGCGCCCGTAGCCCCAGACTTGCAACAACAAGCGGAGGGTCAAAATAACAAAGGCAATCGGCACCACCAGTTTGCTGGGCCAGATCGGCAGGCTGATATCAATCGAGCTGTCGCGCGAACAGAAAGGCCGTGCGCAATCAAACGAGCGGTCGAAATGCTCCCATGCGCCATAGGTCAGGCCGACGATCAACAACAGCATCAACAGAACCGAGATCAGCTCAAACAGCCACAGCATGCGCCCCTTGAGCGCATTGACCAACATATCCATACGGATGTGCGAACCGTCCCGCTGAACGTAAGAAATCCCCATGATCGCAATCACGGGCATCGCGGCCTCGATATAATCGACGTAGCCCAACAATGGGCTGCCAAAAAATTTGCGCCCCGTGACCGAATAGGCCGCAAGAAACATCAAAGAAAAGATCGCAAGGCCGCTTAACAAAGCGCAAAAACGCTCTAACGGCAGCAACATGCGGTCTAGTTTACTGAGCACGCTGGAATCTTCCAGCACCGCGGCGGAACCTGCCATGATCTACTCTCCTAATACTTCTGAGACTAAAAAGGCTGCGCGTGATCCGCGCAGCCTTGAATTATTTAAGGGCCGCTGCTGTTGCAGCGACCAATGGATCAGCCGCCGTTCTTGGCGTCAGCCAGTGTTTTGACAACGAGGTCATACAGTTCCTGACCTGGAACGCCTTGTGCTTCCATGTCTGCGATCCACTTGTCACGGATCGGGTCCGCGGCTTTGGCGCGGAACTCGGCGATGACTTCTGGTGAAATCTCGACTTTTTTCACACCTTTTTCTTCCAGAACCGAATCCCAGCGGGTCAGCAGCTCGCCGTAGTTTGCCAGATAGTGATCCAGTGCCTCATCAACAGATGAGTCCAGCGCTTCGCGCTCGGAATCAGACAGGCTTTCGTAGGCGTCGATGTTTACAACCACTGGGCAGTTCACGGTGCCGGGGTTCAGGTTTGCTGTCCACCAGTCGGCTTCGTTGATGGTACCAAAGGACAGGTGTGCGTGCTGGGCAAAGGCCACTGTATCAACAACACCTGAGTCCATAGCCTGAAACGCTTCGGTTGCGGTTACGGATGTTGGAACACCACCAACCGCTTCAAATGCTTGCCCGATACCGCCGGTTGCACGAACGCGCATACCTTTAAAATCGTCCAGTGCCGCGCGAGGCTCGCCCGTGCCAACAAGGTTGTACTGAGGCATTGGTGACGTCATCAACAGCTTGGCGTTCCACTGCGCCATCTCTTCGGTGGCGGCAGGGTGGCCATAGACCGCTTTGGAAATCGCAACTTCCTGCTCTAGATTCTCAACACCAAGGAATGGCAGCTCCAGAACCGTCACAACACGGTTTTTGTCACGGTGGTAGCCCGCGCAGAACTGCGCCATTTCAAACGCACCGATGGAAATCCCGTCAAGGTTTTCGCGGTTTTTTGACAGACCGCCATAGCTGACGTTCATTGTAAATTCACCGTTGGTTTTTTCAGAAACCAGCTCTGCCAGCTTCTCAACGTGCTCGGTAAAGGCACGGCGCTTACCCCAAACGGATACGTTCCATTCGGTTGCAGCTGCTTGTGATACAAACGCAAAACTCAGGGCGCATACGGCCGCGCCGCTCAAAAATTTATTCATTGGTTTCTCCCGATTGATACGCGCCTTACGTGGCCCGCTTGGCGGCAGATTAACGGGTGATCCACAAAGTGCCAAGGCATACCGCCGCATTATTTACAACATTTACCGTTTCTCGGAAATAACTTTACAGAAGCACACCCCGCCCCATAGCTTGATCATTCCCTTACCTCCTTTCAACGCCTAAGCTGCGCCGAAACACTGGTGAGACTGCGCAATTTAGAGACGTAAGCCACCCCTAGGAGGAGACCCACCCAATGTCGCAAACTGCGAAAACCTATCCGCCAAGCGCTGAAATGGCTGCATCCGCCCATGTGGATGCCGCGAAATATGACGCGATGTATGCTGCCTCAATTGCTGATCCAGATGCGTTCTGGAAAGAGCAAGGCGCGCGCGTTGATTGGATGACGCCCTTCACGCAGGTGAAAGATGTCGATTACACATTGGGATCGGTCAAGATCAACTGGTACGCAGACGGCACGCTGAACGCGTCGGCAAACTGCATCGACCGTCATCTGGAAAAACGCGGCGATCAAACCGCGATTATCTTTGAACCCGACAACCCAGAAGAAGACGCGCAGCACATCACCTACAAAGAGCTGCACGCAAAAACCTGCAAAATGGCGAACATCCTAAAGGATCTGGGCGTCACACGCGGTGACCGTGTTGTTATCTATCTGCCGATGATCCCCGAAGCCGCCTATGCCATGCTGGCCTGTGCGCGCATTGGTGCGATCCACTCTATCGTGTTCGCGGGCTTCTCACCCGACGCTTTGGCGGCACGTGTGAACGGTAGTGAGGCAAAGGTTGTGATCACCGCTGATCACGCGCCACGCGGTGGCCGCTCGACCCCTCTCAAAACTAACGCCGATCAGGCGCTGCTGCACTGTGACGACAGCGTTAAATGCCTTGTGGTCAAGCGCACTGGCGGCCAGACAACTTGGGTCGATGGCCGTGACTTTGACTATAACGCATTGGTAGAAGGCGCATCGGCTGATTGCGCCCCCGAAGCAATGGGCGCCGAAGATCCGCTGTTCATCCTTTACACCTCTGGCTCCACAGGTCAGCCAAAGGGTGTTGTGCACACCACGGGCGGCTACATGGTCTATGCCTCGATGACGCATGAGATCACGTTTGATTATAAGGACGGCGACGTCTTCTGGTGTACGGCAGATGTGGGTTGGGTCACTGGCCACAGCTATATCGTTTATGGCCCACTGGCGAACGGCGCGACCACGATCATGTTTGAGGGTGTTCCAACCTTCCCAGACGCGTCGCGTTTCTGGCAGGTGTGTGAAAAGCACAAGGTAAACCAGTTCTACACAGCGCCGACAGCCATCCGCGCCCTGATGGGCAAAGGCGACGACTTTGTGAAAAAGGCCGACCTGAGCAGCCTGCGCGTTTTGGGCACCGTTGGTGAGCCGATCAACCCAGAGGCATGGAACTGGTACAATGACGTTGTCGGTGGCGGTCGCTGCCCGATCGTTGACACATGGTGGCAGACCGAGACAGGCGGCCACTTGATGACCCCACTGCCAGGCGCCCATGCGATGAAGCCCGGTTCGGCGATGAAACCCTTCTTTGGCATCCAGCCTGTTGTACTAGAACCAACATCTGCCGAGCAGCTGGAAGGCAACCCCGTGGAAGGCGTTCTGTGTATTGCAGATAGCTGGCCCGGTCAGATGCGCACCATTTGGGGCGATCACGAGCGTTTCGAGAAGACCTATTTCTCCGACTACCCAGGTTACTATTTTACCGGTGACGGCTGTAAGCGCGACGAAGACGGCGATTATTGGATCACAGGCCGCGTTGATGACGTGATCAACGTATCTGGCCACCGTATGGGCACGGCCGAGGTCGAATCCGCCCTTGTTGCCCACGCAAAGGTCGCCGAAGCCGCTGTTGTTGGCTACCCGCATGAGATCAAAGGCCAAGGCATCTATTGCTATGTCACTTTGATGGGCGGCGAAGAGCCAACAGACGAGCTGCGCCTAGAGCTGCGCAACTGGGTCCGCACAGAAATCGGCCCGATTGCCTCGCCTGACCTGATCCAATGGGCTCCAGGTTTGCCAAAGACCCGTTCGGGCAAAATCATGCGCCGTATCCTGCGCAAGATCGCTGAAAACGATCACAGCACGCTGGGCGATACATCCACCCTTGCCGATCCGTCGGTTGTGGATGACCTGATCGAAAACCGCATGAACCGCTAAGCGGCCTCATCGGGTAATGACAATGCGGGCGTCCCTATCGGGGCGCCCGTTTTGCCTTCTCCAACTCTTCTTTAGGCGATGATTTTTGCAAATTGCTGCAAGGCCAGATCACAACGTGCCGCGATCTGTGCATCGTTCAAAACAGGTTGCACGCCTATGACCCTGCGCATTTGCAGGTCCCCCACCAAGAGCCCCAAGAACGTTCCCGTCAACTGCCCCGCCTGTTCTGCATCGCAGCTCACCAGCCGCTGCATCAACGCTTGAAACCGCGGAAAAACAGCCTCACGCCCTCCTAAAGATAGCGCTTTGCCCAGCTCTCCTGTTGGTTCAGCTGCGGCGGCTCGGTTCAACAGCACCGCGCGGTCGCTGAGCAGCATTTTCAAAAACACAGGCGCAACGTTTCGGAGCGTTTCCCTTGGATCCGCCCCTTCCGTCACCGCATCATCCAGCGTTTGCGCAGTAAGCGCGGCGTTATCGCGAACCAAAGCAGTAAAAAGCCCCTGCTTGTCCCCGTACCAACGGTACAATGTTTCATTCGATGCTTTTGCCGCCTTGGCAATGCTGAGCATCGACGCACCATCATAGCCCTTCTCCTCCAGCAGCGCATAAGCGGCAATTGCTATGGCCTCGTGACGGAGCTTTTTTGTTTCTTCGCGCATGTTCGGGTCCAAATTTTCTGTTGATTGGAATCGTACACTTGATTACGGATACATACAACCGTACACATCTATACGCATTTCAGGAGGTACCATGCCAAACAAATTTATCCTCACCTCAATTTTCGCTTCACTTGTGCTAAGCGCTGCGATTTTCGGTTTTTTCTATGCTTGGGTTTGCTCAACCATGTGGGGGTTGGATGCCGCCGATCCGCGTGTCGCGATAAAGGCGATGCAGGCAATGAATGCCTCTGTGCGCAACGGTGTCTTTTTTCCCGCGTTTTTCCTGACGCCTGTCGCCTTGGCCCTAACTGCAATTCTGGCAATGCGCGGTGGTTTTGCGCGGGCCAGTGGTTTGTTCGGGCTTAGCGCTGTAATTTACCTGCTGTTTGGGCTTTTCCTGACCATGGCAATCAATGTTCCCATGAACGAAGCACTGGCCACTGTCGAAGTCCTCCAAACCGTGGAAGATGCCCAACAGATTTGGAATGACTACTCCCCACGCTGGCAGTTCTGGAACATCACACGGACCATCGCCTCTGGCCTGTCCTTTGTGGTGGCCTTGGCTGGGGTTTTATCCCTGAACAGCCAACGCAAAGGCGCTTGATCCTCAGGTAAGGAACCCACTGGACAATCCAACAGCCCCATGGCACCGCTTGTCCTTATGAAAAGTAAGATGAATAGCTTTGTCCCCGATGCGGAACGTTCAACTGACCTGCGCCATGCGTTAGGTCAGTTTGGCACGGGAGTTGCGCTGATCACGACCCAGTCAGAAATCGGACCGCTGGGCATGACGGCCAATTCCTTTTCTTCGGTCTCGCTCGACCCGCCGCTGGTGTTGTGGTCAGCTGCATGCAGCTCGAAACGCCATGACGCGTTCACGCAAACGCAGGCCTTTTGCATTCACGTCCTTAGCGCTGATCAGATGGGCATCGCGAAACATTTCGCAAAGCGGGGGGATGATTTTTCACCCTATCCGTGGGAGGAAGGCCCAAATGGCGCGCCCACCCTGCCCGATTGTTTGGCCACTTTTCATTGCGAACGCTACGCTGTGCATCCAGCAGGTGATCATTCGATCATTTTGGGGCAGATCACGTCAGTTGCGACCCAAGCCCAAGATGTCGACGGCCTGTTGTTCAAGCGCGGCAAGTTCGGCCGATTTTCGGCCGAAGACTAACCCCGCGCATTTCTGACGTCGCTAATAGTCTTTTTCAAAGAACACACCGATCGACGAATTACCGTCCGAGCCAAGGGTCGCCTTGCCCTTTAGGTTTGGCGTTAGATCAATGTTCAACGACACTTCGCCAGTTCCATCTGACGCGGCAGTTACGTCGGTATAAACATTCTCGGACAGGTATTTCCCCGCGCTGATCGCGGTTTCACCGCTGTCTGTTGTGCTGACGTTCAGGTCATCCAACCCAAATTGGTCGCGCAGGTTTCCAACCACATCCGTACCGCCCTTCCCCGCAAGGATGGCAACCGCATTGGCCAGTTGCAGCGCCTGAAACGCTGAGATTTCGGACAGGTTCCGCCCGAACAAAAGCTGGGATAGCACTTCATCCTCGGGCCCTTCTGGTGTGCTTTCAAAGGACACAACAGGCGCATCCGCAGGCCCTTCGACGATAATGCTGGCTGTGCCTGCGTCGGTCGTCGTGGTTGTGACAAAGCGGATGTAGGGGATAAAGTCGCCCTGAAACTCGGCCGAGCCCTCTTCCAGCTCAAAGCGCTTACCCAAGATATCCAAACGCCCCCGCTCTAGTTCAAATTTACCCGCAGAGAGGATGTTATTGGTATCTCCAGAAAGCTTCAGGTTCCCGCCCAGCTCTGCGTCCAATCCCCGACCGCGCACAAAAATCCGCCCCGGTGCGTTGACCAAAACGTCCAGCCCGAACCCTGCAGCCTGTGAGGCGGACTGTGTTCCATCGCCGCTCGCGCTTTCTTCCAATAGGCCCGCACGTCGGCGCGTCGCAAGGTTGGCCGAGCTGGCGCCCACATGGTCAATCAAAGGGATCTCGCCGATGCTGGTAAGACCCGTAGAGGGCACCGTGACATTGGTTTCGCCAACATTCAGCGTTCCGCTGATCCCTGCCCCGCCGCTGATCGGCCCTGACAAACGCATCGCGCCACTGATCGACGTGCGATAGAGGCGTGGATCAACCAAAACAACACCGTCCAAAACGATATTTACATCTGCGGGCAATCCATCCCCCAGCCCAACACCCCCTGTAATGCTCAGGCCGCCACCTCCTGTGGCATTGGCGGATATGTTCAGGCCAGCACGGCCATTCGCCAGACGGATGTCGCCGTTCACATCCTCAAAGGCGACCCGCAAGTTGGGCAAGGTAAGGGTTGCGCCCGAGGTTTGTATGGTGCCGCTGACAGCATCCAGTCCCGCAGGGCCGTTCACGTCCAGATCAAACCGCGCCACCCCTTGTAGGCTGCGCGGCGAGATAAAGGGCCCTGCCAAGCCCAAAGGCGCAGTGCCGTTGACCTTTAAGGCGAGTGTCCCGTCATCCGAAACCACACCCGCCACGACACCTTGCGTGCCAGAGGGGCCTGACATGTCGGTGTTGACCTGCCAGCCTTGTGCCGCTTTTGCAGCTGACCCTTGCACGGCTAGCGGCCCGTTCAGATTGGGCACAATGGCTGCCGTGTTGGGCATGCCAAAGGTGAAATCGACCTTGGCGTTTGGCCCTGTGACGATCCCCGCCACTGTGCCACTGCTGCTATACGGGCCAGTAGCCTTTGCTTGGACGCTATAGTCTTCGCCCGATTGGCGCAGCTGCCCCTGCGCGCGTAGCGGGCCGCTGATCTGTGGCGCTAGCGGGGAAATATCAGGCAGCGAGACATCAAACTGCATATCGACAACAGGTGTTACAGCGCCGTTTAACGAAACCGCGCTGCGGTATGGCCCCGACACATCCGTGCTGAGCATCCAGCCCTGCTCGGTCTGTTGAACCTGCCCATTGGCCGCAAACGGCCCGTTCACCCCTGCGACAAAGGCCGATACCTCTGGCGCGCTGGCGGAAAAATCAAATGCGGGGTTTGCCCCCGTGGCAAGACCGCTCAGCCGGATTTTGGATTGATATGGGCCATCCCCATCCACATCGACAAACCACCCGTCGTCATCTTCTGTAGCATGCGCGTTTATCGCCACGCGGCCGCTATACTGCGGCAAAACGGTTGCGATGTCGCGCAGCACTGCATCCGCTTCGATGCGGCTGGCATTGGCATAAAACTCGGCGCCGCCTGAAAACAGCATGGCGGCGTTGTTCAACTCTAGGCCGCGCAGAAAGGTGCCGTTCACATTCCTGATCGCTTTGAGCTGTAGAGCAGTGTGACCTTGCATCAACGCATCTGCCTGCGCGATACCTGTGCGGATATCATCCGCCGTGCCCGTGATATCGAGGTCAAACGCCCCGCTGAGCACGCCCACCTCCCCCTCTAGCGCCAAGGACGTCGCGCCATCCAGCTCTTGCCCAGCCAGTGCCGAAAAGCGGCTGATGTCAGAGGAGGTCAGCCTTGCATCCAGACGGGTCGGCAGACCCGACGCAATCGCATCCAGCGCAACATTCCCCGTTAGCCCATAATCAGCCCCCTGAAGATCAAGCTGTGAAAAGCGCAAGGGCTGGTCCCTTAGGTAACTGATCTGCGTGCTGCCGTTCAGCTCGGCGCCCAGTGCTTCGGCCAAGGCGGTGTTCAGCAAGGCAATCCCTTGGGAGGCGAATTGGATATTTCCGTCTAGTTGGCCAATCCCGCCCAGCGCGCCTGTCAACGTTCCTGTTGAGCGTAAAGTCGTCTGTGCAATTTCACCCTCCGAGGTTTCCAACCCCGAGATATCAAACTGTGCCTCATAGGCGTCGCCCTTAAATGCATCATAATCAACGCGCAGCTCGACCCGTTCGACCGTTGCCGCCCCACCGCCACCGGGCAAGATGACAGGATCGCCCTTTGCATGGGCAATTGTGCCCGTCACATCAATGATAGACGGCCATTTATCCGCGTTTAGATGAACACGGCCTTGCAGATCCATCTGCGCAGCTTTCAAGGCAAAGGCATTCACCGAGATTGCCCCGCCTGCTTGCATGAGAGCTTCGGCTTTCAGGCTAACATCCTCGCCAAAGAAATCACGGTATTCTGGCAGCAAGATTGCGGTAATGTCGCCGCCGATATCCGCAAGGATGCGTCGGTCAGGGTCGCCCGCATCGCCCGTTGTGACCACACTCACCTCTCCGGCGAGGCGCTCTTGCCCGTCAGTTGCCAACTCCAACTCGGTCACCAGATCATTGATCGGCCCGTTTGCTTTGACGTTCAAATCCACCGATGGCTTGCCTGGAATATCCAGCAGGTTTGAGGACAGCCCGTTTTCTTGCTCACTCAGGGTGAGCAGAAGATCAAGGATATCGTCCTCACGGGCCAGAGTTGCCACCAGATCAAAGCTGCCGCGTTTGCCGTCAATACGTGCGGATTGAAATGCGACATCCAAACCATCATCATTCAACGTGGCACGCGCGTTCATTTGCAGGTCAACCTGTTCGCCCATAAACGGCGCGCCGAGGCGCAGCTTGGCGATGTTTAACGCGTCAATGTCGATCGAGACAGGCAGATCGGGCAATTGCGGGATCGTGAAAGGCGTCGCTTGGGCATCTGGCAGCGTGGCTTCTTCGCTGGCGGGCAGACGGGGGATGTCGATATTCTGGGCGCTCAGCTCCTGCACCACAAGCCGCCCGCCCAAAAGGGCCGAACGGTTCCAGCTAAGGACCACATCATCCATGGTGAGCCAAACACCAAGGTCATCGGCAATTGTCATGCGATCAAACGAGGCCTGAGAGCTGAGCGCCCCGCGAAATCCGACGATATCAACCTGCCGCCCAGCGCCGCTGAGCAGCTCCTGAATTTTCAGGGTGAGATAGCTTTTGTCTTCGTCTTGGGCAGAGGCGGCATGCCCCCACAACAACGATAAAACGATCAAACATAGGCGAAGAATGCGCATTAGAATGACTGCCCTATGCCAATGTAAACTTGAAACTCATCCTCGACCTCTGGGCCAGATGTTGGCACAGCCACATCCAAGCGGATCGGCCCAATCGCGGTGTTATATCGCAAACCAAACCCTGCGCCCGAATGCCATGTGCCAGAGCCATCGTAAAACTCTTCTTCGCCCACATATCCTGCGTCTGCAAACCCAACGACACCAATCGTTTCGGTCACATCCACACGAACCTCGGCTGAAAGCCCAACAAAGCTGCGCCCGCCAGCGGTATCTGATCCAACCGCAACGCCAAGGGATTGGTACTCTTGCCCTCTGACGGTGCCACCGCCACCTGAATAGAACAAATAGTCTGCTGGCGCATCCTCAAGGGCTGGCCCATAAACCGACCCGAATTGCCCGCGCAAGGCCAAGGTCACAGGGCGCGCGGTGCCAAATGTTTTATAGCCGCGCGCATCAACAAATGTGCGAATACCATCGTCTGATCCGGACAATGCCAGAAACGGCGTTGCTTCGGCCTTGATAAAATAGCCGTCCTTGGCGTTCAGCGGATTGTCGCGATAATCAAACTCGGCCGAGAGCGGCAAGGTGAGCAGCGTATAGGTGTCTTCGCCAAACACATCGCGGGTTTTCGCGGTGCGCAGCCCAAGCCCAAGGGTATAGGTCCGCTCTGGCGATGCGATCCTTTCGATCCCCGCCTCCAGATCCAACTGGCGTGAGAAATAGGAAACCTCGTCCAATTGCTCAAACAAGGCCAAGGCATAGAAATCGGTATCCTCGTTAAAGGTTGCCGGACGTTCAAACCGCGCCTCAAGCAGATAGTCGGTGCCACCTGTTCCGCCCCCAATGCCGCTGACCTCGGCATCCAGACGCAGCCGTTCGGCGCCGCCCAAAAGGTTGCGGTGCAACCAATAAGCGCTGAGCGTCAGCCCCTCTAGCGTGGATAGTTCCGCCCCAAATCCGATGCGCCGCTTTGGGGCGTCGCCGATCTGTGCCTCAATCGGAAGGAGGTCGCCGTCGAGGACGTGTTCGCCTTCATGCAGCGCCACAACGCTAAACGCCCCCGTTCTGCGCAACCGCTCGCGCGAGAGGCGGATTTCTTCGGGCGAGAAGACCTCGCCTTCGGGCAGGCCTGCGATTTCGATGATCCGCGCGCGGCGCACATCGCTTTCGCCCTCAACCAGCAAGGGACCAAAGCGCAACAAAGGACCAGGGTCGAGCGCAAGCTCGGCGTGAACACGTCGCGCTGGGTGATCGGCGCTCACCTGCTGGTTTGCAAGGGCGGCCTTGGCGTGGCCTTGCGCGCGCCACCCGTCCACACCCGCTGTGATGGATCGCTGCATCGCACCAAGGCTGGCGGTTTCATCGGTTGCAAATTCGCTGGGGGCTTGCCCCCCTTCGGGCAGCGGCGAAATCCGCGCGCGGCCAAAGGTAAACTTTGGCCCCGGTTCGATCCGTATGACAGCGCGTGAAATCGCGGAAGGGGGCTGAACGGGCGGGATCGAGGCCGCCTCGCGCCCATCCAAGGTGATGTTGATTGAACCACCGAAATAGCCGTTATCATAAAGAACCGCCAACAGGCGTTTGTAATCGGCCTGCGCGGCAGCCAGCACTTCGGAGGGAGAGGGCTGGTTTTCATCGCTGAGTGTTTGCTCTTGCAACAAAGAGCCGCCGCGCAATGCACTGGCCAGCCCCTCATCCGCGATGTCATTAAACGTTACATCCGCAGCCTGCGCTGCCAACGTGGTGAGACACAGCATTGCTGCTCCCGTCACGACATGACGCACCCCTGCCAGAGCAGTTTGTTCCACGCTCTTTCCCTCGAACTTTTGCCGCTGCGTTCCGGTCTGCTTTTTGAAGACTCTTGAACCAACGGCTTTGACACACATATTTTCGTTTATGACTACCTGATGTGGACAGGAAGGCGCAAACGGCTTTGTCCTTCGATCACTTCTTTTTGTCGCTCAACCCGCCGCCCAGCGCCCAATAGGCGAGAACGCGCCGAATTTGTGCTGTTGACCCTGCCCGCCCGCTCTACAAAACTGAGCGGTGGGAATGCGCGCCGTGTTCCATCCAGAGGAGACAAATATGACTGTCCTAGTTGAAGTATGACCGTCCTAATTGCTGGTGGTGGCATTTCCGGCCTGAGTTTGGCGCTGAGCTGCCATCAGGTTGGCATTCCCTTCAAGGTTTTTGAGGCCACAGCCCACATGCGCCCTCTTGGCGTTGGGATTAATCTGCAACCCTCGGCAGTGCGTGAATTGTTTGACCTAGGGCTCGAAGATCAACTGGACACCGTGGGCATCCGGCTAAAGGACTACGGGTTTTACACCAAAAAAGGCCTGCATGTCTGGACCGAGCCGCGCGGGCTGGATGCCGGATATGACTGGCCTGCCTTCTCGGTGCATCGGGGGCGTCTGCATATGATGCTGTATCATGAGCTCGTAAAAAGGGCTGGCCCTGAGGCTGTCGAAACGGGCTGGCGCGCCACCGGTTTTGACACGCAGGGTGATCGCGCCCAGCTGATGCTGGAAGATCGCCAAGGTAACAGCCGCGTTGAAAACGGCGCAGTGGTCATCGGCGCTGACGGGATACATTCAACCCTTCGCAGCCAGATGCAGCCGCATGAGAGCGACCCCCAATGGGGCGGCGCGATGCTGTGGCGTGGAACAACGCAGGCAAAGCCCTTTTTGTCTGGCGCTTCGATGGTTTTGGTGGGGCATGACGGCTTGAGGTTTGTCGCCTACCCGATCTCACAGCCTGATCCGACCACGGGATTGGCGACCATCAATTGGATTTGTAACCTCCAATTCGATCCCGCCCAAAAATTTCGCAAGGAGGATTACAGCCGCGCGGCGAACCTGCAGGATTTCCTCCCTGCCTTCGAACCCATTTCATTTGACTGGCTCGACGCCCCCGCCCTCATCCGCGGCGCCAAAGAGGTGTTTGAATACCCAATGGTGGACCGCGACCCCTTAGATAGCTGGACAGTTGGCCGTGCGACCCTCATGGGCGATGCGGCCCATGCGGCCTATCCAGTCGGCTCAAACGGCGCAGGCGCGGGGATCACTGATGCGCGCAAACTGGTTGCCGCGTTTCTGGCCCATGGGCTCACGGAAAAAGCGCTGCATGTTTACCAAGACGAAATGCTGCCGATCACGTCAAAGATCATCCTGATGAACCGCACGGCTGGCCCAGACAAAATTCTGGACGTTGTCGAGAAACGCTGCGGCGGACAGTTTGACGACATCCACGATGTCATCCCCCATGATGAGATGGCTGAACATGCCGCAACTTATAAACGCGCAGCAGGTTATGGCATTGAAGAAACCAACAACCGCCCCCCCATCATCGCCAAGGGCGCACGATTTGAGCCCGCCTGAGGTGGAGACCTAAAGAAAGTTCAACAATGCGGGCCCTTCCCCCCTCTCCTCGATAGACATAAGATAACGCGGCCACTTACATAAATGGATCGGTAACCGCATCCAGCCGCGTTCACCAACCAAGGCCTAACCTTAAAGGACCAAACCAATGAAATTCGCCCCGTTTTTTGTGTTTGCAGCTTTTGTCGCGACGCCCGTATTGGGACAAGAGACACGGCAGCTTGACGCGCATGAACATGGTGTTGGCAAGCTGAACATCGCATTTGACGGTGACCAAATTGCACTGGAGCTCCATGCTCCGGGGGCCGATATCGTCGGGTTTGAATATCAGGCCACATCAGACGAGGATCACGCAGCCATAGAACGCGCGCTGGCGACACTTGCCAAACCGCTAGACCTCTTTGCCTTCCCAGCCAAGGCTGGCTGTAACGCCGTTAAAATCGCTGCAGAGTTGGAAAGCGAAGAAGACAGTCATGCGGATCATAGCGGCCACAATGACAGCGATCATTCAGGTCACAACCACTCTTATGACCACGGAAAGAAGCACAAAAAGAAACAGGATGATCACGCAGATCATGCGGATCATACCGAACAGGCAGACCATACCGAGTTTCACGCGCAATACCTGCTGGGCTGCTCCACGCCACAGGCCGCAACCAAAATTGCATTCCCCTATTTCGAAGCATTCCCAAATGCGCTGGAAGTCGAGGTGCAGGTCATCACGGATAAAGGCGCAACCGCCTTTGAGGTTGGGCGCGATGAGCCTTTGCTAGACCTTAGCGCCCTGTTTTAAGGTCTTTGCTGCTCGTGCCTGATGCCACGCCGATCCTGCAGCTTGATGATGTCAGTTTTCGCTGGCCAGGGCGGGCGTCCTTTGGGCTACATATCCCGAACCTAACAATGGCACCTGCCGAAACGGTTTTGCTTTTGGGGGAAAGCGGCGCGGGGAAATCGACGCTATTATCGCTGATCTGTGGAACGGTCATGGCTGAATCGGGCCGCATAGGCGTCGCAGGGTCTGACATCGCCGCCCTATCCGCCAGCCAGCGGGACCAATTTAGGGCCGAACAAATCGGGCTCATCTTTCAGCAGTTTAATCTGCTGCCCTTTGCAACGGTTCTGGACAATATCCTGCTACCGCTACAATTCGCCCCCAAACGGCGCAAAAGGGTTCCCAACGCAACCACCGAAGCTGCGCGGCTGTGCCGAGCATTGGGATTACCAGAAGATGTGCTGGCATCACGCGCCGGATCGCTGAGCGTTGGACAACAGCAGCGGGTCGCAGCCGCGCGCGCCCTTATCGGTGCGCCACCTTTGATCATCGCGGATGAGCCGACCTCGTCATTGGACGCCACCACCCAAGCTGGCTTTCTTGACTTGCTCTTTGAGCAATCGCGCACCCATGGTACCGCGATTTTGATGGTGAGCCATGACGCCAGACTTATCGATCAATTCGATAGGGTTATCCATATGGACAAAATCGCGATGCCGCTGCCGGAGGCCCTATGATCCTGCGCCTCGCCTTTGCATCCTTACTCGCGCGGGGGTTAACCGTTGCGATGACGATCCTTGCCATTGCTTTGTCTGTTGCCCTGTTTCTGGGGGTGGAAAAGGTCCGCACCGGAGCGAAGGCCAGCTTTGCCGATACGATTTCCGGAACCGATCTGATTGTCGGCGCGCGCTCTGGCTCGGTTCAGCTGCTGCTGTATTCGGTATTTCGAATTGGCAACGCAACAAACAACATGACGTGGGAAAGCTATCAAGATATCCAAAACCGCCCCGAAGTAGATTGGATGGTGCCAATCTCGCTGGGGGATAGCCACCGACAATTTCGGGTAATGGGAACGACGCCGGCCTTTTTTGAGCACTACAAATACCGATCGGGGCAATCGCTGGCCGTGCAAGACGGTTTGATCATGTCGGACCTTTTTGACGCTGTGATCGGGGCGGATGTGGCTGCAACGCTCAACTACAAGGTCGGTGACCCGATTGTCGTGGCCCATGGCTTGGCCTCGTTCACCGAGCACAAGGACCAGCCCTTTCGCGTATCTGGCATTCTTGAAAAAACCGGAACACCTGTTGATCGGACGGTGATTGTCAGCCTTGAGGCGATTGAGGCCATCCATGTGGATTGGAAAAGCGGCGCGCAAATCCCAGGCCAATCCACACCCGCAGAGGTGATCCGCCAAATGAAGCTAGAGCCCAAAGCCGTCACAGCCGCCCTGATCGGCGCAAAAAGCCGACTGCGGGTATTTGGATTGCAACGCGACATCAACGAATACCCCAAAGAGCCCCTTATGGCGATTTTGCCAGGGGTTGCGCTGCAAGAGCTGTGGCAAATCGTGGGCATCGCGGAAACCGCGCTGATTGCTGTGTCTGCCATGGTGGTTATCACAGCATTGATCGGGATGATGGCAACGCTGTTTTCGGGGCTGAACGAACGCCGCCGCGAAATGGCTATCTTTCGCGCAATGGGCGCGCGGCCTCGGGTTATTTGGGGGCTGCTGATTTTAGAGGCCATTGTGATCTCGGCCATTGGGGCGCTGTTGGGTCTTGCCCTGCTTTATGTCGGGCTGATGATTGGCCAGCCGCTGATCGACAACGCCTTTGGCCTCTGGATACCGATTGAACCGCCAACCCTACGCGAAGCAGGCGTTTTAGGCGCGGTTGTCATCGCTGGCGCAATTGTGAGCATGGTCCCCGCCACGAGAGCCTACCGCATGTCCCTTGCAGATGGTATGATGGTGAAAATCTAAGGATAGGGGATCTGTATCATGGAATTGCCGCGCCGCCACTTCGTCGCATCTGCACTGGCTGCTGCTACGCTCCCCCAAGCGGCCCTTGCAAAAAGCGCAAAAGAAATCACGTGGAATGACCTCATTCCGCCGGGCGTGCCCTATTCCCAAATCATCGGCGAAGGCGAAATGGACGAAGCCGCCGACACATGGCGGCCCGTCTTTGACGAAAACGCGACCAAGCTGAACCCAGCACTGGACGGTGCCTATATCAAAATGCCGGGTTTCATTTTGCCCTTTGACATTACAACCGCTGGCGTCACCAGCTTTGTTCTGGTGCCTTATGTCGGGGCCTGTTTGCACACGCCTCCTCCGCCAGCAAACCAGCTGGTGTTTGTGACACCTCGAAAACCATGGCCCAGTCAGGACCTTTGGGAGGCAGTATGGGTGACCGGCAAGATGACGCATGAGCTGCAGGCGACAGAGGTTGCCGATACAGGCTATGCCCTGACAGCTGACAAGATGGAAATCTACGTCTGGTGAGGCTTTAGCCGCCAACCCGCTAGGGGCCATTTGCGCGCGCGCCACCGAATGCCCCCACACCGCGAGAGAGAATTCGCCCAACAGCTAGGCAATCAGGCAGCTGGCCGCCTATTTTTTGGGATGAATGCGAATGCCGCAGATTAGAAAAGGCTCAAAGAACGCTCATTCTCGCTCAAGATAAATCTGCATGTTAGCAAAGGTGATACAGCCAAGAGAGATGAGTTGAACCTCCATGAAGAAAACCGCGCGTTCGATTGAGCAGAAGATAGAAGCCCTTTTAGGCCAAATTTACCCCGACCTTGATTGCGCCGATTTATCGAACAAGGTTGTCACGGCTTTTTGGCCAGACGCGACACCGAAACGCCAACGTGGCCGGGTACCTGGAAATACGCTTTGGTCTCAAAGGGATGCTTTGCTCATCACTTACGGGAATTCGATCATTGATGGGGCGCATAAGCCGCTTGATCTTTTGTCCGACTTTTTGGCCACCTATTTGGACGGCGCGTTAAACGCCGTACATATCCTGCCGTTTTTTCCATATACATCCGATGACGGGTTCGCTGTTTCGGATTTCAAAAGCGTAAACCCCCAGCTAGGGGATTGGGCCGATATCAACCGCATCGCTGACAATTTTACCCTGATGTCGGATCTGGTGCTGAACCACGTGTCGAGCCAAAGCAACTGGTTCAACGCCTATCTCCAAGACCAAGAACCCTATAACGGTTTTTTCTTTGAAGCCTCACCAGATGATGACCTGACAGAGGTCGTGCGCCCCCGTACGACGCCGCTTTTGCGCGAGGTCGAGACCAGCAACGGCACCCGCCACGTCTGGTGTACCTTTAGCCACGATCAGGTTGATCTGGATTTCCGCAACCCCGAAGTCCTGCTGGAGTTTTTGCGGATTATACGGCTGCATGTGGACAATGGCGTAAAGATCATTCGCTTGGATGCTGTTGCGTTTTTGTGGAAGCAGATCGGCTCCCCTTCGATCCACCTGCCCCAAACACATGCCGTCATCAAACTGATGCGGCTTTTGTGTGATTACGCCTCAGAGAAGATCATCCTGTTGACGGAAACCAATGTGCCAAAGGCCGAGAACCTCAGCTATTTCGGGGATCGCGATGAAGCACATGCGATCTATAATTTCCCGCTGCCTCCTCTCATTTTACATGCGATGATGTCGGGCAACGCCCAATACCTCAGGCAATGGCAACGCGGGATGCCCCCTGCCCCTATGGGATGCGCCTATCTGAACTTTACCGCCAGCCATGACGGCATTGGCATGCGCCCCGCCGAGGGATTGCTGCCCGAAGACGAAAAGCAACAGGTCATCGACACCATCAAAGACATTGGCGGGTTGGTATCCATGCGCACCCTGCCCGACGGCAGCGAAAGCCCCTACGAGCTGAACACAACCTTCTATGACGCGATGTCACGGACCTTTTCGGGGGCGGATGCATATCACCACGCACGGTTTATCTGTTCGCAGACCATCGTTATGTCGCTAGAGGGCATTCCTGCGTTTTATATCCACGCGATGCTGGCAACGGAAAATGACCACAAAGGCGTCGCCTATCGCGGTATGAATCGTGCAATCAATCGCCACCGGTGGGATTACCCCAGCTTGCGCGCGCTGCTCGATGATGCAGACACACCGAATGCCCGTGTTCTGTCGGACCTGTCAGAGCGGTTGAAAATCCGCAAAAAGCAACCGGCGTTTCACCCCAATGCCACGCAATTCACTGTGAACATGGGCGATGAACGTGTGTTCGCGGTCTGGCGTCAAAGCCTAGATCGCCATCAATCCATTTTTGCGCTGCACAACGTGAGCGATACAGCTGTAAAGGTTCCCGCCTCTGCCCTGAACCTCATTGAGGATCAGGATTGGATCGACTTGCTGAGTGGTTTGCCCATCGACATGGAGGCGCCCGAAGTGATTGTCGCCCCCTATCAGTGCATGTGGATTACCAATAGGTTCTAAACATATTCCGCTTCATCCGCCGCAGCCGCGCTGTGGAGATCGGCAAGGAAGTCAGGGTCAGCCGAATGGATGCGGTTCCATGTCGGGATAAAGGGTGTGTCGTTCGGGTTGTCCAAAAACAACTGGCCAGCCCGCATGATGTTTTCGGCAAATAACTCGATCGCGCGCTCTTCTTGGTGGCGGTCGATGCTGAGGCCATTCATCTTTGCGTCGTTATAATAGGCCTCCATCAGGTCTAGGGCGCGACGGTAATAGGTTGCCTTGAGCGTGCGAAAGACATTTGGCGTGAACACAGTGCCATCAGCGGCCAGTTTTCGGAACACAGCCTTGCAAATATCTGTCGACATGCGGCTGAGGCCCGCGTTGGCGTCATCTTCGCTCAGCACTTGGTGTTTGTGGTCATATTGGTCTGCGATTTCGACCTGACAGACCGCTTGCGGCGCCAGATTGCGCCATGCCTCTGACAGGATGCCTATCTCTAGCCCCCAATCCGAGGGGATCCGCAGATCGGGCAACATCGTGGTGCGCATCGCAAACTCGCCCGACAAAGGATAGCGAAAGCTGCGCAGGTAATCGAGATAATCGCGATCTCCGATTACCTTCTTGAGCGCAATCAACAAGGGGCTGACAAGCAACCGCGAAACGCGCCCGTTTAACCGGTCTTGCCCAACGCGCGCATAATACCCTTTGGCAAGCTGATAGGGGAAATTCACGTTGGCGACGGGATAAATCAGCCGCGCCAGCAACTCGTTCGTATAGGTCAAGATATCGCAATCATGGATCGCTACAACGGCACTGTCCTGACACCCGATAAGATAGCCGATCGACGTCCAGACATTCTGCCCTTTTCCAGGTTCAGACGGGGCCAGCCCCATGGACACCAATTTATTCCCAAGGGCTTTCATCCTTGGGCTGTCGTTCCAGATGACAATGTGGTTTTGGTTTAACCCCTTAAAGAACTCTTTGGCGTGCCGGTATTGATCAGCATCGGCGCGGTCTAACCCAATGATAATGCGGTGCAGATAGGGCACCTTGGAAAGCTCGTCCAAAATGCGCGGCATCGCATCTGTCTCCAGCTCGGAATACAGGCACGGCAGGATGAGGGACATTTTGCGTGTTTGGGCAAAGTTCTGAAGATCAGCAGTGAGTTCTTCTACTGAGCGCGTTCGCAAATTATGAAGCGTCGTGATGTTTCCGTTTTGGTGAAAATCAGCCATCAGCAGGTGTCCTCTTTACAACTTCATACGCTCGATATGGGCCAATACTGCTGCATTCCACCCCTCCGGTCCGACAAGCGTTGTGCGCTGGATACGGCCCGAAGTTTCGCCTTTGAGTAAGGGTAGTGGCGTTCTGTTCGGGTTTGCAATGATGACCCCGAAATCCGCGGCCTCTAGCATTTCCACATCATTTGGCGCATCGCCAAGGGCCAAGGTGTGATGGGGGGCAAATTCGGCAATGATCCGTTCCATTTGATCCGCCTTGGTCCCGCCAAAGGAAAGCGTCAAAAATCGCCCCCCTTCGCGACCTGAAATGCCCTCTTTCGCCAAGGCCAGCAGGAAGTTTTCCTTTTCTTGCGCGGTGCCCGACCACACCCCTGGCTCAGAGAAGCTTCGCTGTTTTGCGAGAGCCGCCGAGGGCACAGGTAAGCCCGTGATATCCGAGACTTCGCGCGCGTCCATATCGCCAAACCCACGAAACCCGCCACCAGTGTTTGCTGAAATTTTGCGCGCAACGCTGCATAATCGCGCATAAATGGAATCGGTTTTCCCTGCGTTTGCCTGCGCCTCAAGGCGCCCCGAACCGTTTTCAACGATCGCGGGCCAGTGGTGCAAACCCATATCTTCGCGCAACTGATGTATTTCCGGCGCGGTCTTGCTGCTGGCTAAAATGACCCCTGCACCTATCTTTTCCAACTGTTTTAGCGCTGGAAGTGCTGCGTCCCACCGATAATCGCTATGCGACAACAGCGTGCCATCCAAATCTGTGAAAACGAGTAAAGGCATTGAGGGCTTCATACCCCCCAGCCTGATCAAAACCTTTCAGGATCGCAACACCGCGCGTACCGAGCCGCCCAAGGCCGCCGCCCTTAGGCAGGCCGAGCAGACCTGCCGCGCGACAGGATGACCTGTCGTGCAATGATCACGATGGCAAGGGCAATCCCCACCGCCATAGCAACGGGTGTTTTCCACAAGATCAACAAAGCGACGGCAATCCGAACCCCGCTTTCGAAACGGCTGACTGGAACAAGGTCAAACCGTGCCAATGCTGATGCCAGCAGATACAGCGCAAGAACAAGGCGGGCGCCAAGGAACCCGAGTGCGGGCCAATCAACAACGCCTGTATACCCTTCAATAAGGGTCCGCCGCCCTGACGGGTCGGTGATGGTCACTGCTTCTTCGATCAGCAATAATTCGGGGTACCATGCGAAAACAAAGGGGATCGTGAACATAACAACCCCAACCCGCAGCGCCGCGATACTGGTGCGCATCGGCTCGGTGCGGGTGATCGAAGCCGCCGCAAAGGCGGCGATGGCAACGGGCGGCGTGATGGCAGAGGCCACCGCGAAATAAAACACAAACATATTCGCTGTGAAAAAGCTGACCCCCAGATTGGCCAACATTGGCCCCAGCAGGAGCGCCACGTTCACATAGGCAGGGACGGTAGGCATCCCCATCCCCAACAGGATCGAACATAGCATGGCACAGATCAGGGCAAGCATCAGATAAACGCCACCCACGATCTGTATTTCAAACCCGAAAAGGGTGATCTGGTTTGCATTCTCCAACCATGCGGTAACCGAGCGCGTCAGCTCCCCCGTCAAACCGCTTTCGTTTAGAAATGCCGAGATGATGGAAACCGCAAAAAGCAGCAAAAACAACCGCGAGATCAAAACCCCGCCCTCTGCCAAAGACACAAGCACTTTGGAAGGTTTGGCGCGGGTTTGAGGATCAAGAAACAACAGCGGCACCAAAACGGCAACCGCCCACCAGCCAGCCGACACAGCATCCCCTGTCCCGTTTACGATTGTTTGCCTCACCCCAGAGGGAAGAATTCCGGCGATATAGCTAGCGCCAAAAGCGTCCTTATTTCCCAAAAGCAGGAAAAGGATCGTCAAAATAGGAAGCCCGATGATGACCAGATTTAGCCAATCTTGACGGTCCATGATGAGGTCCTCAGGTACTTCGCGCATGGCCTCCACGTTTTCGCGCCGCGCCTGAAACATGACCGCCAAGAAGATCGAAAAGAAGAAACACATAGCAGGTAAAAACGCTGCTGTGATCACTTTGGTATAAGGAACAGCCGTCAAAGCCACCAAGACAAACGCCGCAACCCCCATTACCGGTGGCATGATCTGCCCACCCGAAGATGCAGCTGCCTCAACTCCGCCAGCGAACTGGGGGCTAAATCCGTTGCGACGCATCATCGGGATGGTTAGGCGCCCCGTGGACAAGACATTGGTAACGGGTCCTCCGGTGATCGTTCCAAACATTGCAGAGGACACAATCGCAGCATGTGCTGGACCACCGCGAAAGTTTCGCGTCATTCGCACCGCAAGTTTGATCAGCGAGGTCCCCCCAGCCGAGGTGCCAAACAAAGCGCCAAGGATGACATAGGGAAAGACTTGGTTCACGATGATATCCATAAAACGGCCCATAAAGCCGTCCGGCGTGATGAAGACATTTGTGGTTTTCTGGACCGCAGCGGCCAGAGGGTCGCCGCCTTCAGCGCCCAGTTTGGTCAGGAAAAAGCTGTTTGAGCTAAGGTCGAAGACCCAAATCAATGCGGTCGCGACGGTATAGATGACAACCACGCTGGCCACGGCCACCAATGGCGCCCCCCAAACGCGGATATTATACATGAAAAACAGTGTGATGATGGTGAAAAGCAGTGGAATAATCCACACGCCAAACCGCGCTTGGCAGGCGGGAACCTCAGCGTCAAAGCTCATCCCTGGAATGACATTGGCCGACCGTTCTGCCGCGTCTTGAATCAGCCGCGCCCGTTCACCTGTGATCTGGTCAATCAAACAAACCGAGTCGATCTCAACCCAGAACCCGACAGCGGCCAGAACCGCGGCAAAGACCAACCCGAAATCCAAAAGCCCCCCCAGCCATGCCAAAGATGGCCGCGTTTTTCGCCAAGCGCGATAGATACTGGCATCCAGCGCAACGATCAGCATCATCAGAACAAAGATCGGCGGGTACAGGTATTCTGGTGGAAACCCCGAGACACGGAAAAAGCGGCGGCCAGTCACCTCGCGCGCCCAATCTTGCAGCCCTGCGATTTCCGGCATGGTGTTAAGCATCCCAACCACCACAAGGATAAAAGCAAGAACAAGCGCCAGACGTTGACCAAAACGTCGGGGTTCAATCGGATTTGTCATTTTTAGAATCCCTTGGAGGACCGCGACACGATCGCGGCCCTCTATTTATGGGTTAGGGGCGAAGACAATCTGCCACCGTGTGGCCTGCATCTTCATAGGCCCGCACAGCACCAGCATGCAGCGGCAATTGCACCGCGCCGCATACACCTTGGCTGGTACCGTCAAGGTCACCGAAACTCATGAATAAGTAAGGACCACGAGGCGAACCTGTTTCAAACCGCTCTTGGCCAGCAAGGTAGGCCGCTGTGATCTTGTAAACGAGTTCTTCGTCCAAACTTGCTGGCACAATCTGAGCAAAAGCAGTGGCATAGCTGTCGAATGTGTCATCATCGGTTACGATGGTGATGTCATTGCCAGCATAGGCCGCACGGTATTCCTCAACTGGAATTGAGTAAGGTGCATGTCCGGGTGCAGAAGCAATCTGCTGGCCCAACTCGCTGTTCAACAGATCAGAAGGGATGTCATAGATCGTCGTTGCACCAGCCGCGGCAAGCGCGATTTGGCGCCCCGATGGCAACCCTTCGGGAATTGTCCACCCATCTGCGCCACCGCCGGTAATGGTCGAAACCGTGTCAGGCCATGGGCTTTGAACACTTTCATAGCCCTCGCCATTGTCCTTTAGGCCCGACAACAGCTGTACTGTTGCACGACCAGAGTTCAGCGCAGCACCACGTGGTGGTCCGTTCCAGATACGCATCCCTTCCAGATTGCGAATATCTGTAATCGCGCCGCTGTTGTAATGGCCAAAAATCTGCGCCGATGCTGCGGTAAAGAAAATCGCACGCAAACCACCAGCAAGCTCGGCCCCTTTTTCAGCTCCAATGCCGCTGTAAGGCCCAATGCCTTTGGAAAGCAAAAATGGCAGAATCAAAGGCGCTGGGGCCATATCAAGCTGCCCCTCCGCGACGGCCTGCACCGAATTGGTCAGTGTCGCGCCCTCGGTGATCTGCAGCGTGGCAACCCCTGCGCTTTCCAATACCGCAGCCAATGTCGTGTCAATATAATGAGGCGTTGAGCCCGGTGTGGTGGTTTCAGCAGTAAGTGTCGCCTGCGCAAATGCAGCGACCGGCGACAAAACGATCCCCGCCGCCATGACAGATTTCGCGATCATGTTTTTAAACATGTTTTCCTCCCAATATACGCAGCCGCCTCCGCACGGCTACGGGATCACGGTTGCAAAAATTATATGACTTGTCACTAAAAAAATTTACTGCTCTACTTTCGGTGGGAGGACGACATGACCAAAAATACAAGATTGACGCGTCAGGACCGTGTCGCAGCGCAAAAGCGCAACCAGGATACCAACCTATTTAGCCGCTTATCCGCCGCGACAGCCAACTCTCGGGCGCACGCCCATAAATGTTTAAAAACCTCCGGCTCTTTATCCGTCGTCGAATGGCGCGTTTTATGGGATCTAAACGAGGCAGGCCCCCTCACCGTCAGAGACATTGCAGCAATCCAGCGGTGCGATCATTCCTTGGTCAGCCGCGCGTTACCGCAAATGCAGGCAAAGGGTTTTGTTGATTTATCCCAAGACACAACAGACAAACGCCAAACGCTCGTCGCGTTGACCCCAACGGGGCATGCGGCATTTGATCAGGCCGCGCCCGCGATGAAGGCCCGTCGGGACAACATAAAGGCTGCGTTCACAGCAGAAGAATTGGCCATTTTTCTGGAATTCATCGAGCGATTTGAGAAAACTCTAACCGCGCCAGCCTGTATTTCTTAAGGAAGATTTGGTGCGGTCGGAGAGACTCGAACTCTCACGGGTGTTACCCCACAGCGACCTCAACGCTGCGCGTCTACCATTCCGCCACGACCGCACGCCATGGATGGTGAGGCACCCAATAGCGCGGGTTGCACTATACCTCAAGAGGCAAAATGGCGTTCGAAGCTTCCCGCCCCAGATTTACGTGGCCTGCCCTTACGATCGCTCCATATTTCAAAAACCGGTGCAAACTGATGCTGGTGAATGCGCGGGGCGCGGGGTAAGTATCGTGCATGATAGAATGGATCACGTCTTCCGGTCTCACCGACTATAAAACCGCTGAAGTTTGGATGGAGGCCCGCGTTGCGGCCATTCATGCTGGCACTGCAAACGAATGTATCTGGCTGGTCGAACACCCGCCACTGTATACGGCGGGAACCTCAGCAAAGCCCACAGATTTGACCGACCCTGACCGCTTTGACGTTTTTCCAACAAAACGAGGTGGGCAGTATACTTATCATGGTCCGGGGCAACGGGTTGCGTATGTTTTGCTAAATGTCGGCGCGCGCGGGCATGATGTGCGTCTTTTCGTGCAGCAGCTGGAAAATTGGGTAATCTCGAGCTTGGCCCAATTCAATGTAACTGGCGAAATCCGCGACGGGCGCGTTGGTGTCTGGGTCACGCGCCCTGAAAAGCCCCTGACCGCCGCTGGCCAACCCGCAGAGGATAAGATTGCCGCGATTGGCATTCGCTTGCGCAAGTGGATCAGCTTTCACGGTATATCCCTGAACGTCGAACCCGATCTGGGGCATTTCGACGGAATCGTACCTTGCGGCATTACAGATCACGGTGTGACTAGCCTTGTTGATCTGGGGCTTCCTGTGACGATGGAAGATGCGGACCTTGCCCTGCGCAGCAGCTTTGCCCAGATTTTTGGCGAGCAGCCTGTCACGATCGAGGCGACATCCTAGGTCTTGGGAAGGATTTTCGCCCAGAACAGCGCCCAATGGCCGCAAAAATTGATTCGCTCGAAATCCAGAGCCTTCGGTTCGGCGCACGCCCCAAAAAACGGCACCGAATCCCAGATCGATCAAATATCTGAAGTTTTCCAAAACCCGCTTTTTCCGGCAGGTTTGGGCACCTAAGAAAGCGCGCCCGTTCGGGGAAATCCCTCTTTTCACATTCAAAAAGCCGCATATTTTTAGCAGCCATGGGCCGCGCGAGCTATCTTTTGCTTAATTTTCCTTTTGTTTACTGCTTTGACCGACAAAACCCTCACCCCGCAATCAAACATCACCAAGGCGTCAATCTGTGAAAAATATGTGTTGGAATACTTGAAAATACTTGTCCCTGCGACCATCGCGCCCATTGCCCTGTGGGCCTGTTGCTTTTAGAAGGGCTGGAAGTCCGCAGACCACTTTATCAACAAGTGTGTCTGCATTTTAATATTACTTGAGGAGGCACCGCATGGCAGACGCAGCCATTCACGGGCACGACCATGAAGACGAGCGTGGATTTTTCACGCGCTGGTTCTTGTCCACTAACCACAAAGACATCGGTATTCTGTACCTGATCGTCTCCGCATTGGTCGGATTCATTTCTGTCGCATTTACAGTGTACATGCGTTTGGAACTGATGAACCCTGGTGTTCAATACATGTGTCTGGAAGGCGCGCGTTTCGTCGCTGATTCCGCGGCAACCTGTACCCCTAACGGGCACCTCTGGAACGTTCTGATTACCGGTCACGGTATTCTGATGATGTTCTTTGTTGTTATTCCTGCCCTCTTTGGTGGTTTCGGCAACTATCTGATGCCGTTGCAGATCGGCGCGCCTGACATGGCGTTCCCACGTATGAACAACCTGTCTTTCTGGCTGTATGTTGCTGGTACTTCTTTGGCTGTATGTTCCGTCATCATGCCAGGCGGTAACGGTCAGGCCGGTTCCGGTGTTGGCTGGGTTCTTTACCCGCCGCTGTCGGTTAAAGAAGGTGGCATGTCGATGGACTTTGCGATCTTTGCGGTTCACGTATCGGGTGCGTCCTCTATTCTTGGCGCGATCAACATGATCACGACATTCCTGAACATGCGTGCCCCTGGCATGACCCTGTTCAAAGTGCCGCTGTTCTCATGGTCGATCTTTGTCACAAGCTGGTTGATTCTGTTGTCCTTGCCTGTTCTGGCTGGCGCGATCACCATGTTGCTGATGGATCGCAACTTTGGTTTCGCCTTCTTCGACCCAGCTGGCGGCGGTGATCCGGTTCTGTACCAGCACATTTTGTGGTTCTTCGGACACCCAGAAGTGTACATCATCATCATGCCTGGCTTTGGTATCATCAGCCACGTGATCGCAACATTCTCTCGCAAGCCTATCTTTGGCTACCTGCCAATGGTTTGGGCGATCATCGCGATCGGCGTCTTGGGCTTTGTTGTTTGGGCACACCACATGTACACCGTCGGTATGACGCTGAACCAACAGGCCTACTTTATGCTGGCTACGATGGTTATTGCGGTTCCAACAGGGGTAAAGGTTTTCTCTTGGATCGCCACAATGTGGGGTGGTTCGATTGAATTCAAAACACCTATGCTTTGGGCCTTCGGTTTCTTGTTCCTGTTCACCGTTGGTGGCGTTACAGGCATTGTTCTGTCACAGGCCGCGGTCGACCGTTACTACCATGACACCTACTATGTGGTTGCACACTTCCACTACGTTATGTCCTTGGGTGCGATCTTTGCCATCTTCGCTGGTATCTACTTCTACCTGCCAAAGATGTCTGGCCGCATGTATCCTGAATGGGCTGGTAAGGTTCACTTCTGGGCAATGTTCATCGGTGCAAACCTGACCTTCTTCCCACAGCACTTCTTGGGTCGTCAGGGCATGCCGCGTCGCTACATCGACTATCCTGATGCATTTGCATACTGGAACTGGTGGTCTAGCCTTGGTGCGTTCCTGTCCTTTGGTTCATTCGTCTTCTTCTTTGGCGTAATGATCTGGACGTTAACACGTGGTGCACGCAGCGCCGCAGCCAACCCATGGAACGAATTTGCTGACACGTTGGAATGGACCCTTCCATCCCCACCACCAGAGCACACATTCGAGCAGCTGCCAGTGCAGTCTGACTGGGACAAAGCGCCAAGCCACTAAGCGCTTGATGCAGTAAAATACAAAGGGCTCCAACGGCGGTTGGGGCCCTTTTCTTTTGGTATCTTCGCTGGTTGCAGTGTATCAGCCCCCCACCCCGACAAGGACGCGCGGATCGAAATGACGATACTATTTGTTATCACAGGCATGTTGCTGCCCCAGATGATCGCCACCCAGCGCAATCTTGGCCCCGCAGGCCACCTCACCTTGCTGCTTTTCAGTATTTGTTTTGTCACGGCTGTGTTGATCTCAGCCACGCTGGGCCTTCTCGCCCAAAGCAACAAAGACTTCGAGACATTTGAGCTCGTGTTCGAAATCAATCTCATGGGGTATTCCATGATCGGCCTGACCATGCTCACCCCGCTATATTGGGTGGTTGAGAGCCAAAGCAACATTGTAGATCACCGCATCGACACGACTTTGGCTTTGGCGCTTGCGTTGACTGTTACCGCCTCCACTGCAGCAACCCTCACCGCAACGCGTTTTCAGCTGGTCGAGTCTCTGTCGCTTGGCCTTGTGACTGTGATGTTTATCCGAGCTATCTGGCTGCTCTTTCCGCGCCACAACCAAACCTGAGCACGCTCCTGTTTGTCGCATTGATCTAACCCCCCGCTCCAGTACAAAGGCCTTATGCCGTATAAATGGACCTCTCCCCCCCAAGACACACCGCAGACGATGGTGCTATGGCCGCATAACTCCCTGCCTGCACGCGGGATGGCATCCTTCGTCTTGGCGACATTCACGATGATCACCATTCCAGTGCTGGGGTTGCTGGGGTCGCCGATCCTTTGGGGGATGCTGCCTTTTACGCTTGCTGCGGTTTGGGGCATGTACTGGGCGCTACAGCGCAACCACAAATCCCGCCAGATCAACGAAGAGCTGGTGCTGGATGACACGATGGCCCACCTGAGGCGGACCAATCCAAATGGCGATGTTCAGGAATGGGATTGTGACCGCTATTGGACCCAAGTCACAAAATACGACAGCGAAGGGCCGGTTCCCCATTACGTCACCCTTCGCGGCAAAGGCCGCGAAGTTGAGATTGGTGCATTTCTAAGTGAGGAAGAGCGGATCGCCCTGTTCGACGATCTGCAAAGAGCTTTGCGGCGCTGATCAGTTCGACAGGCGCTCTTTTAGCATCGGCCCAACGCGGCCAAAATCCATCTGGCCTGTGTATTTCGCCTTGAGCACGCCCATGACTTTACCCATGTCACGGATCGAGCTGGCTTCGACTTCGGCAACAGCGGCGTCAACGGCCGCTTTGGTTTCATCTTCGTCCAGCTGGCGGGGCAGGAATTCTTCGATCACTTCGATCTCGGAGCGCTCACGCTCTGCAAGGTCAAGGCGGCCGCCTTCTTCATAGGCGCGCGCTGATTCTACACGTTGCTTGGCCATCTTGCCAAGAATCGCCAGAACTTCGGCTTCACCCACACCATCGTCATTGCCTTCGGCGCGTGCGGCGATGTCTTTGTCTTTTATCGCGGCATTTACCAGCCTTAGGGTAGACAGCCGTTCAGCGGCTTTGTCTTTCATGGCTTGTTTAAGAGAAGTACCAATACGGTTACGAAGGTCCATGGGGCGCCTTTATTTGTGGTCAGAACAAGAGCGCAGACACTAGCGAATTCACTCTTTACATGCAATGCAGGCTAGACCCGCTAAGACACTGTTAATAAACAATCTTTCATTTTACACGCAATCTTGACCCTGTCACGGCAGCGCTATAGGTTGCATTCGTTTGCCAAATCAGCTGGCAGGCACTTCATACATGTTTGGGCCGTCTGCTGGCCCCACCCGCAAAGGATCCTACCATGGCCACCGCTGCTCCTGCACACCCAACCGCTTGCCTTGCCCTCGCTGACGGATCCGTATTTTACGGCATCGGCTTTGGCGCCACTGGCCAGACCGTTGCCGAGATGTGCTTTAACACTGCGATGACCGGTTATCAGGAAATCATGACTGACCCATCTTATGCGGGGCAGATCGTTACCTTTACCTTCCCCCACATCGGCAACACGGGCACAACACCCGAAGACGATGAAACCGCTGATCCGGTTGCTGCGGGAATGGTTGTGAAATGGATGCCGACCGAGCCAAGCAACTGGCGTGCGGCCCAAGATCTGTCTGCTTGGCTGACCGCCCGTGGGCGTATCGCGATTGGCGGCATTGATACACGCCGCCTTACACGTGCGATCCGCCAACAGGGTGCGCCGCATGCTGCTCTTGCTCATGATCCTGATGGTAACTTTGATGTTGAGGCCCTTGTCGCGGCCGCGCGCGACTTTGCTGGGCTTGAGGGTATGGATCTGGCCAAAGACGTGACTTGCGCCCAATCCTATCGCTGGAACGAGATGCGTTGGGCGTGGCCCGACGGTTACGCCCCCCAGACCGAGCCAAAGCACAAAGTCGTCGCAATCGACTATGGCGCAAAGCGCAACATCCTGCGCTGCCTTGCCTCTGCAGGCTGTGACGTCACCGTTTTGCCAGCGACCGCCACATATGACGATGTGATGGCGCATAACCCTGACGGCGTCTTCTTGTCTAACGGCCCGGGTGATCCGGCCGCGACAGGTGCCTATGCCGTGCCGATGATCAACGATGTCCTTGATAAGACAGAGCTTCCTGTTTTCGGGATCTGCCTTGGCCACCAGATGCTGGCCCTTGCCTTGGGCGCGCGCACGATCAAGATGAGCCACGGCCACCACGGCGCAAACCACCCAGTGAAAGACATGGATACAGGCAAGGTCGAGATCACCTCGATGAACCACGGCTTTGCCGTGGACAGCCAGTCGTTACCAGAAGGTGTGGTCGAGACCCACCGCTCGCTGTTTGATGGTTCCAATTGTGGTATCCGCCTAGAAAACCGTCCGGTTTATTCGGTTCAGCACCACCCCGAAGCCTCCCCAGGCCCACAAGACAGCTTTTATCTGTTTGAGCGGTTTGCCGAAGCGATGGCCGCCAAAGCCTAAGAAAACTGAATGCCCTAGCGCCCCCCCCTTAACAAATTAATCAATTGTTAAGGTCCGTTTGAGATTCATTGATCCGGTTCAATGTAATTTCAGGCGGTAGCGCGATGAGCGACCTACTCCTGCGGTTGCCATTTCCGCAGGCAGCAACCCCACCCGTGGAAAGGTTGCCGTTGGGGCGGTTGTTGGTAAATGCGGGCACCATAACCCAGAATGATCTGGTTCACGCGTTGGAGTTACAACGCCACATTGACGCGCCCTTGGGTGAAATCTTGGTGGCCGAGGGGTTAGCCTCCCCCCAAGAGGTCATGCAATCTGTTTCCAGACAAAGCAATATTCCCCTCGCCGAGCATTCAGCCTCCCTTCCCGACCCGTCATTGGGCAGTGCGCTCCCCTCTGGATTGTGCCTGAAACACCGTTGCGTCCCGTGGTGTAAGATAGGCGATGTTTTGATGGTTGGCACCAATCATCCCGATCATTTCGAGGCCCTGAAAAAATGTATGGGAGAGCACGGGCGGCACATGTTGCCGGTGCTGGTCAGTAACAAACAAATCCGCGACCAGATCACGGTCATTTTTGGTGGCGAATTGGCGGCGCGGGCCTCAACACGGGTGCCCGCCATTGAAAGCTGCCGAAACTGGGAGCTTGATTCAACATGGCGCAAACCCCTTGCAGGTCTTGTTCTTGCCTCTCTGCTTTTAGCCCTCCTATTTGCTCCGGCATGGACGATCACGGTTGGCATGTTATTTGCCTTCACCACCCTCGTGATGAGCATCGTGCTAAAGACAGCGGCCTTTTTGGCCCAGATGTCCAAGATTTCGCAACCTACTCCCCCATTGGCGCGTGGTGAGGGGCGCGCGTTTCGATCTCCCAAAGTTTCGGTGTTGGTACCCCTTCTCAAAGAGGAAGAGATCGCCGGAAAGCTGATTCAACGCCTCTCTCGGCTCACCTATCCAAAATCATTGCTAGAAGTCGTTTTGGTCCTTGAGGCACATGACACCATCACAAAAGAAACCATCGCCAGAACTGAAATGCCCAACTGGATAAGTGTTGTCGAAGTGCCTACAGAGGGGAAGCTAACCACCAAACCCCGCGCTTTGAATTACGCGCTCGACTTTTGTCAGGGTTCGATCATCGGGGTCTGGGATGCAGAAGACGCCCCAGAGCCGGATCAGATTGAAAAAGTTGTCACCCGTTTCCACGAAGCACCAGAGAATGTCGCCTGCGTTCAAGGGATGCTTGACTATTACAACCCCCGCGCAAATTGGCTCGCGCGGTGTTTTTCCATTGAATACGCCACGTGGTGGCGGATGATCCTGCCGGGTATTGCGCAGCTGGGGTTGGTTATCCCCTTGGGTGGAACGACATTGTTTTTCCGGCGCGACATTTTGGAAAAATTAGGGGGATGGGACGCGCATAACGTAACCGAAGATGCGGATCTGGGGATCAGGCTGGCGCGGCATGGTTACGTGACCGAACTGATCCCGACCGTCACCTACGAAGAGGCAAATTGCCGTGCGTGGCCGTGGGTGAAACAGCGCTCTCGTTGGCTCAAGGGTTTTCTGGTGACGTGGTTGGTGCACATGCGCCGCCCCCGTGCCCTGCTCCGTGAACTGGGTTTCATCCGTTTTCTTGGCGTTCAGACGCTTTTGTTTGCGACATTTGTCCAATTCGCCTGCGCGCCACTGTTGTGGCCATTCTGGATCACACTTGCAGGGTTTGAACACCCTGTTGCAACAACCATGGGTGAACCTGTTGCGGTTGGGATGGCTTGGTTTTTCTTGGGGGCCGCGGTGGTTAACCTTGCCATCTCGATGGCGGCAGTCTCGCGCAAAGAGCATCGCCATTTGATGCCCTATGTCTTTACCATCCCGCTATATTTCCCGATGGCCGCAATTTCATCCTATAAAGCGCTAAAAGAAATGGTGGTTGCCCCCTTTTACTGGGACAAAACCCAGCACGGCGTAACCCGATCGGGCGGTTAACTTTCGGCTTCGCGCTTTTCCGCTTCTTGTTTCAGGCGCGTTGTGAACGCGACCGAGATATGAGCGCGCAGGGCTGCATCCGCTGCATCACCATCGCGTGCCTCAATGGCTGAAACGATTTGGTCATGCTCGCTTTGCGCTATGGCGCCGCGCCCGACAACCGCCAAGGATGTCGTTGCCATCAAGGCCATTGAACGGTGGACAAGGTCCAATTGCTGAACCAAAAACCTGTTGTGAGAGGCCAAATGGATTTGCTTATGAAAGCGCCTGTTCGCGCGGGCCAGCGCGGCGGGGTGATCCATCAACGCGTTATCAGCTTCGACCATCTCGCGAAGCAGTTTCACCTCTTCTTCCGTTGCGTTCCGTGCAGCCAGACGCGCAGCAAGGCCTTCCAACTCACCGCGCACCACATATAGCTCTGCCATTTGATTGTGATCCAAGGATGCAACGATCAGGCTGCGGCCATCCCGAACCAATAAGGATTGCGTCTCTAACCGCTGAAGCGCCTCGCGGATAGGTGTCCGTGACACGCCAAAACGTTCGGCCAGCTCGCTTTCGACCAGACGGTCACCGGGGCGGTAGCTGCCTGTGTCAATCGCATCTAGGATCATCGAATAAGCATCGGTGTTACCCGAGCGGCTGTTTACTGTGGCGGGGGGCATCGGCAGCCCTTTCATGAAGTTTCTCGGCACCTTAACCGTTGCATTTCGCTACGCCTACCCCTTGCGCGCAATGGTCGCGCAGCCTACGACAGGTTATGCCTCGCGATGCTTTCTCACATGTCTCCACTTGGGTCTTTGATCTGGATAACACGCTTTATCCACCACAGGCGCGCCTGTTTGATCAGATCGAAGTCCGCATGACCTCTTGGGTGATGGATACATTAGGTGTCGATCACGCCGAAGCGGATCGGTTGCGCAAGCATTATTGGAGGACGCATGGCACCACATTGGCCGGATTGATGCGCGAACACGACGTCGACCCCGAACCGTATCTTGTGGACGTCCACGATATATCCATGGACAGCCTCACCCCCGACCCCACGCTTGCCGCCCGTATCCGTGCCCTTCCCGGTCGGCGGATCGTCTATACCAATGGTTCGGCCCCCTATGCCGAACGTGTTCTGAGTGCGCGCGGTTTGTCTGGCATTTTTGATGCTGTATACGGTGTTGAGCATGCAGGGTTTCTGCCCAAACCCGAGAGGGAGGCCTTTGACGCGGTGTTTGAATTGGATCAGCTCGAACCCCAAGTTGCAGCAATGTTTGAGGATGATCCCCGCAATCTGGCTGTCCCCCATGAAATCGGCATGCGCACTGTGCATGTGGCCCCTACCCGCGCCGACGCGCCGCATGTTCAATTCCACACAGACAACCTATCTACATTCTTGGATCAGCTGACTTAAAAAGAGAACCGGCTATGACAAACACCTGTGACATACTGATATCCGGTGGCGGCATTGCGGGGCTTACGGCTGCTGCTGCCTTTGGCAACGCTGGGTTCAGCGTGATCTGTGTTGAGCCAACTCCACCTGTAACAAACGCCGCGGCACAGGGTGCCGATCTGCGCTCTACCGCGATGCTGCAACCCGCCAAGGCTTTGTTAGAGCGCGCAGGCCTATGGGATGCCTTGGCCCCACATGCTGCGGCGTTGCAGGTCATGCGGATCATTGATGCAGGCGGTCTAGAGGCCGAGCCACGTGTCAGCCGCGAATTTGATGCCTCAGAAATTTCAGACGCCCCGTTCGGTTGGAATTTTCCCAACTGGCTGCTGCGCCGTGAAATGCTGGCCCGTTTAGACGGGCTGGATACGGTCGATTTCCGATCGGGTATTGGCACGGCGCGTTTGTTCACCCGTGAAGGGGGCGCCAAGGTGACCCTTAGTGACGGTTCCCGCGTTGAGGCGAAACTGGTCATCGCAGCAGACGGGCGAAATTCAGCCATGCGGTCGGCGGCGGGGATTGGCGTCCATACGCAGCGGTATGGGCAAAAGGCGATTGTCTTTGCAGCCACGCACCCTTTTCCCCATCAGAATGTTTCAACCGAAGTGCACCGCACCGGCGGGCCTTTCACCTTGGTCCCCCTGCCAGATCATGAGGGAAAGCCCTGTTCAGCGATTGTTTGGATGGACGATGGCCGCCTTGCGAATGAGCGCATGGAAATGGACACCAGCACCTTCGAGGAACTTGCCTCGGCGCGCTCCTGCAACCATTTTGGCCCCCTCACGCTGGTAAGCCCCCGTCAGGTGTGGCCAATCATCACGCAGCACGCACAACGCCTTAGTGGTGAGCGCGTTGCCTTGATTGCAGAAGCCGCCCATGTGATCCCGCCTATCGGCGCGCAGGGGCTGAACATGTCATTGAATGATATCGCAACCCTGCTGGACCTCGCTGAGCAGCGGCCAGAAGGCTTGGGCGATGCTGCGATGCTCGAAGCTTATCACAAGGCGCGCTATGGCGATATTACCCTGCGTGTGCGTGGCATTGATCTGCTCAACCGCACAAGCCAAGCCGCCGGAACCCTAGCCAGAGATGCACGTGCCGCTGGCCTGAGCGCGCTGTATGGCGCGGCCCCTGTTCGCAAGATGCTGATGCAGATGGGCCTTGGGATGCGTTAGGCCTCTTTGGCTTTTTCCGCCTCTATCGCCTCTGCGCGGGCTTCTACCTGCTCGACGATGTGATCGACCATTTGGGCGTTGTCCTGTTTATGGCTTTGCTTGCCCGCCAGATACACCATCCCCGAACCCGCACCGCCTCCGGTAAAGCCGACATCCGTCATCAGCGCCTCACCCGGGCCATTCACAACACAACCGATGATCGACAGGCTCATCGGGGTTTTAATGTGCTCCAGACGTTTCTCAAGCTCTTCAACGGTTTTGATCACGTCAAACCCCTGACGCGCGCAGGAAGGGCAGGAAATAATGTTCACGCCGCGGTGGCGCAGGCCTAGGGATTTGAGAATCTCAAAACCCATTTTCACTTCTTCAACAGGATCAGCCGATAGCGAGACACGGATTGTATCGCCAATACCGTTCCACAGCAGGTTCCCCATACCGATGGCCGATTTCACCGTGCCAGAGATCAGGCCACCCGCTTCGGTAATGCCGAGGTGGATGGGCGCATCCGTGGCTTCGGCCAATTGCTGATAGGCGGCAGCGGCCATAAAGACATCCGAGGCTTTGCAGCTGATTTTAAATTCGTGAAAATCGTTATCTTGTAGGATCTTGATATGATCCAAGCCGCTTTCGACCATCGCGTCGGGGCATGGCTCACCGTATTTTTCTAGCAGGTGCTTTTCCAAGCTCCCTGCGTTTACGCCAATGCGGATCGAGCAATTGTTGTCGCGTGCAGCTTTGATTACTTCTTTCACGCGCTTTTCGTCACCGATATTTCCGGGATTAATGCGCAGGCAAGCGGCGCCCGCTTCGGCGGCTTCGATCCCGCGTTTATAGTGGAAATGGATATCCGCAACGATTGGCACAGGGCTTTCGCGTATGATCTCTTTCAACGCGGTTGAGCTTTCTACATCGGGGACAGAAACCCGCACAATATCTGCACCCGCCTCGGCTGCGGCCTGCACCTGCGCGATGGTCGCACGCGCATCAGTGGTGAGCGTATTGGTCATCGTCTGCACCGAGATCGGCGCATCCCCACCTACAGGGACATTCCCCACCATAATCTGGCGGGATTTTCGACGGTAAATATTGCGCCACGGACGGATGTGATTAAGCGACATGTCAGCCTCACGAAACAGTTCAGACATACATCACCTAACTTCGCAGGAAGGTGGCTGCAATGGTAAGCTGGGTCAAAGGGGAAGGATTACGGCGAAACGGCCAAACGTTTACTGGTCTTGGTCCGTTGTTTCCGCTGGTGCTTCTGCTGCCGCGCGCATTTCGGCGACCATGACTTCCAAGGCACTGTCTTCACCCGGTTGTGCGGGTTCATACAGCTCGGCCAATGCTTGCTGGTGCAAAGGCACGTTAGAGGTAACGCTGCCGCGCCCGCCGACAGGGCCGAAGAATTCGCCATTCATCACAAAGTAAACCGCGCCGCTTTGGCCCGTGCGCAGCAAAGGCGCCTCTTCAAGGGCAGGAACGTCGAACGTATCGCCCTTTTGCATTACTTTTTCATAGATGTTGGTGCCATCGGCAGCTGTCACACGCACCCATGTTTCACTGGTTGCGACAACTTGAACGGCTGGTGCTGGACCTTCAAGAACCTGAGGAACAGTAAGCCCCCCTGTCGCTGCCGAACCTTCTGCCAAAACATCGCTAATCGCGCCATCCACAGCAGCGGCCAACCGATCTGGGCTTGTTGTTGCGTTCGGGCCAACCGGCGTCTCAAACAAGCCGCCAGTGCGCGGATCAAGTGAGGCGATGGGCGCGTCACGCGCAACAAGAACAGGCACGTCAAGCGCCGCAGGCCGATACAGACGATCCAGCGCCTCAACCCGTGGTGCATCAGCTAGAACAGCCGTATTTGGCGCCACGCCATTATCGAGCGTTGGTTGAGACGGAAGGCTTGCTTGCAACGGGTCCAAATCAGAAAGGACAACAGGCGTTTGATCCACAGGGGAAACCTGTACGCGCTGAACTTCCTTCAAAACGCTCCACCCGCCAAAACCGATGGCTGCGATCAAGGCGACCAGCACCAAAGAAGAGCCAATCGCCGCAGGTTCAATCCGTGCGAACACACCATCGCCAGTTGGCGCGAAAGGCATCGCAGGGCGCGAGAAAATATCATGTTCGTTTGTTTTGCTCAGCCGCTCTTCGCGTGTGGGTTTGTTAACCACAGAGGCTTCGGCAGACATACCATGGGCAACGCTAAACCCGCTTTCGTTACAAAACGCATCGAACGCCTTGTCAGGGTCCATATCAAGATAGCGCGCATATGATCGCACGTAGCCAGCAATAAACCCAGGTGTGTCAAAGGCATCTGGATCGGCATTTTCGATCGCCGCGATATAGGAAGCTTTGATCCGCAACTCGCGTTGGACATCCAACAGAGATTTCCCAAGCGTTGCACGCTCGCCGCGCATTAGATCACCAAGACGTAATTCAAAGGCGTCAAAACCTGATGGTTTGACATCCTCGGCTTCTACTTTCTTGGAGGCCCAACGCCCTATCATACAAATGCCCTAGTCTAGTTTTTGTGCCTGCCGCGCCTTTGACAACCAAATATCTTGATTCGTCACGCGTCTTGTTAGGCTAATGTTAGCATAGTGCAAAGATATTAGCGAGTAATTGGCTTGTTAACCAGCTTGTTCGGCACGATTCAGCGCACAATGGGCCCAAAGCCCGTCCATTGCACTCACAAGCGCATCCATTTCCCGCGGACCGTGTACTGGCGAGGGTGTGAATCGCAGCCTTTCGGTCCCGCGCGGGACCGTTGGGAAATTGATCGGCTGCACGTAAATGCCATGTTCATCCAACAACATGTCCGACAGCAGTTTGGTATGGACTGGATTGCCAACCATCACAGGAACGATATGGCTTCCGTGATCGATGATCGGCAGCCCCAATCCTTTGAGACGCAGCTTGAGCGCTTTTGCCTGTTGCTGGTGCTTTTCACGCAATTCAGGAGAGCGCTTTAGAAAGGCAACCGATGCCGCCGCACCTGCCGCTACCGCTGGCGGCAGTGACGTGGTGAAAATGAAACCGGGCGCATATGAGCGGATCGCATCGCACATCT